>FR902863.1:0-25996 GCA_000438155.1 Firmicutes bacterium CAG:95
GAATTAACGCCTGTGGAGATAGTAGGTTACGAGGTCGATTGAAGCAGGAAGCCCATTGGCTTAAGACAATGGGTAGTTCACAAGCTCTATGAGCGCACCTCGGCTGTGCCCGCGCAGGTCAGGAAATTACGGCTGCCAGGCCAGCTTGTCCATCGGAAATGTTATTGCAGCGATTCCATTGCGGAGAAGACGGTGCTGCTGCGTAACACAGCGTTGGAGGCCATGCGTGCCTATGGGACGGACACCACACGACGGATGTATTTTATCGAGTATCCCATCAGTGCCCCGTTGGAGGCAGCCTTCTGCGTAGCTGTTCCGCCCGGAAGCGAGGGAGAGTTTGTAACGCTCCTGCCGCCAACGGATGCCCTTAGCATCTATCATCATGGCGCTTACGAGGATCTGCCCGCCGTGGGGCGGCGGCTGTTAGAATATGCTGCGGAGCATCAATTTTCTCCACGCGGTACTCTGCGTCACATTTATCTGGAGGGTCCGCCCCAGCATAAGGATCCCTCCAAATTCATTACGCAGGTTGTTCTGCCGGTCGAAGATACAGATGAACTGTTACGAAAATTTGGCTGATAAGCACAAAATGGTCTGGTTCTTGTTATGATAAAATCCCCATTTTAATTATCAGAAGGAGAAAGCAGCTATGCACCAGGAATTTATTACAGTAACCTTTAATCGTACTAAAATAGCCATACGGCATGCAGATATTCTCTATGCGATCATGTCGGATGATCATTGTACGATTCATATGCTTGATGGAGGTGCTTACCGTTGCCGAATGACATTGAAGGAATTAAAGAAGCAGCTGGATGAAGGGTTCATGGAGGTAAAACGTGGCTGTATGATCGCAGTGTCTGCAATCGGTGACATTGGGGACAAAATTTTGCTGTGTAATGGTGAAGAAATCGGCTATACGAAGCGGAAGAAAAAGCTGCTCAAAGAAGAATTACAGAAAAAACAGGAGCTTATGATTGCAAAGCTCAGTAGAAAAAAGCGGCCGCTGACGGAAGAAGAATATTGTCAGTATTATAAAATATGCGATGCTCTCCCTTTTGCATTTACGGATATAGAGATGGTATTTAATGAAGAAAAAAAGGCAGTGGACTGGATCTTTCGATATGGAAATGAAGCATTGGCTGTTCTGGAAAAGTTACCGTTGAACAAGATGATCGGAAGGTCCTTTTCCAGTCTTTTTTCGAATATGGATGCAAAATGGCTTCGTGGCTATGAACGTGCAACCCTGTATGGTGAAACGTTGGAAATCGTGGATTATAGTCCGGAGATTGGTAAGAATCTGAAAATTATATGGTTTCCAACATTTCCGGGACATTGCGGCTGCATTTTGTTTGATACGGACAAACTGAGATATATAAGAGAAGGAAATCAGCCGGCAAAATCGGTTGTGGTTTTCATGAAAACGAATTCCACGGAATAAAAATGTCGTTTTACCGACGTTTGGGACGATTTACCGCAATGAAAACGTTGTTTCATAATAGTTTGCTTGTTCCCTTAGTATATACATGATATATTTCTATTAGTTGTAATTCCTGCGATTAATTGAAATTTACGGCAGGGAATCGTTACAAAAATTGGTGCAAAAAGGAGAAAACTATATCATGAAAAGGAAAAAAACAGTGGCTTTGATCACCGCTGTGTTGACATTTACCATGACTGCCTGTGGCAGCTCGACTGCAATTACCGAATCGGCATCAACAGAGGAAAGCACACCGTCTGCAGCTGCCGAATCAGTATTAGAAGAGGAAAGCACACCGTCTGCAATTACCGAATCCGCATTAACAGCGGAAAGCAAGCCGGCTACACAGTATACGATCGATGCAAATCAGGAGGTTTATGCATTACTGGATTTCGAAGATACTGCGGAATTTGAGAATGCGACCAAAGGTCTGATTGCATCCCCGGATACGCTGGATATTTATGATGAGAACGGGAAGCTTGTATGGAGTCAGACGGCATATGGCTTTCTGGATCAGGATGCTCCGGATACAGCCAATCCGAGCCTTTGGAGAAATACACAGCTGAATCATATTTATGGTCTTTTTGAAGTGACTGACGGAATTTATCAGGTGCGTGGCTATGACATGTCAAATGTTACGTTCATAAAAGGTGATACAGGATGGATTGTAATAGATCCATTGATGAGTGTCGAGTGTGCGGCAGCGGCTTTTTCACTGGTGGAAGAGAAGCTTGGTACTTTCCCTGTAAAGGCAGTGATTTACAGCCATTCCCATGTGGATCACTTTGGTGGAGTCAAGGGGATTATTTCGGAAGAAGACGTACAATCCGGTGATGTGCAGGTAATTGCACCGGAGGGCTTTGAGAAGTATGCTGTCAGCGAGAATATTTATGCAGGTACCGGTATGGGGCGAAGAGCAAGTTATCAGTATGGAACATTGCTCGAGGCCGGTGAAACAGGGTCTCTTGCCATAGGTATTGGTATGGGGCAGTCCAGGGGCAGCGCAAGCTATATTTCTCCTACACTTGAAATTACACAGACTGGTGAAAAGCATACCATTGATGGAGTGGAAATGGAATTCCAGCTTACCCCGGGTACCGAAGCACCGGCAGAGATGAATTTCTGGATTGAATCAAAAAATGCTCTGTGGATGGCTGAAAATTGTACGGGAACACTCCACAACCTGTATACACTTCGTGGAGCCCAGGTGCGTGACGGAAACGCATGGGCAGAGTACATTATGGAATCGCTGGCTCTTTATGGTGATCAGGCAGAGGTGGTATTCCAGTCCCATAACTGGCCGCATTGGGGAAAAGATACGATTCAGGAATATATGACCAATACTGCGGCTGTATATAAGTTCATTAATGACCAGACATTGCTTTATATTAATGAAGGTTATACGGAAACAGAGATTGCCAATATGCTCCGGCTTCCCAAGGAGCTGGAGAAAGTCTGGTATACCCGTCAATATTACGGTACCGTTTCCCATAATTCAAAGGCAGTATATGAGAAATACATGGGCTGGTATGACGGTAATCCTATCCATCTTGCTGAACTTACACCGTCGGATTATGCGCAAAAGCTGGTAGAATATTTCGGTGATACAGATGTTGTTCTTGAAAAAGCAAAAGAAGATTTTGCCAGGGGAGAATATCAGTGGGTTGCCCAGATTACCAATACACTGGTTTATGCTGATCCGGAAAATACGGATGCACGTTATCTGTGTGCAGATGCCTTAGAGCAATTGGGATATCAGGCAGAATCCGGTCCATGGCGCAGTGCTTATCTTTGTGCTGCACAGGAGCTGCGAAATGGTACAAATACTGATGATGCAACACGAGGCAAGGGTAGCGGTGATGTTGTTTCACATATGACACCTGATATGCTTCTGGATTATCTGGGAATTCTTGTAGATACAACGAAGGTTCCTGATCTGAGTTTTACAGCAAATCTGATATTACCGGAAGGAAATTATGTACTCCGCGTCAAGAATGGTGTACTACTTTATCAGAAGGATATACAGGATGCAGATGCAGATGTGACATGGACTACCAAACGTGCAGGACTTCTGTCTATTGTTCAGAAAAATGCAGAGAACGTTGCTGCTTTGATTGAGCAGGAGGGGGATGAGACCTGCCTGACACGATTGATGGATGCCGTTACAGTTACCGCAGAGTATAAATATTTTAATATTATTGAGCCATAAGCTTTTTATGTTGGAAACCGGATATGTCTGCATCAGCAGGCATGTTCGTTCCGGCTGTGTTTAAGGGATTTGGAATAGATAAAATAACAGGAATATGGAGGATATAGAAACATGGTAGTGATAAACTCGCTGCCATGTTTTTGTTTTGCCATGCATATGAGAAAAAGATCCGGTGTACCAGGCTGGAAGCGCAGGTAGAGGTTAGTGTGAACCAGTCCGGAACACTTAACGAGAGCAAGCCAAAGGAGCAGCACGAGTTTAGTGGGGGACAAGCAGAAAATACTTACAACAAATATAGAGATTCTGCACAAGTTATGGTATACTTATAAGCAGCGAATGTGAAATTATACAAACAATAGTTACTGTGATTTTTTTATCAGGAGGGTAATTATGGAGCAGAGACTGGAACCATTGTTTACCCCGTGGAAGATTGGCAATTGCGAGATTAAGAACCGTATTGTGCTGACTTCTATGGGCGGAACGAACCTATTAGGCTGGATGGAAGTGAACCACTTTGACAAGGATGGAGCGAGGTTCATCATGGAAGTGGCGAAGAATAACTGTGGACTGGTGCTTCCGGGCTGCCAGCCGGTATACAATCCCATGTATGGGAAGTGGCTTTATAAGAATGAAAAGATGTATCAGGATCTGGCAAAGTGGATGCCGGAATTTCACAAGACCGGTGCGAAGCTTTTCGTGCAGCTGACGGCAGGGTTTGGACGATCCTTTACGATCAGCAGCATGATGGAAACGTTGTATACGAATAAGGCACTTCGTGTTCTGGCTAAGCCTGTTATGGATCTTGATAAGATTACGGCAGCACCGAGTCCGTCACCGAACCGCTGGTCCGATAAGGTACCGTCAAGAGAGATGACCGTGGAGGAAATCGAGGAGTTTATTACAGCATTTGGCAAGACCGCGAAGCTTTTAAAGGATGCGGGAGTGGATGGCGTAGAAATCCATGCAGTACATGAGGGCTATCTGCTCGATCAGTTTACTTTAAAATATGTGAATAAGCGTACCGATGAATACGGTGGATCCTTTGAGAACCGCTACCGGTTTGCTGTGGAAATTGTGAAAGAAATCAAGAGGGTCTGTGGAAAAGACTTCCCGGTATCGTTACGGTACAGTGTGGAATCGAAGACCAAGGGCTTCCGAGAGGGAGCATTGCCGGGTGAAGAGTATGTGGAAGCCGGACGTGATATGGCAGAGTCGGAGAAGGCGGTTAAATATCTGCAGGATGCCGGATATGACATGCTCAACTGCGACAATGGAACCTACGATGCCTGGTATTGGGCACATCCCCCGATTTATATGCCGGAAAACTGTAACCTTGAGGATGTGGAGCATATCCGTAAGTTCGTGGATATTCCGGTGGTGTGTGCAGGACGTATGGATCCCCGTGTGGCAGCAGATGCGATCCGGGATGGCAGGCTTGACGGTGCCGGGTTTGCCCGTCAGTTCCTGGCAGACCAGGAATGGGTAACGAAGCTGATGAATGGACAGGAGGACAATATCCGTCCCTGTATTCTCTGCCATAACGGATGCTTTAACATGTGTCATTACAAGGGTGTTCCCAACGATCAGGCACTTTCGGATTCCCTGCACCTTGCAAGATGTGCGGTGAATGCGGAAACGATGCAGTGGGAGAAGCATAAGCTTGTAAAGACCGCAAGTCCGAAGAAGGTACATATTATTGGCGGCGGTATCGGCGGTATGGAGGCAGCCAGAGTGTTAAAGCTGCGCGGACATGAACCGGTAATCCATGAGAAGAAGGGAGAGCTTGGCGGAACCTTTATCGCAGCAAGTGCGGAAAGCTATAAGGGTAAATTACGTGACCTCCTGACCTGGTACAAAAAGCAGATGAAGGATCTGGATATCGAGATTCATTTTAATGAAGAGATCAGGAGCCTTGAGCCGTTTGCCGGAAGTCCGGTGATCGTTGCAACCGGTTCGGTTGCGCGTGTCCTTAAGAAGGTTCCGGGACATGAGAAGATGGTGGAAGCCTGTGAGTTTCTGACCGGAACACCGGTGGGGGAAAAGGCAGCCGTTGTCGGCGGTGGACTTACCGGATGTGAAATTGCATATGAACTGGCTTTACAGGGCAAAAAGCCGGTGATCGTGGAAATGAAGGATGACCTGATTGCGCAGACCGGTGTGTGTCTGGCGAACAGCTCCTATTTAAGAGAATGGTTTGCATGGCAGAAGGTGCCGGTTTATCTTGAAACCACCTTACAGTCCGTAGAAGAAGGAAAGATCATATGTAAGGATAAGGAAGGCAGAGAGATCACCATTCCGTGTGACAGTGTTATCAGTTCTGCCGGTTATCTTCCCAATCCGCTTGCCGAAGAGAGCCGGAATGTACATCTGGTCGGTGACTGTAAGCAGGTCGGTAATTTAAGAAGTGTCGTATGGCGGGCCTATGAAGTAGCCATGAAGATTTAAGGAGTGAGGTGATCATTTTGAATTTAACGAAAGAGCAACAGGAAATTCTAGATGGAAAGCAGGGAGACATCCTTGCCAGAATTATGAAGACGCTGGTGAGGTACGGGGAATTGTTCGGAGCAGATTCCATGGTACCGGTAACGAGTCAGTATAACCACCTGGTAACCTCGTTTGGATTAAAGGCACTGGCCCCGGTTTATGAACTGATGGACCGCCTGATTGAATCCGGGAATGTATCGAAGCAGAAGTTTTCGGCAGATCCAAGACCGCTTGATCCCAATGTGCCGAGTTCCTTTTTACAGAATATTGTGTTTAAAAATTTCATGTATTCCAAGCAGGAGGATTATGAGAAGCAGCTTACCAGACTAGGAATCATGGAAAAGGATGCATATACCTGCACCTGCTATATGAAGGAGGTGGGAAATACACCGGCGATGGGCGAGGTGCTGTCCTGGTCGGAATCTTCGGCAGTGGTATATGCCAATTCCGTACTGGGGGCAAGATGTAACCGTAACTCCGGAATTATTGATCTGATGGGTTCGGTTGCGGGCTTTGTGCCGAACTTCGGACTTCTTACCGATGAAGGAAGAAAAGCGACCTGGATTGTCAGGATCGAAACGACGAAAAAGCCGGAGGCACAGCTTCTCGGCTCTGCAATCGGAATGAAGGTTATGGCGGAGGTTCCTTATATCGTAGGACTGGATCAGTGGCTTCCGGGAGGGCTGGATGAGGATGCCAAAACCTATCTGAAGGACTTTGGTGCAGCGACTGCTTCTAACGGAGCCGTAGGACTTTATCATGTGGAGAATATCACACCGGAGGCGGTTCAGTATGGTAAGGATCTGATTACAGAGAATGCGAAGGTTTATGTTGTGGATGATGCGGAGCTTGACCGGGTATATCGCAGTTACCCGGTTATCTGGAAAAAGAAGGATGCGGCTCCGAAGCTCTGCTTTATGGGATGTCCGCATATGAGTCTGAACCAGCTGATTGACTGGACAAAGAAGATTGAAGAAAGCCTTAAGAAATACGGAAAGACAAGGGTCTGCATTCCGACCGTATTTACGGCAGCTCCGGCGGTGCTTAAGAAGTTTGAAGAAACCCCTTATGCAGCGACGTTGAAGCAGGCGGGAGTCATTACTTCCTATATTTGTCCGCTGATGTATATGAACAATCCGCTCAGTGAAAAGATGCCGGTCATTACTTCCAGCAACAAGCTTAGAACCTACACCAGTGCGAGATATTATACCGATGCGGAAATTCTGGAGCAGATCACAAAAGGAGGAACGGCCCGATGAAAGAATTTAAAGGAAGAGTTGTAGCGAACGGAACGACAACAGCAAAGGCACTCGTATCCCACGGAGGCTTAAATACGCTGGCATCCTTCCAGAAGGCATTGCAGTTCGGGGACAAGAAGGCAACCTGTGGAGATCAGAACAATCCGGATCTTTATGGAAAGCAGATGGCAGGCAAGGCCTTGTGTCTGCCGACAACCATCGGATCGACGACGGGAGGACTGGTTCTTTACTGTGCATGCTCCATGAACCGTCAGCCTGCATGTATGCTGTTTTCAGAGCCGATTGACTCACTGGCAGGAGCCGGAGCCATTCTGGCGGATGTGTGGCTTGACAATGTCAGCATGCCGGTTGTAGACAGCCTTGGCGAAGAGTTCCTTTCCTATGTAAAGGATGACATGACCATTACCGTGAAGGACGATGGCGTTGTGGTCGTAGAGTAAAACACATCAGACAGAGGAGAATAAACAGTAAATAACAGAAAATGAATATTCCGGATATTTATTAAAGCAATAGCTATTCATAAAACAGGAAAAGAGGCGGAGTTATGAAATCCATTAAGACAAAAATTATTGTAAGTATTATTGCATGTACCTTACTTTCAGTCATTCCGATTGGATTTATGAGTCTTCGGAATGTGTATCAGACATCAAATCAGGGGGCTGAACAGGAGCTGGCATTGAAGTGCCGGAACGAGCAGGAACAGATTAATGCACAGATTTCGAAAATCGAACAGTCCGTAGATACCTTAAGCAGTATTGCAATGAATAAGCTTGATTTTTCGGAGTTTAAGAGCAGTGCAGTCTATGTGAAGCAGTATACGGATTCCATTATGAGTGATGTTGTGAAGTTTGGAGAGCACACCGATGGTGCTATCTGCGTTTATGTGCGGTACAATCCTGATTTTACGGAACCGACTTCCGGTATTTTCCTTACCAGAAACAGCACGGACGAGGAATTCACCAGTTCTGTACCAACGGACTTTACCATGTATGACAAAACGGATGTGGAGCATGTCGGCTGGTATTATGTTCCTGTAGAGAACGGTGCACCGTTGTGGATGGATCCTTATCTCAACGGTAATGTGAATGTTTATATGATTTCTTATGTTGTTCCGCTGTATGTTGACGGGGAATCCGTTGGTATTATCGGAATGGATATTGATTTTTCACAGATTACGGGAATGGTTGAAAAAACAAAGGCATTTTCTACCGGATATTCCTTCCTTTATAAGCCGGATGGCTCCATTATGTACCATCCCGAGATGGAAAACGGCGCGGATCTTGAGCAGCTTGGGATGACGGCAGATGAAAAGGCACGGATGTGTGATGCGGCAAATGAGGGACAGGTAGAGGGCTTTAGCAGTAACGGAACAAAGACCAGTGCGGTATTCTATACGCTGGATAATGGAATGATGGTAGCTCTGTCTGCCCCGGACAGTGAGATTACCTCAGATGCTGTAAGCCTGTCGGCCATGATGATCGGAACCTGTGTGGTATGTCTGCTTATCTGTATCGTACTTGCGGTTATTTTAAGCAGGAGTATTGCTGCTCCGATTACCGGCATCACGAAGGTCATCCGTCAGACAGCGGATCTTGATTTCCAGAAAACAAAATCAGGGGAATCCCTGGTAAAGCGTAAGGATGAAACCGGTGTGATGGCGGGAGCTGTCAGTGATATGAGAAAGGTATTCCGTGAACTGATCGGAGACATTACAGCTGCGGAGACAACCATTCTGACTGGTATGGATAAGCTGGATTCCATCATGCACGCAAACAGTGAAATGGCAGAGGATAATTCCGCAACCACGCAGGAAATGGCAGCCGGCATGCAGGAGACAACAGCAAGTGCATCCATGATTAACGGTAACATTGATGGTATTAAGCAAAATACGGAAGATATAAAGAAGCTTTCAAAGGAAGGACAGGAGACCTCAGTACAGGTGAAGGGCAGAGCTGACCGGCTCCAGAGCACAACCATTTCTTCAAGCAATAAGGCACTGGCAATTTTCGAGGAGATGAAGATAAAAACCAAGGAAGCCATTGAGAAGTCCAGGGCGGTTGACCAGATTAACAATCTGACCGAAAACATTAAACAGATTTCGTCCCAGACCAATCTCCTTGCCCTGAATGCCAATATTGAGGCAGCACGTGCCGGTGAAGCGGGAAAAGGCTTTGCCGTTGTGGCAACAGAGATTGGAAATCTGTCAAATCAGACCTATGCAACGGTGGATGGCATTACGGAAATGGTTACAGAGGTTAACAGTGCCGTTAACAGTATGACCGACTGTATGACGACGATTATGGATTTCCTGGAGAATACGGTAGTGCTTGATTATAATTCCTTCAGGGAGATCGGTAAGGAATATCAGGCGGATGCCAATACCTTTGCGGATGCAATGGGAAGAGTTTACAGTGAGATTACAAAGCTGGATGAGCAGATCAGTGATATTGCAGAGAATGTGACCAATGTCAGTGAAACGATCAGCCAGTCCGCACAGGGTGTCAGCCAGATCGCGGAGAAATCCTCCGATGCTGCTGCAAAGACCACAGAGGGCTATGAGCTGCTTCGTGAAAGCCGTGACAGCATTGTAAAATTAGGAACCATCATTGAACGGTTCCGGTTATAGAAGGTCTGCATAAGGACTGGAAAAGGAGTGGATGAAGAATGGCACATTTAACTATTGATTTTTTCTCAAACTGTCTGCGCAGGACGGTGCAGTTTCAGATGATTATTCCGGGAGATTTCTGCAATACCTGGCAGATTGAGCAGAAGCGTAAAGGGAAACGGATGAAGACCCTTTTTCTTCTGCATGGATATACCGGTGCTGCAGAGAACTGGGTGCCGGATAATTTAAGTACACTTTACAATTTCGCAATCGTGATGCCGAGCGGAGAAAACGGCTTCTGGGTAGATGGTCCGGCTACCGGACATCAGTATGGAGCCTTTATCGGAGAGGAACTGCCGGATTATATCCGTAAGACCTTTGGTCTTGCCATGAATCCGGAAGAGACTTATATCATGGGGCTTTCCATGGGCGGCTTCGGGGCGCTGCATACGGCATTACAGTATCCGGAGACCTTCGGGAAGGTGGCTGCGCTTTCTTCGGCACTCATTATCCATGAGATTGCCCATATGCAGCCGGGAGGATCAAACGAGGTTGCCAATTATGAGTACTATCACGGCTGCTTCGGAGATCTGGACCGGATTGAGATCAGCCGCTATAATCCGGAGGTGCTGGTAGAAGAGATCCTGAATGAACAGCGGAAGATGCCGGATATCTATATGGCGTGTGGAACCGAGGACTTCCTGCTTGAAAAGAACCGTGAGTTTCACAGATTTCTCGATAAGTACGAGGTGCCGCATTGCTATATGGAGTCCAAGGGAGAGCACAATATGGAGTTCTGGACCGAATATGCAAGGATCTTCATCCCGAAGATGCTTGAGGAGTAGGGAGGAAGGAAAAGCCTTAGGAAAAGCCGGAAAACGAGAGTGCAAAAGGCATAATCGTTTTCTGGCTTTTTGCAATTTCAGTTGTGTAGTATATTTATTGGAACATCGCTGGATATATGTTATAATGTGCCTCAGAGAAAAAGGGACAATCGAAAGGGAGGTAGTTATGGTCACACGGACTTCAAAGATTTTAATGGTAATTGCAACCGCATTCACATTTTTAGGAGTTGCTTTGGAAATCCTGCTTCATAGTAATCAGGAAAATTTTTTCCCGCTGTTTAGCGCAGGAATTCAGTTGGATGAGCCGGTGGTTCATACCGTGAATCTCTGGTCAACGATTCTGATATTTCTGCTTTATCTGGTAAGCTGCATCGTTTTGATGTGCGCTTCCAAAAGAACCGGCTTTGTCATGAGCATTGTGGCGTTGGTTTTAAATCTGTTAGTTAATGCGGGAGCGAGAGTCGGAGCGGTTGTCATGAACCGCTATATGGGAATGAAAGGCGTAAAGTATCTTACGGGAATCACCATACTGGATTCGCTGCATGGCTATGTGGTGGCGCCGATGCTGCTGCTTGCCATCGTATTTTTAGGAATTACGATCGGTACGCTGTCGCAGAACCGGAAAGAGGAAGAAGCCGTAAGAAACAGTTACGATTCAGTTACAGGAATATAGATTGGAACAGGAAGAAACAGCAATGGAAATAACAGCAAAAGAACTTATGGAAATGAACCAGGAGGAACTTCTGATTATCGACATCCGGAATGAATATGACCGGAACTATGGACTGATTCCGGGATCTGTCTGGGCGGATGCGCAGGAGCTTGTGTCGAACCCGCCGGAGGATAGGTCAAAGAAGATCATTCTGTATTGTGCGCGGGGAATTATCAGCGTGGATCTGGCACAGGCCTTGTGCGATCAGGGCTACGAAGCTTACAGTCTGCAGGAAGGGTATCTTGGATGGCTGCGCTATGACATGCAGAACCAGCAGGAGGACGAATTGTGCCGGAAGGTGGAACACAGTCTGCAGAAGAAGTTCCGTACCTCTTTAATGAGTCCGTTCATTAAGGCATTGAAAGACTATGAACTGGTCAAGGATGGAGACCGGGTGGCGGTCTGTATGTCCGGCGGCAAGGATTCCATGCTGATGGCAAAACTGTTTCAGGAATTGAAGAAATACAGCAAGGTGGATTTTGAAGTCAAGTATCTGGTGATGGATCCGGGCTATAATAAGGAAAACCGTCAGGTAATTGAGGACAATGCCAGAGCGCTTCAGATCCCCATTACGATTTTTGAAAGTGATATTTTTGATTCGGTATATACCGTGGAGAAGTCCCCCTGCTATCTGTGCGCAAGAATGCGCCGCGGAAATCTTTATGCGTTTGCAAGGGAACTGGGATGCAACAAAATCGCGCTGGGACATCACTATGACGATGTGATTGAGACGATCTTAATGGGAATGCTGTACGGCGCCCAGATCCAGTCGATGATGCCGAAGCTTCACAGTACGAACTTTGAGGGAATGGAGCTGATCCGACCGCTGTACTATATCCGTGAGGATGACATCAAGGCATGGCGTGATTATAACGGGCTTCATTTTATCCAGTGTGCCTGCAAGTTTACGGATACCTGTACGACCTGCAACAACGGACAGAATCATTCCAAGCGTCAGGAGACGAAGGAGCTGATCCGTAAATTAAAGGAAAACAATCCGGATGTGGAGAAGTGCATTTTCCGAAGTGTGGAGAATGTGCATATTGATACCGTCATTGCTTATAAGGAAAAAGGAGTACGGCATCATTTCCTGGATACATATGATGAAAAGTAACTATTCAGTACAGATCGAAGCATATGCTGCCAAGACCGTAAGAATATGATTCAGTAATGATGCAAGATAGGAGAACAACCCAGTGAACAAGAACAGAGGAAATTCCGTTGAATAAGAAGACTTTAAAGGAAGAAAAATACGAGCATATTACCCATCCGTTTCCACCGTTATATGATGCTGATTCAAAGATCCTGATTCTGGGGAGTCTTCCATCGGTCAAATCCAGAGAGCAGATGTTCTTTTACGGGCATCCGCAGAACCGGTTCTGGAAGGTGATCAGTGCGGTGCTTCATGAGAACGTACCAACCACGATTGAAGAAAAGAAAACACTGCTGTCAGCTCATCATGTTGCCTTGTGGGATACGATTTACAGCTGTGACATTATCGGATCAAGTGACAGCAGCATTAAGAATGTGGTGCCGACCGATCTTCGCACCGTGGTGGAACAGTCGAAGATTCAGCATATTTACTGTAATGGCAGGACGTCGGGAAAGTATTTTGAGAAATATCAGCAGAAAACACTGGGAATGACGGCGGAGGTGCTGCCTTCCACAAGCCCTGCCAATGCAGCATTCGGACTGGAGAAGCTGACTGCGATCTGGTCAGAAGCATTGAAGGATTCACTGGGATGAGAGGAAATGTAAACAGAAATATAGAGATATAAGAGGGTTTGAATATATAAGAGAGCTTGAATATAGCATGGAAAGAGGTGTCCTATGGTACAGATTGATTTAATTACCGGTTTCCTGGGATCCGGTAAAACAACATTCATCAAAGCATATGCGCAGTACCTGATGAAACAGGGACTGAAGATTGGAATTCTGGAGAATGATTTCGGCGCAGTCAATGTGGATATGCTTCTTTTGCAGGAATTATTAGGAGACCAGTGTGATCTGGAAATGGTTTCCGGCGGGTGTGACAGCGACTGTCACAGAAGACGGTTTAAAACGAAGCTGATTGCGATGGGCATGTCCGGGTATGACCGGGTGCTGGTAGAGCCGTCCGGAATTTATGATGTGGATGAATTTTTCGATGCACTTCACGAAGAACCGCTCGATCAGTGGTACGAGGTAAAGAATGTGATTGCCATTGTCGATGCCAAGCTGGAAAAGAAGCTGTCACAGGAGGCAGACTTTATTCTGGCATCGGAGGCGGCAAGCGCAGGGAAAATCGTGTTAAGTCATGCGGACTTGGCAACGAAGGGGCAGATCGAAGGAACGATCCAGCATTTGCAGCAGGCTATGGAGAATATCCAGTGCAGCCGGAAGCTCGCAGAAGATGAGATCATAGCCGGGAATATGGAAGCCCTGACGGATGAACAGTTACAGGGACTGTCCGGATGTGGATATGTTTCTTCCAGCTATCGCAAAATGGATCTGGAAAATCATCTGGGATTCGATTCTTTGTATTTTATGAATGCGCCGGTTACGAAGGAGACGCTTCCTGATAAGGTAAAACAGATCATGCAGGATCCGGGGTGTGGAAAGATCTTCCGTGTGAAGGGCTTTTTGAAGGACGAGACGGGAGCCTGGTATCAGCTCAATGCGTCAAAGGATGCATTCGACTTCCAGCCGATCCCGACAGGACAGGAAGTGATCATTGCGATCGGCGAGAACCTGAATGAAGGAGCAATTAAGAAAATCCTGTTTGGTGATGTCGATGTGAAAAGCTACTGACTCGGAAAGGAGAACGGGATGACGGATCAGCAGAAACGAATTTACTGGAACCGGAACTGGCAGTTTTTAAAAGGTTTTGAAGAGTCATACCTTGGGTTGCAGACGATTGACGCAGCGCAGGGAGCGGAGCAGGCAGAGCTTCCGCATACGGTGCAGGAGGTGCCGCTGCATTATTTTGATGAGAGCCTGTATCAGGGAATTTTCACTTACCGGAAGGTGTTCCGGCCGGATGCGGACTGGCAGGGCAAGCGGGTACTGCTTACGATAGAGGCAGCAGGGCACAGTGCATGGCTATACTTAAACGGGGAACTTCTGAACGAGCATCATTGCGGTTATACAGCATTTCAGACCGATCTTTCACCGGCACTCATTTACGGGGAAGAAAATGTGCTGGTGGTGAAGGTGGACAGCACAGAGAGCCAGAATATTCCTCCCTTTGGAAAAGTGATTGATTATATGACCTTTGGCGGTCTTTACCGGGAAGTATATCTGGAAGTGAAGGAACAGGATTCCATTGCCGATGTGTATCCGATGACGATTCCGGCATGGAAAGAAGTGGTCAGTCCGGACAGTACAGGACTGGGAAAGCAGGGGGGAAAGAAAGCGGAACATCTGGAAGAAATCTCTGGTTCCGGTGTGAAATGCAAGGAGGCTTCTTTAGGAAAGAAATGGACGCTCCAGAGTGAAATTACCTTACAGCTTCACGGAGAAAAAATCACCCTGAATGCCAAAAATCTGCCTGATTTTCAGGAAAAGCTGTCAAAAAAGGGACTGATGATCCGGCAGACGCTACTGTGGACAAAGGAGGAAGAGGCTTCTTCCAGTGCTTATTTACTCGATCGGAATGTGTTGGAGCATACCTTTGAGGAGATCAACGTGTGGGATGTGGAGCATCCGTTCCTGTATACACTACGTACGGAGCTGTACCGGGACGGTGCGTGCCTGGATTCGGTGGAAACGCGGATCGGGTTCCGGGAAGCGCATTTTTGCGGGGACGGTTTTTATCTGAATGGAAGGAAGCTGAAACTGCGGGGACTGAACCGGCACCAGAGCTATCCTTATGTGGGATATGCGATGCCGGAATCCATGCAGAAATGGGATGCAGATATTTTGAAAAACGAACTGAAGCTGAATGCGGTGCGTACCTCGCATTATCCGCAGTCTCATCATTTTCTTGACCGGTGCGATGAACTGGGGCTTCTGGTGTTTACGGAGATTCCGGGGTGGCAGTACATCGGAGATCAGGAGTGGCAGGATCAGGCTGTGCGGAACACAGAAGACATGGTAGTGCAGTACCGGAATCATCCGTCCATTATTTTGTGGGGCGTGCGCATCAACGAATCCGAGGATGACGATGCATTTTATCAAAGGACGAATGAGGCTGCCCACAGACTCGATCCGATGCGGCAGACCAGTGGAGTGCGTTACCTGCAAAAAAGTTCCCTGCTTGAGGATGTGTATGCGTTCAATGACTTTTCGCATGAGGGAAACAACCGGGGATGCCGGAAGAAAAAGGATGTGACGCCGGACGGTTCGAAAGGGTATCTGATCAGTGAATACAATGGGCATATGTTTCCAACGAAAGCCTTTGACTGCGAACAGCACCGGGTAGAGCATCTGCTGCGTCATGCGAATGTCCTGGATGCCTATTATGGGGAAGAGGAGATTGCCGGGGGCTTTGGCTGGTGCATGTTTGATTATAATACCCACAAAGATTTTGGAAGCGGTGACCGGGTCTGCTATCATGGCGTGCTTGACCTGTTCCGGAATCCGAAGCTGGCAGCAGCGCTCTACGCAAGCCAGGGAGAAGAGGATGTGCTGGAAATCACTTCTTCCATGGACATCGGGGAGTATCCGGCGTGCCTTATCCGGGATGTCTATGCCGTGACGAATGCAGACAGTGTGAAACTTTATAAGAACGACCGGTTTGTAAAGGAGTTTCGGGCAGCGGATTCCCCTTACACCCACCTGCCGCATGGGCCGATTGCCATTGATGATTTTATCGGCGAGCTTTTGCAGATCGGGGAGAACTTTTCGAAGGGAAAAGCGAAGGATGTGAAGAAGGTTTTGCAGTCCGTGAGTAAGAACGGACTGAATCATCTGCCGGCTGGAACCATCCTTCTTGCGGCAAAATGCATGCTGCTGCGCAGAATGAAAATGGCAGATGCCGTTGAGCTTTATAATAAATATATTGGTAACTGGGGCGGAACGGCAACAGAGTACCGGTTTGAAGCAATTCGTGACGGTAAGGTCGTGAAAACCGTAAAGAAACGCCCCGTGAACAAGCCGCAGTTACTGGTAGACTGTTCCCATACGATTCTTACAGAAAAAACGACGTATGATGTGGCAGCGATCCGGCTGCGTGCAGTCAGTGAGGAAGGAAGTACGTTAAGCTATTGTAACGAACCCCTGACCCTGACAGTAAAGGGACCGCTTTCGATCATCGGATCTTCGACGATCAGCTTACAGGGCGGTATGGGCGGCACGTATGTGCGTACCTGCGGAATGGCAGGAAGCGCAGAGCTTACCATGGCAGGAAGCCTTTTCGGAGAATATACGGTAAAGTTTGAGGTCGTTTGTGCCGGACAGATGGATGCTGAGAGTTGAAGAATAACAGGCTGTCGGAAAACAGTTGTACAGGAAGCATTTGCAGGCTGGCCGCTTGTGAATTGGATGGAAGAGTTTTCAACATGAAAAGGAGATAGAGGCATGAAGCTGAATGGAAAGGAAAAATTTTCGTATGGATTGGGTGCAGTAGGCAAGGATATGGTATATATGCTTTCTGCAAGCTATGTACTTTATTATTATCAGGATATTCTGGGAGTGAGCGCGGTTGCGATGGGCGTAATCCTGCTTGTTGCGAGGATCTTTGATGCGTTCAATGATCCGTTTATGGGTGTCATCGTGGAAAAGACGAAAACCCGTTGGGGAAAGTTCCGTCCATGGCTGATGATCGGAACACTTTTAAATGCAGTGATTCTGTTTTTGATGTTTGCAGCGCCACCCGCATTGTCCGGCAGCGGACTTGTGGCCTATGCGGCGGTATTTTATATCCTCTGGGGTGTAACCTATACCATGATGGATATTCCGTTCTGGTCCATGATTCCGGCTTTTACCGAAAGCGGTAAGGAAAGAGAGAATCTGACGACACTGGCAAGATCCTGTGCCGGTGTGGGATCCGCACTGATTACCGTAATTACCATGATTGCTGTACCGGCTCTTGGGAAGCTTTTCTTAGGAAATACGGAGGCAGCAAGAGAAGTGGAACGGTGCGGTTTCCAATGGTTTGCATTGATTATTGCGGTATTGTTTGTCATTATGATCGGCATTACCTGCCTGAATATTAAGGAAAAGTCCACCGTGGATCTGAATGCTCCTTCGGTAAAGCAGATGTTCCGGGCACTTGTATCCAACGATCAGGCAATGACGGTGGTGATTACGATTGTGCTCATTAACTGTTCCCTTTACATTACCTCGAATCTGCTGATTTATTTCTTTAAATATGATATCGGAGGAACGAACTGGAATGACAGCTATGTGCTGTTCAATACCTTTGGCGGTGCAATCCAGATTCTTTCCATGATGATTTTTTATCCCCTGCTGCGCAAAGTCATCAGTGCACTAAAGGTCTTTTACGTCAGTGCGGTCATGGCAGTCGGAGGCTATCTGGTACTGCTGGCCATGATGTTTATGGGACTTGCCAGCGTATATTTCCTGCTGATTCCGGGCTTTTTTGTGTTCGCAGCGTTCGGAATGCTGACCGTATTAACAACCGTTTTCCTTGCGAATACCGTGGATTACGGAGAGTTGAAAAACTATCGCAGGGATGAGAGCGTCACCTTTTCCATGCAGACCTTCGTGGTAAAGCTGGCAAGCGGCGTGGCTGCCATGATTGCGGCACTGGCATTGAATTTCAGCAACATTCAGCAGGATACCGCTGCGGATGCGGCGCAGCTGGCGGCAGAGAACAGCTACGGCCCTTCGCTTGTGATTCTCCGCATGACCATGACGATTCTGCCGGTTATCGGCCTCCTTGCCGCCACCTGGATTTTTGCGAAAAAGTATATTTTGACGGATGAAAAGCTTACCGAGATTAACCATACCTTACAGGAAAGACGAAAGGAAGCGGTACAATGATTTATGCGGAAAATGGAAATTTCCTGTTGGAGACAGCACATACGACCTATGCATTCTGTGTGGATCCTGCAGGGAATCTGCAGCATCTTTATTATGGCGAAAAATTAAGCTTGGGTGATTCCTGGCAGAAGGCATTGGAGGCGCTGAAAATGCGGATATTCAATCCCAATGGATGCAGCATTATTCAGGATCCGATGCACCCGGCAGTATCGCTGGATGATGTGTGTCTGGAGGTGTCCGGGCGTGGAAAGGGGGATATGGCGCAGCCCTTTGTGGAGCTTACCTATCCCGATGGCAGCCGGACGAGCGACTTCCGGTTTCAGAATTTTGAAATCATGGAAAAGCAGGCTCCGGAAGGACTTCCGGGTGCCTATGATGAAACGGAAAACGCCCAGTCACTTGTTCTTCATATGGAGGACCGGAATGGGGCAGTCCGGTTAACGCTTGTTTACAGTGTGCTGGAGGACTGCGACTGCATTACCCGGTTTGCGGTTGTGAAAAATGAGGGAAGCGCACCAGTGACTCTGGAGCGGCTGATGAGTACCCAGCTTGACCTGCGTACGCGGGGAAAACAGAAGATTTTAAGCTTTCACGGAGAATGGGCGCGGGAAATGCAGCCCTGTGAAACGCTTCTGCAATCCGGCAGTTTCCAGATTGAGTCCACAACCGGATTTTCCTCCAATAAAGCCAATCCCTTTTTCATCTGCGGAGAGGCAGACACTCAGGAGGACTACGGTGCCTGTTATGGCTTTAACCTGATCTATTCCGGAAACCATCGGGAAACGATCGAGTGCAATGCCCATGGCAGGGTGCGGATTTTACAGGGAATGCATCCGGATTTCTTTCAAAAGTCATTGGATGAAGGAGAAAGCTTTGCTTCACCGGAGGCAGTGTTTACGTTTTCCAAGGAAGGCTATGGCGGGATCAGCCGGAACATGCACCGCTTTGTAAGGGAGCATATTGTGCGTGGAACGTGGAAGAAGAAGGAGAGGCCGATTCTGATTAATTCGTGGGAGGCCATGTACTTTGATGTAAAAGAGCGGAAGCTTTTAAAGCTTGCCAGGCAGGCGGCAGAGGCTGGAATCGAGCTTTTTGTGCTGGATGACGGATGGTTTGGTGAACGCGAAAATGACCAGAAAGCCTTAGGGGACTGGCAGGATAATCCGGAAAAGCTTCCGGACGGACTTGGCGGATTATCTGCCAAAATTCATGCAATGGGACTGAAATTCGGAATCTGGGTGGAGCCGGAAATGATCAGTGAGAATTCGAAGCTTTACAGGGAGCATCCGGAGTATGCGGTACGGATTCCCGGGAAGGCAGCAGCCGTCGGACGGAACCAGATGCTTTTAGATCTGACGCAGACTAAGGTGCAGGACCGGATCATTGCAGATATGAGCGATGTTTTCCGAAGGGGACAGGTGGATTACGTGAAATGGGATATGAACCGCCACATGTCCGATTATTACAGTCCGGCGCTCTCAAAGGAGGAGCAGGGAGAATTTGCACACCGTTATCTGTTGGGATTGTACCGGGTATTGGGAGAGCTGACGAGCCGCTTTTCGGATGTTTTGTTTGAAGGCTGTGCCTCCGGAGGCAACCGGTTTGACCTAGGGATGCTGTGCTATATGCCGCAGCTCTGGGTGAGTGATTGTACAGACGCCGTTGCACGGGCGAAAATCCAGAATGGCTGCAGCTTTGGATATCCCCAGTCTGTTATGGGAGCGCATGTGTCTTCATGTCCGAATCATCAGACCCTGCGGGTAACGCCGTTATACAGCCGTTTCGCGGTTGCGTGTGGAGGAATCCTCGGATATGAATGCAATCTTTGTGATCTGTCGAAAGAGGAGCTTAAGAAGATCCGGGAAGAGGTTTCTTTTTATAAAAAGTGGCGCAGGGTATTGCAGTTCGGTGAGTTCTATCGTCTGCATGGTCTCTCGCAGGAAGGAGAGCGGGACACCGATGTCATACGGTGGAACTTTGTAGCGCAGGATCGGGAAAAGGCAGTTGGAATTTGGCTGAATGGACTGGCTCATGCGAATGACACGCACCGGTTTTTTAAAACGAAGGGACTTGATGATACGAAACAGTATCATTTTTACCATATTCCGCAGAAGGTGGAGCTTACCAGAATGGGGGATCTCATCAACACCGCTTCCCCTGTGCATATCCGGCCGAACTCTGTGGTTCATCAGGTTGTGACGCATCTCATAACGATGGAGGGTGAGACGGAAGAGTTTCATGTGCCGGGGGATCTGCTCAATAAGGCAGGAGTAGTGCTTTCTCCGAGCTTTGGCGGCACCGGCTTCGAAACCGGCACCGCACTTTTTCAGGACTTTGATGCAAGGATCTACTTAATGGAAGAGGAGTGTATAAAATCATGAATTCCTTCCCATACTAAAGGATATTGATGAACATATCAGGAAAGGAAGTAGAATCATGATTTTAAAGGAAAAAGAACGGGCAGCACTTGAGGATTTACAGACACAGGAAAAAAGCTGTGTGGAGAAGTATGAAAAGTATGCAAATCAGGCGAGGGATCCGGAGTTGAAGTCTCTGTTCCAGACTCTTCAGAAGGAGGAGCAGAAGCATTACGATTCTCTCGGACAGGTACTTGCAGGAACGGTTCCGGAATGTAACTGCAACGACAGCGCAGGACGTGATTACAAACCTAAGGCCACCTATAATGACATGACGAATCCGGAGGATAAGCAGAATGATGCATTCCTTGCAACCGACTGTATCGGTACGGAAAAGCTGGTTTCCGGAGAATACAATACGGATGTCTTTGTATTTGGAGAAAGCGGTGTCCGCAAGCTTCTGGCCGATATTCAGATTGAAGAACAGAATCATGCCGAGATGCTTTATAAGTACAAGATGGCAAATGGAATGAAGTAAAGGCAGAGCCTATTGATAATCCGGATGCAGGGAAATAAGGCCGGAACGGAAGGAAGGATTCACAGGAAACAGTAGCCTGTGGGTCCTTTTTTAATTGGATTCAAAATAGAATCGTACAATTATAAAGTGTTTTTTTTATATACTTTCCTGTATTGGATAAGTACATTGAAATAAATGGACAGAGATTATGTTTGAAAAGAAGGAGGAGAAATCAATGTTATCATCAGCTTTATTAAACAGAACAAGCTTTGGCTTTTCAGCAGAGAATCCGATGGGGGAACGAAATGGAGGAAGCATTGTAAGGTGACGATGGAAAATCGTGGCAGTAAGGAAGAAACACTTTATTATATGATTGAAGGATGGCATGGTGAGCTTGCAGATACGGATCTATACTTCCATGCAGCATACCGGCAGGAGCATCCGGTGCAGAAGGGACATGCTTATACGGTCATTGATGGAATTGAAGGAAAGGGTATATTTGCAGGGATCAGCTTTGCTGCAGGTATGAATGGACATAATACCTGCTGGGTAGAGGGTGAACCTAAGATGTATCTGGATGGAGATCCGTATCCGACAATTAACTACACGGGAACGGAAGATTATTTCTGTGGTTCTTATGCGTTTGGAAATGACATTTTATTACATAAGTATCAGACCTTCAGCGGACTATATGCCGGCATGTATGCAATTCTGGGTAATGATAGTCAGGAAATGTATAATGGGCAGCAGCGCTTTTTACTTTATCGTTTCCATGTAAAGGATCCGGTTTATTTTCATACGTCGTTTCGTATGACCATGGATAATCTCGGCTGGACAGGAGCGAGATATGATGATTATACATCCGTTGCATACTGGTATATGGAAAAGCCATCCAGACTGTCTGCAGGGCTGCCGTCCGATGAAGAGATCATTATGAAGTAAACCAGGCAGAATCAACAGAGTAATAGAAGATATGAGGAGAAAACCGTGCAGAAGAATATCAGTTATAAAACAAAAATCGAGCACCCCTTTTTATTGATTCCGGTAAAAATTAAGGAAAACGCTGAGCGCCTGTCTTTCTATATAGAAGAACAGAAGGTTTTAGAGTATCGTGTTTTTCCGTTGGAAGAGGGGGAAACAGTGGATTATTATGCTCCGCTTCCGGTTACACCGTGGATAGGGAAAACCATTCGTCTGGAGGGAAACTATCCGGAGGCATTTTATACCCAAATTAAGCAGGCTGACGATCCTGCGGAATCGGATCAGGTGCATCCGCTGATGCATTTTACACCGGTCAACGGCTGGATGAATGATCCCAATGGACTTGTTTTTGAGGATGGAATTTATCATCTGTTTTATCAGCACAATGCTTTTGGCACAAAGTGGGATAATATGAGCTGGGGACACGCGGTCAGTAAGGATTTATTACATTGGGAACACCGTCCTATGGCGATTCTGCCGGATAAGGATGGTACGATCTTTTCCGGAAGTGGAATTTGTAATGAACAAGGGTTACTGGGCTTACCGAAGGATGCACTTGTCTTTTTCTACACTTCGGCAGGCGGCAGCTCGGATAGTCCCTGGAGTGAAGGAGGACAGTTTACCCAGAGAATTGCCTACAGTACCGATCATGGTGCAACACTTCATAAGAAAGGAGAGGTGATTGTGCCGAATATGACCGAAGGAAACCGGGATCCAAAGGTATACTGGCATGAAGAGAGTAAAGGGTATATCATGTCTCTTTACTTAAAAAATCATGTCTATGCCATTCTGCGTTCTGAGGATCTTGAGCATTGGGAGCTGACACAGAAGCTTCCCTTTATTACAGCCAGAGAATGTCCGGATCTGCGCCCGGTTCCTACAGAAGAGGGAGGGGAAAAGTGGATCCTGTTTACGGCATCGGGAGAATATTTCACAGGAGATTTTGATGGCTTTCATTTCACGAATCTTTCGGAAGGACGCATGGCTTACCAGAATGAGCTGCCATATGCCGGACAGACCTATTCCAATCTGCAGGGGCGTGTCGTCCTGGTGCACTGGATGCGCACAGAAAACCCCGGGAAATATTATACCGGGATGATGGGCATTCCGCGGGAGCTTACACTTGTAAAGGGAGAAGAAGGATACATTCTTCGTCAGTCGGTGATCCGGGAATGGAAGGAGCAGCGCGTTCCTGTCCGGGAAGAGAAGGAACAGAAACAGTGGGAGGAAGAGACAGTAAGGGATGCGGCACTGGAGCTGCAGTTGAATATACAGGATGCCTTGGTCCTTTCTGTGATGATTTATGGACAGAAGATCTCCTATCAGCGTAAGACGGGGATGCTCTGTGTAAATGGTGTTACCTGCAAAGTAAAGGAGGATCTCCGCAATCTTTCTATTCTTGCAGACCGGGAAATTCTGGAAGTGGCAGCAAATGATGATACCCTTCTGTATTTCTTTGAGACCGATCTGCAGGATCTGGCAGGAAAAATAAGCGTGGAGGCAGATCGGAACGTGGATAGCTGGCTGTGGAAGGTACAGTAGAAATTCTATAATTCACCCTATATATGTAACAGTTGTTCATTCATAAGCTGCCGGATTATACACAATTGCGCGGATTATACAGATTGATGACTGTGTGTTGATGCGTGGAAATAGGAATGCTATACTTAATACATGTATCAAGATAAATTCAGAAACAGGCAGGAAAGAGATAGCAAGCCTGAGAAGAAAGGGCAGAACGGAAAGGACGGATCATCTTACATGTATAAGACGAAGAAACGTGTTTTTGATATTATTCAGATTGGAAACCGCAAGGATTTCATAAGCAGTGCATTTGATATTTTTATTGTAGTGACCATTGTGCTGAATCTGTTTGTGACCCTATTCCAGACATTTGATGAGTCGGCGCCTTATGCCAATGTATTGAATGTACTGGAGCTTATCACGATTCTTATTTTTACGGTGGAATATGTATTGCGCATCTGGACAGCAGATTTCCTGTATCCGAACAAGCCATACTGGAAAGCTGTACTGGCCTTTGTGTTTTCGCTATATGGACTGATTGATTTCTTTACGTTCTTTCCTTATTATCTGCCGATTTTGTTTCCGATGGGAGCGGTGGCCTTCCGGATGTTCCGTGTGATCCGGATCTTTCGGCTGTTCCGGGTCAACGCGCAGTATGATGCTTTTAACGTGATTATTAATGTCTTAAATGATAAGAAAAATCAGTTGATTTCTTCGATCTGCATGATCCTGATCTTCATGGTGGCAGCTTCCCTGTGCATGTACAGTCTGGAGCATGAGGCGCAGCCGGAGCAGTTCGCCAATGCGTTTTCGGGAATCTGGTGGTCGGTTTCAACGCTTCTCACGGTGGGGTATGGTGACATCTACCCGGTGACGACAATGGGAAAGGTCATGGCGATTGTCATTTCCTTTCTGGGTGTCGGAATGGTTGCGATTCCAACCGGTATTATTTCCGCAGGTTTCGTGGAGCAGTACACGAAGCTGCGTATGCTGGCATTTCATTCCGAAGAACATGAATTAAAATTTGTCACCTCCGTGATCCCGCAGGGACATTCCTGGTGCCGGAAAAAGGTAAAAGAGGTTGCTTTTCCACCGCAGATTATTCTGGTTACGATTATCCGGAACGGAGAGGCACTGGTTCCGAACGGGGATACGGTTCTGCTGGAAAATGACACACTTGTCATCGGAGCAAAGCATTATAACGGTGAGGAATATATCAATCTGAAAGAAATCATTGTGAAACAGGAAAATGAATGGGTTGGTAGGCAGATCAAGGATCTGGATATTTCCCGTCAGGAGCTGATCGTCATGATCCGGCGTAAGAACAGGACGATTATTCCCAATGGACTTACCTATATTAAAGAAGGAGATGCGGTAGTACTGTATTCCAAGCTGAAGGATGCAGACTAAGGGGGAAAAGTGAAAAAACTGTGAACTCTTTATTTGAGGCCGGAACACTTAATGAATGCAAGTCGAAGACGCAGCATGAATTTAGTGAGAGGGACAAGGAGAGAGGATTGAGACCGATCCGACCGCATTTTATACCGCAGCCGAATATGAGGAAGCAAAGGAGACGCTATGGACGGTTTTGCAATTACGGGCAGAAAGTGTGCTGGGACAGTTGGACGGTACAATACCATCCACCGATGACGGACAGCAGAATGCGCAGGATACGTTAATTGATGGAAGCGCAATTGATCTGTCCGTCATGGGGGAATTTAATCATTAAACAGTGGTCAGGAATATAATAAAGTCCGATCCTTTTGGGCGATGGCAATATAGGTTTTTCCTTCATTGAGCTGGATTTCATTTCCGTTATCATCGTAATATTTCGTCGGAGAATAGTCTGATGTCTTCTTCCAGGTAATGTGGATACCACGACCCTTGGTAAAATAATAGCCGTCACTTGTAGAATCAATTGTCTGGAAAGCCAGATAACCTTTTGCATCCCGCTTGGACCAGTTGGTATTCTGAATAATCACATTGGAAAAAGTCAGCTGCTCACCATTCATGCCATCTACCTGTGCAGCACCGTGAATGTTTTTCAAATACTGGCCGGAAGCTGCATCATAGGTGAAATAGCTCTTGGTATAGGG
>FR902863.1:26028-37633 GCA_000438155.1 Firmicutes bacterium CAG:95
TCTTGGACAGATCAATCACATTTCCTGGGATTGCAGATGCATACTGTTCCAGAGAGTTTACCCCGGAAGCAAAATTGAAATGGCTGGCATTGTAGTATTCCTGACGGGTAGTCAGGGAATATCCAAGACTTGCACAGGCTGTCTGAATGCCAGAAGCACTGATGTAGGCATTGTGTGGTGCTTTCCGGTCTGAGGTACGATAGAACTGACCAGAACCGGGGTGGTCACCACCGGTGCCATATTCACTTGTGCCGGATAAATTGTTGATATCCGGGGCTGTGATGCGGTCCTTCATATAGTAGACACCACCAAAGTGTATCAGAATCGGATCCCATTCGGTAGCAATACTGATGTAGTAATCACGACAACTGCGGATGTTGCCGATCCGCTGAAGATCCTGCCAGTTGTCAATAATGGCAAGCTGTCTGGAAATATTGCCTTCCTCCATGATTTCATAAAGAACCTTGGCACGGCTGATGCCATAGGAAGGCTGGCAGGCTTTATCGGTTGGCATCATGACGGCAATTGGCCGCTGGGATGCCTGGGATGCAGGAATAAGCTCATTGGTGTAGACGCTGTGAACTTCTCCGTCAGCATGGGCATCTGTGCCGCCTATTCCGAGCCAGGGTGTGATGAAAATGCCGAGTGAACAGATTGTGACGGCCGTGATAGAGGCAATGATTCGTTTCAGGGTAGCTGTTTTCATTGGAAATCTCCTTTCTTAAATAAGTAGTTATTCAGAGTCAAAAAAGATCTTTTTTGATTCGAGGAACTGAATCATATATTGATCCCAAAGTCTTTCTGCCGATTTATCCATGACAAAGCTGTGATAAGATACCGCAGTAATGAGCGTAAGCGAACCCTCCTGATATTTGATGTTCAAGACTAGCTGGTCAAGCTCTTCCGGGAGTGCGTCATGCTCTTTGTTAAAGCGTTCGGAAGCAAAGAGGGCCTTGATCTTATCCGGCTTCAGATAGAGTGTAAAATGGAAGCGCACAGGAGTCCTCTTTCCACGGATGAACTGGAAGCAAAGCTCCTGTAGGTCTTTCCAGCAGGAAAACTGATAGGAAGCTTCCTCATCCGGCGCATTCACATCTCCCTTGTAAAAGGCGGGAACAATATGCCCGTCAATGGTGAAGGTGTTGTACGTCGTAATGGAAGCTTCCGCCAGTAAAAAATCCTCAAAGCAGTCGGATTTTAATAAAATTCCCATAAAGTTTTTGGTTTCAGTGATTTTCAGTGCTTTCACAAATACCTCTTACTATCGTATTGGAACTATTCGGCTTTGAAGCGTTCTGCCTGTTCGGTGATCAGGGCATGATCTTCAAAGTAGTTGATCTTCATGGAATTCTTTACATCAGCGAGTGTCTGTGCGGCTACCTTTTCTGCCTCTATGGAGCCTTTGTGAAGAATTTCATAGACAGCGGGAATGTCCTTTTCCCATTCCTTACGGCGTGCACGGATCGGTGCCAGTTCCTCCTGAAGAACGTTGTTCAGGAATTTTTTTACCTTGACATCGCCTAAGCCGCCTCTCTGATAATGTTCCTTTAATTCGTCTAAATTCGCATATTCCGGAAGGTATTCTGCGAACTGCTCATCCTTACAGAAGGCATCCAGATAAGTAAATACCGTATTGCCCTCAATATGTCCAGGGTCGGAAACCTGTAAATGGGTAGGGTCGGTATACATGGACATAATTTTCTTGCGGACTTCCTCTTCGGTATCGGAAAGGTAGATGCAGTTGCCAAGGGACTTGCTCATCTTGGCCTTGCCGTCTGTACCGGGGAGACGCAGGCAGGCCTTGTTATCCGGTAAAAGGATTTCCGGCTCAACTAAGGTTTCTCCATAAACGGCATTGAACTTGCGGACGATTTCCTTTGTCTGCTCAAGCATCGGAAGCTGATCCTCACCAACCGGAACGGTGGTTGCCTTGAATGCCGTGATGTCGGCAGCCTGACTGATCGGATAGGTAAAGAATCCGACCGGGATGCTGGCTTCAAAGTTACGCATCTGGATTTCGGACTTCACAGTAGGATTACGCTGCAGCCGGGATACGGTAACCAGATTCATATAATAGAAGGACAGCTCACAAAGCTCCGGAATCTGTGACTGGATAAACAGGGTGGATTTCTCGGGATCGAGACCGCAGGATAAATAATCAAGTGCGACTTCGATGATGTTCTGACGAACCTTCTCCGGGTTCTCAGCATTATCGGTGAGTGCCTGTGCATCCGCAATCATAATGTAAATGCTGTCATATTTGCCGGAATTCTGCAGCTCGACACGTCTGCGGAGAGAACCTACATAATGACCCACATGAAGTCTTCCGGTAGGACGGTCTCCTGTTAAAATAATCTTTGGCATTGTTTTTACCTCGTTTCTATGATCTTCAACTTATATTTGACAAATTTCATGGCGCTTTGCAGCACCTCTTACAGTATACACTATCCCTAAAGAAAAGCAAGGCGTGGAATCTAGTTAAACCACCGGCCGGTTGCTCCACAGGGAAGCACCAGCCCGTTTGAGGAAACCGGCAGTCCGATTTCGGAGGATTGTACCTCACCGCCGCGCTTTTTCTGGATGACGGTGCTTAACATATAGCTTAATACGGCAGGCTGAAGTCCCGTCGTATAGGAGTTGATGAGGAAAAACAGTGCATCATCACTTAAGAGCTGCGCTGCAAGTTCCACAAAGGGATAAATGCTTTCCTCAATCTTCCAGATTTCTCCCTTGGGACCGCGTCCATAGGAGGGAGGATCCATAATGATTCCATCGTATTTGTTGCCGCGGCGGATCTCACGCTCTACGAACTTTACGCAGTCATCCACCAGCCATCGGACCGGGGCATCCTCTAAGTGGGAAGCTGCCGCATTTTCCTTTGCCCAGGTGACCATGCCCTTGGAAGCGTCAACATGGGTAACGCTCGCTCCGGCACTTGCAGCCGCGAGGGTAGCACCACCGGTATAGGCAAAGAGATTCAACACCTTCACAGGACGTCCTGCCTCCCTGATGCGTTCACTGCACCAGTCCCAGTTGACCGCCTGCTCAGGGAAAAGCCCGGTGTGCTTGAAGCTGAACGGCTTTAACCGGAAATTCAGTTCGCGGTAAGAGATGGTCCATTCTTCCGGCAGCTTAAAAAATTCCCATTCACCGCCGCCCTTGGAGCTGCGGTGATAATGTCCGTTTAAGCGGTTCCATTCAGGAACGGTTTTTTCGGTTTTCCAGATGACCTGCGGATCTGGACGAAGGAGGATGTACCTACCCCAGCGCTCCAGCTTTTCCCCACAGGAGGTATCTATTACTTCATAATCTTTCCAATGATCTGCAATCCACATATTTGGCTCCTTCTGCCTCTTTCTAATGAGAAAATAAGTAATTCCATGATTATCTGCTTATGATGAATACTGTGCTTTACTTACGAATTCGCACTTCGTGCTTTACATCCTGCTTCGCAGGATATTCGTTTCACTCATTACATCATATATGTAATTTGGGCAAAAAAGCAAGGTTTTTATTTGAATTTCACTTGCAATGTGATATGATGTGTAGCAGTTCAGTCAATTCGTACCAAACGGCAGCTTATGAATGGACCTGGGTGTATAAGAACGTAGTCCGGACAGGATGAATTACTGAACAGTTATATTTGGAGGATGAGATGAGCAGAGCATATTTACAGGATAAACAGAGGGTTGTGATCAAGATTGGAACATCAACAATCACGCATACGGATACCGGACACTTAAATCTGGTAAAGCTTGAGAAATTCGTGAGGATTCTTACTGATATTCATAATCAGAACAAGGAGCTTATCATAGTGTCTTCCGGAGCAATCGGAGCCGGAAGAAAGGCACTCGGTATTCAGGGAAAGCCCTCCACCCTGCCAATGAAACAGGCTTGTGCAGCAGTTGGACAGGCGAGGCTGATGATGATTTATCAGAAGCTTTTTGCAGAATATAATCAGACTATTGCCCAGATTCTGGTTACAAAGAACGTGGTTACGAACGGAATCAGCCGGATTAACGCAGTCAATACCATACAGGAGCTGCTTACCATGGGAGTGATTCCAATTGTGAATGAAAACGATGTGGTTTCCACGGATCAGATTCTGGATGGGAATTTTGGGGATAATGATACCCTGTCCGCGCTTGTTGCCAAAATGATAGGAGCCGATCTGCTGATTCTGCTATCTGATATTGACGGGCTTTATACCGATGATCCAAGAAGCAATCCGGACGCCCGGTTTATCAGCTGCGTGGAAAAGATTGATGATGATCTGCTTTCCTGCGCCAAGGGACCGGACAGCGCGTTTGGCACAGGTGGCATGACAACGAAGCTTGCAGCCGCAGAGATCGCGAACGAAGCCGGAACGGATATGGTAATTGCCAATGGTGACGATCCGGTAAATGTCATCCGTATTCTGGAAGGCAAAGAGATCGGAACCCTGTTTAAGGCATGGAGGAAATGAGAGGAAGGACGGAACAGTTAAGAGAGGAATAAATAAACAGAAATGATGCAGTTAATAGAAAGCGTGGAGCGGTCACAGTTTTTTACCATCATCCTTGCAGCCGTTCTGTTGGTGGTTCTGGTACTTCTGATTGTCTTTCTCTTTCGTAGAAGAAGACCGAAGACGCGGAGCTATGATGAAATGGAGGGGCACGAATTTGAATATTTCTGTGCCGATCTTTTGGAAAAACGCGGCTTTGAAGAGGTGGAGGTCACAAAAGGAAGCGGAGACTATGGGGTGGATATTCTTGCGGAAAAGGATGGTGTCACCTATGCCATCCAGTGCAAGCGGTACGATGGGCCGGTCGGCGTGAAAGCGGTGCAGGAGGCCTATGCCGGACGGGACTATTATGACCGCATGGTGGGAGCGGTACTGACGAACCAGTACTTCACCACTCCGGCTGTCGAAGCAGCGAAAAAGCTCAAGATTCTGCTGTGGGATGGTGGATATTTGGAAAGCATGATGGAGGAAGAATAAAAGGGCGGGGGCTGCGGCAGCCTCCGCCATAAGTATTTCTTTAATATAGGTAGTTTCTAAAAATAAGCAGTTTCTAAGAATAAGAAGTTTTAAGAATTAATCGAGCTGATGAATAAACAATCCGCTGCGGAGCTTGGGCTCGAACCAGGTGGACTTCGGCGGCATTAAAAGACCGGCATCCGCAACATCAAGCAGCTCCTGAATGGAGGTCGCATACATGGAGAACGCAACGGTGCAGTCCTTAGCAACGCGCTTTTCCAGTTCGGAAAGTCCGCGGATTCCTCCAACGAAGTCGATGCGGTGATCGGTTCTGGGATCTGCAATCTGAAGAACCGGTCCAAGCAGGTTGTTCTGTAAAATCGAAACATCCAATCCTTCTACCGGATCCATCACAAGTAGATTCTTGTCTACGGTAAGTTTGTACCAGCCATCACTTAAGTACATACCAAAGGTGCCTTTTTCTTCCGGGGCAAACGGCATCTTTCCGAGATAGGAAACCGTAAATCCGGCATTCCGGACAGCTTCTAAAAAGGCTTCCTTCGTCATCCCGGCCAGATCCTTTACCACGCGGTTATAAGGCATGATGTAAAGCTGGTCATCCGGGAAAAGCACGGAAAGGAAACGGTTGAATTCCTCGTCACCGGTGTAGCCGGGATGCTCCTTGCGGCGTTTTAAGCCAACCTTCACCGCAGAGGCACAGCGGTGATGACCATCTGCAATATAAGTGGAAGGAATGGCAGCAAAAGCCTCTTCCAGTTCTTTAATGACACTATCGTCAGAAATTACCCAGGTACGGTGCATAATGCCGTCCGGAGAAGTAAAGTCGTATACGGGTGCCTTTTTCTTTTCTGTTTCCACCAGCTGATTGATGGCATCCACGGAACGGTACACTAGGAAGATCGGACCGGTCTGTGCATTCGTGCGGTCTACGTGGTTGATGCGGTCGATTTCCTTTTCTTCCCGGGTGTTTTCATGTTTCTTAATGATGCCATTCACATAGTCATCGATGGAGGAACAGGCCACAATACCGGTCTGGGAACGGCCGTTCATCGTAAGCTCATAAATATAGAAGCAGGGCTTATTTTCCATCAGAAAAGAGCCGTCTGCAATCATTTCTTTCAGGGTCTCCCGGGCTTTTTCATAAACACAGTCCGCATAGGTATCGACCGAATCGTCAAACTGAGTCTCTGCACGGTCAATTTTTAAAAAGGAAAGAGGCTCCCTGTCGACTTCCACACAGGCCTCCTTCCGGTTATATACATCATAGGGCAGGGCTGCAATCCGGTCTGCAAGTGCAGGATCCGGACGGACACTCTGGAAAGGGGTAATCTCTGGCATAAGTTTTCTCCTTTGTATTTGTGTAACAGATGTTTGATTCGTATTCCATAGTTTTTTTCGTGCGATGATTATAGTATAATAAGGTTATCAATGAGTGTCAACAAAGCAAGAGACATACGTGAAAGAGGTATGAGACCATGGCGAAGAATGATAAAACAAATGTAATGCGTGTTCTGGAGCAGCATAAAATCCCCTATGAAGGACATAACTATTTGGATTCCGGCGCAGTCAGCGGAACCGAAGTGGCGGCAGCGTTAAACGAGGATCCCGAGGTCGTATTTAAAACACTGGTTACGGTCGGAAAGACCGGAAATCATTATGTGTTCCTCGTGCCGGTAGAGAAGGAACTGAATCTTAAAAAGGCGGCAGCAGCCGTTGGGGAGAAAAATATTGAGATGATTAAGTCTAAGGAATTATTACCGCTGACCGGATACATTCACGGCGGCTGCTCCCCGATCGGAATGAAAAAGCAGTTCCAGACCGTGGTCCATGAAAGTGCTTCTACGTTAGAAAAGATCTTTTTCAGCGGTGGCAAGATCGGCTTTCAGGTCGAGGTACGAGTAGAGGACTTGAAGAAAGTCTTGAAGTTTGATTTCGCAGATATTGTGAATTAAATATGAAAACAGGAAGGATATAGACAACAGACCATAAGCTATGAAACAGTAGCTTTGTGAAGAAAGTTCTGAGCCGATACAATTGTTGCTGGAATGAGGTGCGAGTGAATAACAGCATATAAATTTGACAAAGAATTTACAAGATCCTGTTTGTAATAGATACGGGTGACTTGATATGATAAAAAGAGGAGAATGAAATGGCAGCAGAAACAACAGATAAGAAAAAGGTACTCAAAGAATACCTGTGGATTACGTTTGCAGTAATCATCATGGATATTGGAATCTATGTGTTTAAGTTTCCCAATAACTTTTCCTTTGGCGGGGTTTCCGGTATGGCGGTCGTGATTTCCAATTTCACGAGTTTTTCCGCTTCCCAGATCAACCTGGTGATTAACCTGTTGCTTCTGGTACTGGGATTTGCTGTTTTGGGCAAGAATTTCGGAGTAAAAACGGCGTATGTAACCGTACTGTCTTCCCTCTTATTAAATGTGTTCGAAATGGTAATTCCTATGGAAGCACCCCTTACGAACGAGATTATGCTGGAGCTGTGCTTTGCCATTCTGCTTCCGGCGATTGCGTCTGCCCTTTTGTTCTATGAGAATGCGTCGGGCGGCGGTACGGACATCATTGCCATGGTGATCCGGAAGTATTCCACGATGAATGTTTCCATGGCGCTGCTTTGGACCGACCTTGTTGTCGTTGTCTGTGCGTTTCTGGTGTTCGATACGGTGACGGGACTTTGCTCTATCTTAGGACTTCTGGCAAAATCGCTGGTCATTGACAAATTCATCGAACGCATGAAGCTCAACAAGTATTTTACGATCGTATCCACGAACCCGGATCCGATCTGCCATTATATCACAAATGACTTACACCACAGTGCCACCACCTACCATGCAGAGGGGGCGTATTCCCATAAGGACCGTGTGATCATTCTTACGGTAGTGGATGTGAAGCAGGCCATTTATCTTGAGCGTTTTATCAAGAAGAATGAACCGAGTGCCTTTATCATGGTGACGAAGAGCAGCGAGATCGTCGGAAAAGGCTTTACGAGTTATATCTAAATACGGAGGAAGTACGATGAGCGGACAGAACACTCTTCTACCGAATTTAAAAACGAATGGAAGAAAAGAGTATGTGAAGCAGGCAGATATCAATCATCTGGTAAAGGGAGTCGCACTTCTGGCAGGAGGAATACTGGCAGCATCCTGTATTACGACAGAGTTATCCTTTCCGGTGAGAGGCTTCCTGTTTTGTGTGGGAGCAGCCCTGTGCGTCATCGGGGTTCCGTTTCTGGTGAAGTTTTATAAGGAAGTCAAAGCTTTTAAAGAGTATGTTCCACAGTGGGACAAGGGACGCGGCATTTTTGACCGGATGGCAAAGGAGCTGAATGTCTGGTACGAAGAGGGAGAAGAACTGGTAAGCTGCGATGGCGATACCCGTTACTATTTAAAGCTGCAAAGGGACCGGCTGGAGGACAAGGGACTGCGGATGCAGAACGTGGTTCGTCCGGTAAAAGGAAAAAGCTTCGGAACTGCAGCCTTTTCCCGGAAGTCAGCATGGTATACCACAGACATGCTCTATGAAGAGATCAGCAGGGAGCTTCGGTTCCTGAAAGGCCCGCAGATTCTGTATCAGCGTCAGGTAGAGCAGGTGATGTATGAAATAGTGGTTCATACACCGAATGAAAAAGAAACCGATCATCTGATGATCACCTGCCCGAATTGTGGGGCGGTCAGCCCGGTGTCGCAGCTCGTGGAAGGATGCCGGTATTGCGGAACCCGGTTCCGTATGAAGGATCTTTTCCCAAGAGTAGTGAATACATACTTCATCCGGACGACATCCATTATGAAGCATACCACGAATCAGCGCAGGATCATGGGGATCCTGATGCTGGTCATGCTGCTTGTGTGTATGCCTGGAGTGATGATTTCCAGTGAGGGCGTGATCCCGATTGCATTATTTACGGCTTATCTGACAGCACTCATCTGTGGAGGAGTCGGAGGATTTGTGATTACTTCTTTTATGATGATTGGTTCCTTGTTTCAACGGGATGGTATGAAGCACCTTCCGCTGTTCCGGACCTTGAGGTCCAGAAGCAGGATCAAAGGAATGATGAAGCGGATGGATCCGAACTTTTCCTATGAAAAATTTGAAGGACAGATGGTTGCGCTGATCCGGATGGCGGTCTTTGCGAAAGAGCCGCAGAATCTGACCGCCTATTGTGGAGGAAAAAGAGACGATCGTTTCGCAGACATCATTGAGATGACCTATACGAACGGAATGTGTCTGCAGAAGGTCCGACAGAATGGCAATGTGCTTCATCTGACGCTCCGTACCTGGTGGATCAATTACAGTGAGGTAAATGGAAAGATCATCAAGACCGGAGATCTTATTGATGCGACCTTTGCGAAGAACGTTGCCCGAAGGGAGACACCCGGTTTCTCAATCACCTCCGTAAACTGCCACAGTTGTGGAGGAAGCTTTGATGCGGTCCGCCAGCGTAATTGCCCATACTGCGGAACCGAGTACCATATGGAAGAAGATTATTGGGTGATCGAGGATATGAAATTAGTAAGATAATGATAGAGGATAGTGAGAAAGAGTGTATAGGATAAGGAGATTTTGATGGAGACGTTTACTTTAAATGAGATGCAGGAAATGCAGAAGAAGCTTCAGGAGAAATATCAGGGGAAGTGGGAACCGATTGAGATAGAAACCGGTAAGAATAAGATGCTGTGGATGATTGCAGAAATGGGAGAGGTCATTGATATTGTCAAAAAGAATGGTGCACAGAAAGCAGTCACGGAGCCTGCATTAAGAAACGATCTGGTGGAAGAACTGGCAGATGTCCTGATGTTTTATAATGACATCTTATTATGTTATGGGATCACACCGGAAGAGTTAAAGCAGGCTTATGTGGCTAAATTTGAAAAGAATATGACCCGGTGGTAATAAGGTAGAGAAAGATAAATGGCGCGATTAAGGGTATATAAGTTGCCCGGCCTTAACTATCGCCTGGACTTCCAGTGTATCACAGGCAAGGAGCACACAATCTGCCTGCTTTCCGACTTCGATGTTTCCGAGACGATCGGAGACACCGATGGAGCAGGCGGGATTATAAGAGGCACAACGGACAGCAACTTCTAAGGGGATTCCCACAGAGACTGCTTTTTTCATGCAATCCATCAGGTTGGTTACGGAGGCGGCAATTGTGCTGTCCGGGAGAGCAGCAAGAGGTCCTTTCACACCGACCGGCTGACCGCCCAGTTCATAGTGACCGTCGGGCAATCCGGTTGCACGCATGCTGTCACTGATGAAGACGATGCGTTCCTTTCCAAACATCCGGAGGCTGGCTTTCATAACCGCCGGATGGATGTGGATGCCATCACAGATCATTTCCACGAAAACCTCCGGGTGTTCAAAGGCTGCACCGATCGGACCGGGATTCCAGTGATGGAGAGGATTCATGGCATTGAACAGGTGGGTCAGATGGTCGGCACCTGCATCGAAGGCTAAGGCAGCCGTATCATAATCAGCAGCCGTATGGCCGACAGAAATATGCACACGGTCGGAAAATTCCCGAATAAAGGCAAGGGCAGAGTCTGTTTCGGGCGCCATAGTAATGATCTTGAGCAGACCGTCCGAGGCCTCCCACAATTTTTCAAACAATACGGCAGACGGAGGCACAATATTGGATTCCTTCTGTGCGCCCTTTTTCGCAGGAGAAATAAACGGCCCTTCCAAATGGATGCCGACAAGCTCTGCGCATGGCGGCAAAGAAGACGGGGCCTGCACTGCCGCCAGAGCTTTAAGCTGGCGTGCATATTCTGCAGCCGTTTGGCAGATGGTAAGGAGCTGCTCTTCCGGCAGGGTCATGGAAGCCGGGCAGATACTGGTAATGCCATGTAAGAGCTCATAGTGTCCGAGCTTTTGCAGTCCCTCTAAAGAGCCGTCACTGAAGTCTGCTCCGTCCCCACCATGAAAGTGAACATCAATGAGTCCGGGGATGACGTAGCAGTTGGAAGCATTGAGAATAGCCCCATCCTATTACTGATCGGAAAACGGGTTTCTTCTATAATAATATAGTGTATAGATATGTTGATTAAAATCTGCCAAAAAAATCACAAAAATTTTCACAAAAATTTTAAAAAAATTTCTTGCATATTACCCAAACATCATGTATACTAACAATTGCTGTGGCATGATAGCGTTGAAGCGTGAGGTTGCTGCCGGGCCGAAAGGCACTGCAGGTTTTCCGTGGAGCGAATGTCAAGAGGCCATGCAAATGGCCAAAGAACCTGACGGCAAGTCACTGTACAAACAATTTGTCTGCAATACTGCAGAGACACGGGCGTTAAGCGTGCCGGACATAAGAGCGCGGAAATCCGCGCATTGACTTATGAAAAGGCAGGACACGCACGGAGGAGTGTACAGTCACCGCTTGTCGTACTTCTAAGGAATATCATTCCTATTATTAAAAAGTGCGAAAAGGAGGCGACTTTTTTTATGGCAAGTCAAGTAATGAGAATCACACTCAAGGCTTACGATCATCAGTTAGTAGATGCGTCTGCCAAGAAAATCATCGAAACAGTTAAGAAGAACGGATCTCAGGTGAGTGGACCGGTACCCCTTCCTACCAAGAAGGAAGTTGTTACTATTTTAAGAGCGG
>FR902863.1:37653-54270 GCA_000438155.1 Firmicutes bacterium CAG:95
TTAAGAGTGGTTCATAAGTATAAGGATTCCAGAGAACAGTTCGAACAGAGAACCCACAAGAGACTGATCGATATCATTACACCGACACCTAAGACGGTTGAAGCATTACAGAGACTGGAAATGCCCGCTGGTGTTAGCATTGACATCAAGATGAAGAACAAATAATCATCCGATGCAATGAAGACATAGGAAGCAAAAGCTTCCAAAACAATTTAACCCCTACACTAGAATGACCCGATCGGGTCCGCTGTAGAATCAAATGGAGGTAAAGAAATGAAAAAAGCTATTTTAGCAACAAAAGTCGGAATGACTCAAATCTTCACAGAGGACGGAGCTTTAGTTCCCGTAACAGTACTTCAGGCTGGACCTTGTGTAGTAACACAGGTGAAGACCGCAGAGAACGACGGTTACAGCGCAGTACAGGTTGGCTTTGTTGACAAGAAGGAAAGAATCGTCAACAAGGACAAGAACGGAAAGAAAGAAATCGTTCACAGACATGGCGTTAACAAGGCTCTGAAAGGACACTTCGATAAGGCAGGCGTTTCCTGCAAGAGATATGTCAGAGAGTTCAGACTTGACAACGCAGAGGAATATACACTTGGAAGCGAGATCAAAGCTGATGTATTTGCAGCTGGAGACAAAATTGATGCATCCGCTATTTCCAAAGGTAAAGGATTCCAGGGTGCAATCAAGAGACATGGACAGCACAGAGGTCCTATGGCTCACGGTTCTAAATTCCATCGTCATCAGGGTTCCAATGGTGCCTGCTCTTCACCCAGCCGTGTATTCAAGGGCAAGGGAATGCCGGGACATATGGGTTGCGTAAAAGTAACTGTACAGAATCTTGAAGTTGTAAGAGTTGATGCAGAAAACAACCTTCTTCTTGTTAAGGGTGCTGTACCGGGACCTAAGAAAGCTTTAGTAACTGTAAAAGAAACAGTTAAGGCTAATGCATAATTGAGAGGATGAAAGGAGGACCATTCAGATGGCAAAAGTATCTGTTTATAATATGGAAGGCAAGGAAGTTGGCACAATTGAATTAAACGATGCAGTATTTGGTGTTGAAGTAAACGAACATCTTGTACACATGGCAGTTGTACAGCAGCTTGCAAATAACCGTCAGGGAACACAGAAGGCAAAGACACGTTCTGAAGTATCCGGTGGCGGAAGAAAACCTTGGAGACAGAAAGGAACCGGTCATGCAAGACAGGGTTCAACAAGATCTCCCCAGTGGACCGGAGGCGGTGTTGTATTCGCTCCCGTACCGAGAGACTACTCCTTCAAGATCAACAAGAAGGAAAAGAGAGCAGCATTAAAGTCTGTTCTTACAAGCAGAGTTCTTGATAACAAGCTGATCGTTGTAGACGAGCTCAAGTTTGACGAAATCAAGACCAAGAAGTTCCAGGCAGTTATGGATAATCTCAAAGTTAAGAAGGCATTGGTTGTAATTGCTGATAACGATGAAAAGATCACCATGTCTGCAAGAAACATCCCTACCGTTAAGACAGCATTAGTTAACTCTATTAATGTTTATGATATCTTAAAGGGTGACACACTGGTTCTTACCAAGGACGCAGTAGCAAAGATTGAGGAGGTGTATGCATAATGGCAGCAGTTAATTATTATGACGTAATCCTTAAGCCGGTTATTACTGAAAAGAGTATGGCTGGTATGGGCGACAAGAAGTACACATTCTTAGTTCATCCCGAAGCTAACAAAACAATGATCAAAGAAGCTGTTGAAAAAATGTTCGAAGGAACCAAGGTTAAGAAGGTAAACACCATGAACCTTGAAGGAAAGAATAAGAGACGTGGTCTGGTAGTTGGAAAGACCGCCAAGTCCAAAAAGGCAATCGTATGGTTGACCGAAGACAGCAAGGACATTGAGATCTTCGCAGGTTTATAAAATAAGCGGAGAAGATATGCACAAACAAGTGCGATAAGAAATGTAGAACTCGAAAGGAGACAGAATCATGGGAATTAAAACATATAATCCCTATACACCTTCCAGAAGAAATATGACTGGCTCTGATTTTTCAGAAATCACCAAGAAGACTCCTGAAAAATCTCTGTGTGTATCCTTAAAGAAGAACTCTGGACGTAATAACCAGGGTAAGATCACAGTAAGACATCGTGGAGGCGGTACCAGAACTCAGTACAGACTGGTAGACTTCAAGAGAAATAAAGACGGTATTCATGCAACAGTACTTGGTATTGAGTATGATCCGAACAGAACAGCAAACATCGCATTAATCTGTTATGAAGATGGAGAAAAGGCATACATCCTTGCTCCCGAAGGATTAACCGATGGCATGAAGGTTATGAATGGACCTGATGCAGAAGTCAGAGTAGGTAACTGCTTACCTTTATCTGCAATTCCTGTTGGTACCCAGGTACACAACATTGAATTATATCCTGGTAAGGGCGGACAGATGGTTCGTTCCGCAGGAAACAGCGCACAGCTCATGGCTAAGGAAGGAAAATATGCAACACTTCGTCTTCCCTCCGGCGAAATGAGAATGGTGCCGATCGTTTGTAGAGCAACCGTTGGTGTTGTTGGAAACGTAGATCATAGCCTTGTTAAGATCGGTAAGGCAGGACGTAAGCGTCATATGGGTATTCGTCCTACTGTCCGTGGTTCCGTTATGAACCCGAATGACCATCCTCATGGTGGTGGTGAAGGTAAGACCGGAATCGGACGTCCCGGTCCATGTACACCTTGGGGCAAGCCTGCTCTTGGTTTGAAGACACGTAAGAAGAAAAAAGCTTCTAACAAGCTGATTGTAAGAAGAAGAGACGGCAAGGCCATCAAATAATAAGGAGGAGAGAAAATGGCTAGATCACTGAAAAAAGGACCTTTCGCAGACGCAAGCCTGTTAAAAAAGGTAGATGCAATGAATGCAGCAGGACAGAAGCAGGTTATTAAGACCTGGTCCCGTCGTTCTACAATCTTTCCCTCTTTTGTGGGATTGACATTTGCAGTACACGACGGAAGAAAGCATGTTCCTGTATATGTAACAGAGGATATGGTTGGACATAAGCTCGGTGAGTTCGTGGCAACCAGAACTTATAGAGGACACGGAAAAGACGAAAAGAAGTCTAAAGTAAGATAAGGAGGTTTTCATCATGGCAAAAGGACATAGATCCCAAATTAAAAGAGAAAGAAACGCGCAGAAAGATTTAAGACCTTCAGCTAAGTTATCTTACGCAAGAGTGTCAGTTCAGAAAGCATGTTTCGTTTTAGATGCCATCAGAGGCAAGGATGTAGAAACAGCACTGGGAATTCTCGAATACAACCCCAGATATGCTTCTGCATTAATCAAGAAGTTACTGGAATCCGCTCGTGCAAATGCTGAGTATTTGTACAGCCAGGACCCTACCAAGTATCCGAATCCGGAAAACCTTTATGTTGCAGAATGTTATGCAAATAAAGGACCTACAATGAAGAGAGTACAACCCAGAGCACAGGGAAGAGCTTATCGTATTGAGAAGAGAATGAGCCACATTACTGTAGTGCTTGATGAAAGATAGAAGGAGGACGATTGAATGGGACAGAAAGTTAATCCTCACGGCATAAGAGTCGGTGTTATTAAGGATTGGGATTCTAAGTGGTACGCTGAAGATGAATTCGCAGATTTTCTTGTTGAAGATCATGAGATTCGTGAGTACCTTAAAAAGAAGTTATACAGCGCAGGAGTTTCCAAGATCGAGATCGAAAGAGCTTCTGACAGAGTAAAGGTTATCATCTATACCGCAAAGCCCGGTGTTGTAATCGGTAAGGGCGGTGCTGAAATCGAAGTAACCAAGAAGGAACTTTCCAAGATGACCGGAAAGAAAGTTCTGGTTGACATTAAGGAAATCAAGAGACCTGACAGAGATGCACAGCTTGTAGCTGAGAACATCGCACAGCAGCTTGAGAACCGTGTTTCCTTCCGTCGTGCAATGAAGTCCTGCATGGGCAGAACCATGAAGGCCGGAGCACTTGGTATTAAGACTTCCGTATCCGGACGTCTTGGCGGAGCTGATATGGCCCGTACCGAGTTCTACAGCGAAGGAACCATTCCTCTTCAGACCTTACGTGCAGATATTGACTATGGTTTTGCAGAGGCTAACACCACCTATGGTAAAGTAGGTGTCAAAGTATGGATTTACAAGGGTGAAGTACTTCCTACTAAGAAGAATGATGATAAAGTGCAGGAAGGGAGCGATAAATAATGTTAATGCCTAAAAGAGTAAAGCGTCGTAAACAGTTCCGTGGCACCATGAGAGGAAAAGCAACCCGTGGTAATACACTTACTTACGGTGAATTCGGTATCGTTGCATTAGAGCCCTGCTGGATCAAGTCCAATCAGATCGAAGCAGCCCGTGTTGCCATGACCCGTTATATTAAGCGTGGTGGTAAAGTCTGGATTAAGATTTTCCCCGACAAACCGGTTACCGTTAAGCCTTTAGGAACTCGTATGGGTTCTGGTAAAGGTGCTTTAGAGTACTGGGTAGCAGTTGTTAAACCAGGCCGTGTTATGTTTGAAATTGCAGGAGTTTCCGAAGAAGTAGCAAAAGAAGCATTGCGTCTTGCTACACACAAGCTTCCCTGCAAGTGTAAGATCGTTTCTAAGGCCGACTTGGAAGGTGGTGTATCAAATGAAAACTAATAAGTATGTAGAAGATTTAAAAGCAAAATCAGCTGCAGAATTAGCACAGGATTTAGTGGCTGCTAAGAAAGAACTTTTCAATTTGAGATTCCAGAACGCAACAAATCAGCTGGATAATACAGCAAGAATTAAGGAAGTTAGAAAGAATATCGCAAGAATTCAGACTGTTATCACACAGAAAGCTAACGAAGCTTAAAAGATTGTTGTTCGAATGTCAAAGAAAGGAGACGTAAAGTCGTGGAAGAAAGAAATTTAAGAAAGACACGTACCGGTAAGGTTGTCAGCAATAAGATGGACAAAACAATCGTTGTTGCCATTGAAGAGCATGTTAAGCATCCCCTTTACAAGAAAATTGTGAAAGATACTTACAAGTTAAAGGCTCATGATGAGAACAATGAATGCCAGATTGGCGATACAGTTAAAGTAATGGAAACAAGACCTTTATCCAAGGATAAGAGATGGAGACTTGTTGAGATCGTTGAGAAAGCGAAATAATGGAAGGAGAAAATTAGCATGATTCAACAGGAAAGCAGACTTAAAGTTGCTGATAACACTGGTGCTAAGGAAATCCTTTGTATCAGAGTTATGGGCGGATCTACAAGAAGATATGCAAATATCGGTGATGTGATTGTTGCTACGGTTAAAGATGCAACACCAGGCGGCGTTGTTAAGAAGGGTGACGTTGTAAAGGCTGTTGTTGTCCGTTCCGTTAAGGGCGCACATCGTAAAGACGGTTCTTACATTAAATTTGATGAAAATGCTGCAGTTATCATTAAAGATGATAAGACCCCCAGAGGAACACGTATTTTTGGACCTGTAGCCAGAGAGCTTCGTGAAAAGCAGTTCATGAAAATCGTTTCTTTGGCTCCGGAAGTATTATAGGAGGGAAGAAGCATGGCAAGTTTAAAGATTAAAAAAGGCGATACTGTTAAAGTTATCGCCGGCATAGATAAAGGTGCAGAAGGAAAGGTTCTTTCCGTAGACGCTAAGAACAGCAAGGTTGTTGTTGAAGGTGTCGGAATGGTTACCAAGCACACAAAGCCTTCCGCAGCGAACCAGAATGGTGGAATTATTCAAAAGGAAGCTCCTATTGATCTTTCAAACGTTATGTACGTTCATAAGGGAAAAGCTACAAGAGTTGGTTTCAAGATGGACGGAGACAAGAAAGTACGTTTTGCCAAGTCAACAGGTGACGTAATTGATTAATTCTAGGAAAGGAGAACTGGAAGCGTGAGCAGACTGAAAGAAATGTATAAAGACGAGATCGTAGATGCTATGATCAAGAAGTTCGGATATAAAAACATCATGGAAGTGCCTAAGCTTGATAAAATTGTGATCAACATGGGCGTTGGTGAAGCAAAGGACAATGCAAAGGCTTTAGAGAGCGCTGTTAAGGATATGGAAACCATTACCGGACAGAAGGCTGTATTAACCAGAGCAAAGAACTCCATTGCAAACTTTAAAATCAGAGAAGGCATGCCCATTGGATGTAAGGTTACTCTTCGTGGTGAAAAGATGTATGATTTCGCAGACCGCTTAATCAATCTTGCATTACCTCGTGTACGTGACTTTAGAGGTGTTAACCCCAACGCATTTGATGGAAGAGGTAATTATGCACTTGGTATCAAGGAGCAGATCATCTTCCCTGAAATCGAGTATGATAAGGTTGACAAGGTTAGAGGTATGGATATTATCTTCGTTACAACCGCTAAGACCGATGAAGAAGCACGTGAACTGTTAAGATTATTTAACATGCCTTTCGAAAAGTAAGGCCGTTGATCTGGAAGGAGGTAAAATAGCACATGGCTAAAACATCTATGAAGATTAAACAGCAGCGTACTCCGAAGTTCTCTACGAGAGAATATACTCGTTGTAGAATCTGTGGACGTCCCCACTCTGTTTTAAGAAAATACGGAATTTGCAGAGTATGTTTCCGTGAATTAGCATATAAGGGCCAGATTCCTGGAGTCAAAAAGGCTAGTTGGTAAAATATTAAGGAGGAAGAAAGAAAATGACAATGAGCGATCCTATTGCAGATATGCTTACAAGAATCCGTAATGCAAATACTGCAAAACATGATACAGTAGACGTTCCCTCTTCCAAGATGAAACTTGCTATTGCTGACATCTTATTGGAAGAAGGCTACATTAAGAAATACGATCTGATCGATGAAGGAAACTTCAAGACCATCCGCATCACTCTGAAGTATGGTGCAGACAGAAATGACAAGATCATCAGCGGATTAAAGAGAATCAGTAAGCCCGGTCTTCGTATTTACGCAGGCAAGGATGAGCTTCCCAGAGTACTCGGCGGCTTAGGTATTGCAATCATCTCTACAAACCAGGGTGTTGTAACCGATAAGAAAGCAAGAGAACTTCAGGTAGGCGGAGAAGTATTAGCTTACATCTGGTAAGTAAAGGTAACACTATGAATCAATAGTAACTGTGAAGAGGTATCAGACAGTTATCATCAATAGTAAAATATAGGAGGTACGGGCATGTCACGTATAGGAAGAATGCCAATCGCGATTCCTGCAGGCGTAACTGTAGAGGTTGCAGAAAATAATAAAGTGACTGTAAAAGGTCCTAAGGGAACACTTGAGAGAGTGCTTCCTTCAGAGATGGAAATCAAGGTAGAAGGTGCTGAGATCACCGTTAGCAGACCCAATGATTTAAAGAAGATGAAATCTTTACATGGTCTTACCAGAACACTGATCCACAACATGGTAGTTGGTGTTACCGATGGCTTTGAGAAGAAGCTTGAAGTAAACGGTGTTGGTTACAGAGCAGCCAAGGCTGGTAAGAAGTTAGCCTTATCCTTAGGATATTCCCATCCGGTAGAGATGGAAGATCCCGAAGGAATCGAGACAGTTCTTGAAGGACAGAATATCATTATTGTCAAGGGTATTGATAAAGAAAAAGTTGGCCAATACGCAGCTGAAATCAGAGACAAGAGAAGACCTGAACCTTACAAGGGCAAGGGTATTAAGTATGCTGATGAAACAATCAGACGTAAAGTTGGTAAGACTGGTAAGAAATAGATAAGGAGAGTATAAAGATGGTTAGTAAAAAGTCAAGACAAGATGTACGTGTTAAAAAACACATGAAAATACGTAACCGTTTTAGCGGTACAGCTGAAAGACCTCGTCTTTCCGTATTCAGAAGCAATAATCATATGTATGCTCAAATTATTGATGATACCGTTGGAAATACTCTGGTTTCTGCATCCACTACCGAGAAGGCAGTAAAGGCAGAGCTTGAGAAGACCAATAACGTTGATGCAGCAGCATATTTAGGAACTGTTATTGCAAAGAGAGCACTTGAAAAGGGTATTGATACCGTTGTTTTTGACAGAGGCGGCTTTATATACCAGGGTAAGATAGCAGCATTAGCTGAAGCAGCCAGAGAAGCTGGCTTGAATTTCTAGGAAGGGAGAAACGTACATGAGAAAGACAATCATCGATGTCAGCAACATGGAATTAACAGAAAAAGTTGTTACCATCAAGCGTGTAACTAAGGTTGTTAAAGGTGGACGTAACATGCGTTTTACAGCTTTAGTAGTAGTTGGAGACATGAATGGCCATGTTGGTGCAGGTCTTGGAAAGGCAACAGAAATCCCTGAAGCTATCCGTAAAGGAAAAGAAGATGCTATCAAGAATCTGGTTTCCGTTGCAACAGACGAAAATATGAGTATCACACATGATTTTATTGGTAAGTTCGGTTCTGCTTCCGTTCTGTTAAAGAAGGCTCCGGATGGTACCGGTATCATCGCAGGCGGTCCTGCACGTATCGTTTGTGAGCTTGCCGGAATCAAGAACATCCGTACCAAGTCTCTTGGTTCTAACAACAAGCAGAATGTAGTACTTGCTACAATCGCCGGTTTAAGCGAACTTAAGACACCCGAAGCAGTAGCTAAGAATCGTGGTAAATCTTTAGAAGAAGTTATGGCATAGGAGGGAATAAACGATGGCAGAACAGAAAATGTTAAAGATCACATTAGTAAAATCTCCTATCGGAGCAGTTCCTAAACACAGAGCTACTGTTGAATCTATGGGACTTAGAAAGCTGAACAAGAGCATCACACTGCCGGACAATGCGGCTACAAGAGGCCAGATTCAGCAGATCAGACATTTAATTAAAGTAGAAGAAGTATAATAGATAAGGAGGTGTCAAGAGCATGGAATTATCAAATTTAAGACCTGCAGAAGGTTCTACACATAGTGATAATTTTAGAAGAGGTCGTGGACACGGTTCAGGAAACGGCAAGACAGCTGGTAAGGGTCACAAGGGTCAGAAGGCTCGTTCCGGTGCACCCAGACCGGGCTTTGAAGGTGGACAGATGCCTTTGTACAGACGAATTCCGAAGAGAGGCTTCAAGTGCCCGAGTCATTTGGAAATCGTTAGTGTTAACTTAGGCTTACTCAATGACAGATTTGAAGATGGAGCTGTTGTAGATGTAGATGCATTAATCGCAGCCGGAATCATCAAGAATCCCAGAGATGGTGTTAAGATCCTTGGAAACGGAGAATTAACCAAGAAGCTTACCGTTAAGGCAAATGCGTTCAGTGCATCTGCTAAAGAGAAAATCGAAGCTATTGGTGGAACTGCAGAGGTGATGTAATGCTTACAACACTCAAAAACGTTTTTAAGATTAAGGAACTCAGAAACAAGATTTTATTTACACTTGGCATGTTAGTTGTGATTCGTTTCGGATCACAGCTTCCCGTGCCGGGAATTCGTATTGAAGAATTTGTAAACTGGTTTCAGCAGAAGGTCGGTGCAGCTGATTCCTCAGGGTTCCTGAGCGCGATTACGGGTGGTTCATTTGAAAATATGTCCATACTGGCATTGAACATTACCCCGTACATCACATCTTCCATTATTATGCAGCTGCTTACAATTGCAATTCCAAAGTTAGAGGAAATGCAGAAGGACGGCGAAGATGGAAGAAAGAAGATCGTTGCAATCACCCGTTATGTGACAGTCGGACTTGCTTTAATTGAATCCGCTGCCATGGCATTTGCTTTTTGGAACGGCGGAATGCTTGATTCCCAAAATGCATTGAATGTGATTACCATTATTGCAACATTGACGGCAGGTAGCGCGTTCTTAATGTGGGTTGGAGAGCAGATCACGGAACACGGAATCGGAAATGGTATTTCCATCGTATTGGTTATTAACATTATTTCCAGAATTCCGCAGGATATTTCTCAGTTGTTTAAGACTTTTGTACTTGTTGAAGGCAAGCCGATTGCCGTACGTGTTGTTGCAGCGCTGGTTATTATTGCTGTAATTGTTGCAGTTGTTGTTCTTGTTATTATCCTGAACGGCGGAACACGTAAAATTCCTGTACAGTATGCAAAGAAAATACAGGGAAGAAAGACCGTAGGAGGTCAGTCCTCCTGTATTCCATTAAAGGTAAATACTTCCGGTGTTATCCCGATTATTTTTGCGTCATCCCTGATGCAGCTTCCGGTAGTGATTTGCAGCTTCTTCGGAATTCAGGGAACAGGTTTCTGGGGACATGTGCTTCGTGGATTAAGCTCCAGTAACTGGTGCAATCCCAAAGAGCCGGTTTACTCCATTGGATTGGTAGTATATATTGCATTAGTAATCTTTTTTGCTTACTTCTATACATCCATTACCTTTAATCCATTGGAAATTGCAGATAACATGAAAAAGTCCGGTGGATTTATTCCGGGTATCCGTCCCGGTAAGCCGACGAGTGATTATCTGACAAAGATCTTAAATTACATCGTATTTATCGGTGCGATTGGTCTTACGATCGTGTGTGTCATTCCTTTCATCTTTAATGGTGTATTTGGCGCACAGGTATCCTTTGGCGGAACAAGTCTGATCATCATTGTCAGCGTTATCTTAGAGACAATGAAGCAGGTGGAATCCCAGATGCTTGTCCGTAACTACAAGGGATTTTTAAATGATTAGTATGTAATGATAATTAGAGGTGCAAGGGAAGCGTCTGCTTCCCCTATGCCTCTATATTGCTGTTTTTAAAAATACGTTTTTGGATTTTTTTACAATGCAGAAAGGCATGGTTAATAGTATGAAGGTTATTATGTTAGGTGCACCTGGTGCAGGTAAAGGCACACAGGCCAAAATGATTGCAGAAAAATACGGCGTTCCACACATTTCTACAGGAGATATCTTCCGTGCAAACATCAAGGAAGGTACCGAGCTTGGTATGGAAGCGAAAAAATATATGGATCAGGGACAGCTTGTTCCCGATGAGTTAACCGTCAGGATTCTTCTTGACCGTGTGGCAAAGGATGACTGTAAGAACGGTTACGTCCTGGATGGTTTTCCGAGAACCATTCCCCAGGCAGAAGTTCTTGACAAAGCTTTAAGTGAGATTAATGATAAGATTGACTATGCAATTAATGTTGATGTTCCGGATGAAAATATTATCAACCGTATGGGCGGAAGACGTGCATGTCTTTCCTGCGGAGCTACTTATCATATGGTACACATTCCTCCGAAGAAGGAAGGAATCTGTGATGTATGCGGACAGCCCCTGGTACTTCGTGACGATGATAAGCCGGAAACTGTAAAGAACCGTCTGGATGTTTATCATAAGCAGACACAGCCTTTAATTGATTTCTACAATGCAAAGGGAATCTTAAAGAGCGTTGACGGAACCGTGGATATGAAAGATGTATTTGCAGCAATTGTTGCAATTTTAGGTTAAACAATGGCAGTTACGATTAAATCAGCACATGAAATTGAACTGATGCGCGAATCCTGTCGTCTGCTTTCACTCGTTTTTGACGGCATGGAGAAGATGATAAAGCCGGGAATTACCACGGCAGAGATTAATCAGCTTGGTGATCGGCTCATCCGTGAGTATGGCGGGATTCCCAATTTCTTAAATTATGACGGATATCCTGCTTCGATCTGTGTTTCTGTAAACGATGAAGTGGTTCATGGAATTCCTTCGGATAAAAGGGTGTTACAGGAAGGCGATATCGTAAGCCTGGATGCCGGTCTCATATATGAAGGGTATCATTCCGATGCGGCAAGAACTTATCCGGTTGGAAACATCAGCAAAGAGGCAGCGGATCTGATCGAAGTGACCAGGCAGAGCTTCTTTGAAGGGATAAAGTTTGCACGGGCAGGAAACCATCTTCATGATATCTCCAACGCAATTGATGACTATTGCAGGAAACGGGGATACGGAGTGGTCAGACAGCTTGTGGGCCACGGAATCGGTACACACCTTCATGAGGATCCATCGATTCCCAATTACCATCAGTGGAGGAGAGGAATTAAGCTTTGTCCGGGGATGACGCTTGCCATCGAGCCGATGATTAATATCGGGGGCTATGAAGTGGCATGGGCAGATGATGACTGGACGGTAGTAACCATGGATGGATCATTATCTGCACATTATGAAAATACGATACTGATCACCGAAGGTGCGCCGGAAATTCTGACGCTTCCTTCCTATCATATGGAATAGGAGACCGATGCAATGCTGGGAATGTTTGCCGTTTCAAAAGCAGGCCATGATCAGGGACAGATGTATGTGGTTTTAAAAGAAGAAGGAGATTCGGTATTACTTGCAGATGGAAGACTTAAGACCATCGAATCCCCCAAAAAGAAAAATAAGAAGCATATACAGCTTGTAAAGACGGGGCTTGATGAGAACCTCGTAATTAAAATCAAAAATCAGCAACCTATTAATAATGAAGAAATCAAAGCAGCGATTAAATGCAGAATCAAGGAGGTAGCGCATGTCTAAAGCCGATGTAATCGAAATTGAAGGAACTGTTGTAGAGAAGCTTCCGAATACCATGTTCCAGGTAGAACTGGAAAATGGACACAGAGTACTTGCACATATCAGTGGCAAGTTAAGACAGAACTTTATCCGTATCCTTCCCGGGGATAAGGTAACACTGGAACTTTCTCCGTATGATTTAAGCAAGGGAAGAATTATCTGGAGAGATAAATAAAATCAGCGGAATGTGAATGGTATCAGAATGCAGGAAAATTAATACTTGCATTTCGATATATAAGATGCTATAATGTAAAACGGTCTTTTTTGAAAGGAGGGTTTAACATGAAGGTTAGATCATCAGTAAAACCGATTTGCGAGAAATGCAAAATCATCAAGAGAAAAGGACGTATCAGAGTTATCTGTGAGAATCCGAAGCACAAACAGAGACAGGGATAATCTGCTGCATATCATGAATTAAGATGTGAGATGTGGGAGGATTCTTGTCTATTTGTATATGAAGCGGCTGCAGTGCCATAGAGCACTGATTTGTATATAAATTGTTCCAGGGAGCCTTAAGTAGATTACTTCTTGATTCGCAGGTTTGCGATGAGATTTGTGTCGCAGTGACCACAAAGGACCAGGTCACGTGATTTGCGTAAGATCGGAAACGTCCGATTGGGCGGTAAGCCCCAATCAATTAGTATTAATGTATGAAGTATGAAGAATTCATACAAGAAAATGGAGGAAAAGTAAATGGCTCGTATTGCAGGTGTTGACTTACCTAGAGAAAAGCGTGTAGAAATCGGCTTAACTTATGTTTATGGAATCGGAAGAGTAAGCGCTGCGAAGATTCTTGAGAAGGCACAGGTTAATCCGGATACCCGTGTAAGAGAGTTGACTGACGACGAAGTTAAGAGAATCAGCGAAGTAATCGACGCTGAGTACATGGTAGAAGGTGACTTAAGAAGAGAAGTTGCCTTAAATATCAAGAGACTTCAGGAAATTGGCTGCTACAGAGGAATCCGTCATAGAAAGGGACTTCCTGTACGTGGTCAGAAGACCAAGACAAACGCAAGAACCCGTAAAGGTCCCAAGCGTACTGTTGCTAACAAGAAGAAATAAGTTGGTAATGTAGTAGTACTGTAAATTAATTTTTGAAAGAAAGTAGGTTAGTTTAGATGGCAGCAAAAAAAGTTACGAAAAAAGTGACAAAAAAACGTGTCAAGAAAAACGTTGAACATGGACAGGCACATATCCAGTCTTCTTTTAACAATACCATTGTTACATTGACAGACAACGAAGGTAATGCTCTTAGCTGGGCAAGTGCTGGTGGTCTTGGATTTAGAGGTTCAAAGAAATCTACTCCGTATGCAGCTCAGATGGCAGCTGAAACAGCAGCAAAGGCTGCTATTGTACACGGCTTAAAGACAGTAGACGTATTTGTTAAGGGACCCGGTTCAGGACGTGAAGCAGCAATCCGTGCATTAAATGCATGTGGAATTGATGTGACAAGCATCAGAGACGTAACACCGGTACCTCATAACGGATGTCGTCCTCCGAAGCGTCGTAGAGTGTAGTTGTGTGTGCTTTTTATTTCATCAGGGAATTACAACCCTGTGAAATAAAACGTTCCGCAGAAATCCAGTTGGACGAAGGTGCAGCAGCACTGTAAACAATATGTAACTGTTCAGAGCCATGCAAATCCAGGCAATATGTCTGTCGAGTGCCTGCATTCGTAAAGACATATAACAGGATTTATATGGCGAAGTAACTACATGAGCAAAAGGAAGCTGTGAAACAGCGGTTTTACGAATGGAGTTCTGAATCGTTACAGAATAATAGAAAAAGGAGAATAAAAATGGCAGTAAACAGAGTTCCTGTATTAAAGAGATGTAGAGCTCTTGGTCTTGAGCCTTCTTTCTTAGGATATGATAAGAAGTCTAACAGAACCAACGCAAGAGCTGGTAAGAAGGTAAGTGAATATGGTCTTCAGTTAAGAGAGAAGCAGAAAGCAAAATTCATTTACGGCGTATTAGAGAAGCCCTTCAGAAATTACTACAAGAAGGCTGACCGTATGCAGGGTATGACCGGTGAAAACCTTATGGTTATCCTGGAAAGCAGACTTGACAATGTTGTATTCAGAATGGGATTCGCAAGAACCAGAAGAGAAGCAAGACAGATCGTTGATCATAAGCACGTTTTAGTAAACGGCAAGCAGGTGAACATCCCTTCTTATTTAATTAAGGCAGGAGATGTTATTGAAATCAGAGAAAAATCCAAGTCTTTACAGAGATACAAGGACATTCTTGAAGTGACGGCCGGAAGACTCACTCCTGAATGGGTGGATGTTGATAAGGAAGCATTCAAGGGAACAGTTAAGAACCTTCCTACCAGAGAAATGATTGATGTTCCTGTAGACGAAATGCTTATTGTCGAGTTATATTCCAAATAATAATGTTTCTTGTATTGTTCGTAAAGGAGGGTATTTGCAGTGTTTGATTTTGAGAGACCAAATATTGAAGTGGCAGAAATCTCTGAAGATAAGAAGTATGGCAGATTTGTTGTTGAGCCTTTAGAGCGCGGCTACGGAATTACACTGGGTAATTCCTTAAGAAGAATTATGCTTTCTTCCTTACCGGGCGCTGCTGTAAGCCAGGTGAAAATCGAAGGTGTTTTACATGAGTTCAGTTCCATCGACGGCGTCAAAGAAGATGTGACTGAAATCATCATGAACATCAAGAGTGTTGCGATTAAGAACAACAGCGATACAAACGAACCCAAGACAGCATATATTGAATATGAAGGCGAAGGTGTCGTAAAAGCTTCTGATATTCAGTGTGATCAGGATATCGAAATCCTGAATCCGGATCAGACCATTGCTACTTTAAGTGGAAAGAATACCAAGCTTTATATGGAACTTACCATTAACAAGGGTAGGGGATATGTAAGTGCAGATAAGAATAAGACCGAAGATTTACCGATTGGTGTAATCGCAGTCGATTCTATTTATACTCCCGTTGAGAGAGTAAACGTTACTGTAGAAAATACCCGTGTTGGTCAGATTACCGACTTCGACAAGCTTACGCTTGATGTGTATACGAACGGAACACTGGATCCGGATGAAGCTGTCAGTCTGGCTGCAAAGGTACTGAGCGAGCATTTAAATCTTTTCATCAATCTTTCTGAGAATGCCAAGACTGCTGAGATCATGGTAGAGAAGGAAGAGGATGAGAAGGAAAAGGTTTTAGAAATGAGCATTGACGAACTTGAGTTATCTGTTCGTTCTTACAACTGCTTAAAGAGAGCTGGTATCAATACAGTAGAAGAATTAACCAACAAGACCTCTGATGACATGATGAAGGTTCGTAACCTTGGTCGTAAGTCCCTGGAAGAGGTTCTTGCTAAGCTGAACGAACTGGGCTTACAGTTAAATCCCAGCGAGGAAGCTTAAGTAATATAATTAGCAGCTTGTGAAGCATGATCCGGTAAATCCAAAGAGTGCGGATGGTGTTCTCATAAAATGGAGTGTATTCACCCGGTAAGTAAGTCCAAAGAGCGTGGCCGGATGAACCATGAAGGGTATATCCCATTGAGAAAGGAGCCGAAAATGGCAAAATACAGAAAATTAGGTAAGACCTCAGATCAGAGAAAGGCATTACTGAGAAATCAGGTAACTGCACTTCTCCACAATGGAAAGATTGTTACAACCCAGGCAAGAGCCAAGGAAGTTCAGAAGATTGCAGAAGGACTTATTGCACTTGGTGTAAAAGAGAAAGACAATTTTGAAATGGTTAAGGTTTCCGCAAAGGTTCCGGTTAAGGACAAAGACGGCAAGAGAGTAAAAGAAGTTGTTGATGGTAAGAAGGTTACCAAGTTCGAAACCGTTGAAAAGGAAATCAAGAAGGATCTTCCTTCCAGATTGCATGCAAGACATCAGATGATTAAGGTTTTATATCCTGTAACTGAAGTTCCTGCAGCAAACGCTGGTAAGAAGAGAGGAACTAAGGAAGTTGACCTTGTAGCAAAGCTTTTTGATGAATACGGTGTTAAGTATGCGAACCGTAACGGTGGCTACACCAGAATCATCAAGATCGGACCCCGTAAGGGTGATGCTGCAATGGAAGTTGTACTTGAGTTAGTATAATCCCGTGCGAAGCTAAAGAATTAAGCGCTATGAAGACAGAAATGTTTTCATGGCGCTTTTTTGTAACAGTTCAGCCATGCAGAAATGA
>FR902864.1:0-21491 GCA_000438155.1 Firmicutes bacterium CAG:95
CGAGAAAAATTATATATTCTCCTTCGCACCCCCGCAAGTATGTGAATGGACAATAAAATACTACCAAAATGTAAAATTGCATTTCGTTCTCATAATCACACCTGAAATGTAGAAAGATATAGGGGTGATATGATAACGACAGGCAACGCATCTGTTGAAATTGCTGACAAACTGGATTGTGAGATACATATGTATCCGGAATATGGTCATGCAGCGTATGATGAAGCTAAAGATTTTAATAGTATAATATATGATTTTTTATCTGAATAGTCTAAATTGAGAGAAAGATCTGTTGATTCCTTTAGGCGAACTTGTAGAAGTGAAAGGTCACAATATGAGTATCTATACAGAAGGGGAAGGAGACAAAACACTTGTGTTTCTGTCCGGAAGTGGAACCTGTTCGCCCATATTGGATTTTAGATCATTGTATTCCTTGTTGAGCAATGAATATAAAATTGTTGTAGTAGAAAAGTTTGGCTATGGCTTTAGCGATGATGTAGATGAAACCAGAGACATTGATACGATATTAGGCGAAACCAGAATGGCACTTAATAAAGCAGGGATCAGAGGACCGTATGTGCTTTGCCCTCATTCAATGTCCGGATTAGAGGCTTTATATTGGGCGCAGAGGTATCCGGAAGAGGTGGAAGCCATCATAGGACTGGATATGGCTGTACCGGAGTATTATGATGAAATGCAGATCCATATTCCAATCTTAAAATTAGGACAGTATGGTGCTGCACTGGGAATTACAAGATGGATCCCCAATCTTGCAGAAAGCGATGCGATCAGGTTTGGAGCATTGTCTGAAAAGGAAAATTTGTGTTTCATGGTATGATTGCCCTATTCTTCTTGGTAAGGAAGCAGAATAGAATCTACAGACCCGATATGGAATTATCCTGAAGCAGCGGAAACTATGAAGGGGTCAGATATGTGGTGCATTTTGGCAAGGTAAGGGTATTTGCGCAGTGCCATGCGGCGATTGCCAACCGAATGGAAGGTATGGACAGAGTGACAGCGGTGGATTGTGGTTCATGGACACTGGATATTATGTCGGTGGTGAATAAGGTTCCTGTTCTTGACGAGTGTCACACTTACCAGCAGGGACTGATTACTGCCATTGACCGTATTCAGAAGGAGTGCATTGCAAAACATGGTAAGGAAGTGCCGGAGTATATCATCAATGAAGTGATTGAAACGGGAGATACCAATGCCATTGCCAAAAATAAGGAATTCATTATGGATACCATCAATGTAGGGCTTAAAAGATATGCTCTTGAAGTGGAAGCAAAGCTTCGTGAACTGAAAATTGACTTTGATTTTACCAATGTGGTGTATGTCGGTGGAGGAGCCGGAGTTATGAGACGTTTTGGCAGTTGTACCGGGGAAAATGTGCGATATGTAACAGATGTCCGTGCCAATGCTTTAGGTTATCAGTACTTAGCGCAGAATCTGGAGGTGTAGCCTATGGCAACAAGGTCGATTGCATTCCGGTTGAATGATAAGAACCGGGAGGATAAGGAAATCATGGAGTGGCTGGATAAAGTAGTCTATGAGGGTGAGTATTATGAGTCTCTGACGGAGGCTGTGAAGTGGGCAATTCTATGTTTTGTACGTGGAGAAATCCGATTTCGGGAGGAAATGAGCACCATGGAGCTTATGCAGGAGTTTGTCAGGGATTTTGCTAAGCAGAGTAAGGCAGACAATGAGCGGATTATGCAGGATGCAGTTACGAGGATTCTGGCTACCATTATCAGTGCAATGGGACAGCAGACAGGTGGTTATGTGGCTGTCCCTGCCATGATGCAGATGCAAGGGATGAATGTAGTATCGATGCAACATGAGACATCACCAGCTCCAACAAAACCAGTAAAGGAAGCGGTGGAGAAATTACCGGAGAATAATCTGGAGCTGTCTGATAAGCCGCTAGATGATGGGGCACTAGCTTCTTTGTCTGCCATGTTTGGAGATGATGAGGAAGATTAAATTTTAAAAAATGCACAATGTATTTGAATTTTCTAATATTATGTGGTAAACTCAAAATAGAAAATTTTGAAAAAATCATAAAGTATTAAAAATAAATAATACATTGTGCTGCTTTTAAAACAGTAGGAGGTGATGCGTAATGAAGCATTATGAAAAAATGCTTGCAAGGGGATGCTTTTCAAGGGAGCAACTGATAGAACTTGTGGGAACAGCAACAGCAGCCAATCAGGTAATCTATGAATACCAGAAAAAGGGTCTGATAGAAAAAGTCAAAAGAGATTTTTATGTAGTAATCAGCATAGAAACGAAACAGCCAGTGTTCTCCCGTTATCAGATAGGTTCCAATCTGTTCCCAGATGCTTGTATCACACATCACAGTGCATTTGAGGTATTTGGTTATGGAAGTCAGGTTTTTTATGAGTGTTATGTAGCAACAGACAAACGGTTTAACGATTTTGAGTATGACGGAGTGATGTATCGCCGCATAGAGCGTAAGCCCGATATGGAAGTAGTACAGCAAGGCAACATAAGGGTGACATCTGTGGAGCAGACGGTTGTAGACAGTATCCGTGATTTTGAAAAGGTAGCAGGTCTTGAGGAAGTAATACGCTGTATGATGCTGGTGCCGGGATTGAATGAACAGAAAGTGTTGGAATGTCTGGCAAGAAACAACAATGGTTTTTTGTATCAGAAATGTGGATACCTTTTTGAAGAAATGCAGGAAGAATTCCACTTTTCTTCCGAATTTTTTGAAATGTGTGAGAACGGTTCTTCTGACGCAAAGCGTTATTTGATGAAAGAGTCACAGGATAATGTATTTCATAAGCGGTGGAAGCTTTATGCACCGGCGTCACTGAAAGGGCTAATAGATAAGGGGGTTGATGATTATGATGCAATGGGATAGATTAACTCTGGGCAGAATGGCAAAAGAACTGGGTTTTCCGAGAGATACGCTGGAAAAGGTATGTCGTCTGGCAGACGTATTGAAGTTTATGGAATCGGATGAGATTTTGGCAAAAGGGATTGCCTTGAAAGGCGGTACAGCCATTAATCTTACTATTTTTGATTTGCCAAGGCTTTCTGTTGACATTGATTTGGATTATTGCAGAAGTATTGACAGAGAAGACATGCTTTCGGACAGGGAGATTATTACAGACAGAATCAGAAAGTATATGATTGCAAATGGATATGTTCTGAGTTCGAAATCAAAGAACTATCATGCATTGGATTCCTTTGTTTATGAATATGTGAATTGTGGAGGAGTAAAGGATAATCTTAAGATTGAGATTAACTATATGCTTCGCTGTCATGTACTCCCGGTAGCAAGAAGGGAAGTGAAACTGCCATGGAATGAGGAGAAGCTTACTGTACTTTCCGTAGCACCATTGGAGATATTCGCTTCAAAAACAGTAGCATTACTTACAAGAACAGCTCCACGAGATTTATATGACATGCATAATATGGTAAGATTTGGGTTGTTTGATGAAAGTGAGGAAGCAATGCTTCGTAAATGTACTGTGTTCTATAGTGCAATCGGAGCAGCACAGCCCCCGGAAAAATTCGAGCTTGATAATATTGGAAAAGTGTCATCCCTGCAGATTAAGCGAGATCTGGATCCGGTGCTTCGTAAGGGAGAACGATTTAACTTGGAATTTGCTCAAAGGGAAGTAAGAGAATATCTTGCATCCATTCTGGTGCAAACAAAGGAGGAAGAACTGTTCTGGAAAGCTTTTTCAGAAGGGAGCTATTATCCTGACTGGGTATTTGGTGATAGTAATGAGCTTAGAAATGTAGCAAAGCATCCAATGGCATTATGGAAGTGTAGGGACAAGAAAGAAGATAAGAAGCCTTTGGAGAAGGGCAATGCAAGATGAATGTAACACAAGCCGTAAAACAGAATAGGAAAAATAAGTAAAAACTGTGAAACAAAATGGTTCAAATGAGCCGGATGTGTTTGACAGTTTTTTATTGCCCTTTTATCCGTATAACGGTTTGTATAACAAAAGGCAGGATATTGGCAGAAAGTGTATTACATTTTCGCCGGTAGTCCTGTCTTTTGTTTTACAGAAATTCATCTACAAGGGTGGATTTCTGTGAAATATCGGTATATATATCGGGGTTTTAGGGGCTTTGCCCATAACAAGATTGGAAACGCATTGCGATTTCCGTATCTTGCCAGTTTTTACAGTTTTTATCTGAAAGAAATTCTGTTCACAGCGTCAGAGGAGATTTCTGCGAGCAGAAAGAGTGTAGCAACTATTCGAATGATTGGAGGATTTATTTATGGAGAAACAGATAACAAGAAAGAATACAGCAAGGCAGAACCGGACATTTAGACTTTCGGAGTATGAGCTTCGTAAGCTGTCGGAGGATGCCAAGTCTGCCGGAATGAATGAGAGTAAGTATCTGCGTGAACTGATTGTTCACGGCGGAGTGGATGCAACACACGCAGAGGACAGAAGAAACCTTATCCGTCAGATTAGTGGAATTGCTACCAACATCAACCAGATGGCAAAGCATTGTAACGAATCTAGGTGGTTTGGTAATGTGGATGTGCTTAGGATGACACGGGCGTTGGAAGAGGTGCTTAAGCTGTTGAAGCAGTTGGTGGAAAGGTGGCGGTGATTATGGCAATAACAAAGATTATGTGTATGAAGTCGGCGGAGCATGGAAATGTGGCAGCTCATCTAAAGCATTCCATAGCTTATATCTGTAATGAGGCAAAGACGGAAAACGGAAGTCTGGTAGGCGGTATTAACTGCCTGCCGGATTTTGCTTATGAGCAGATGATAGGAACGAAGGAAATGTTCGGGCAGACTGGAGGAAGGCAGGGGTATCATTTTATCATATCCCTAAAGCAGGGAGAAGGAACCAGGGAGCAGATGTATGAGATTACCAGACAATTTGCAGAGGAGTTTTTGGGTGGTGAATATGAGGGTGTATTCAGCGTTCATACGGATAAGGATCACCTGCATGGGCATCTTGTTTTCAACAGTGTAAATATGGTTACAGGTAGGAAATACAGCTATAAAAAAGGGGACTGGAAGAATGTGATACAGCCCATAACCAACAGACTGTGTGAGGAGTATGGTTTGTCCATTGTTGCGGCAGAATACAGCAAAGACCCTGTTAATATGAACCGTAAGCAGTGGTAAAAGGAGCAGAGTTGGGGCGATTTTATCACGGGGGATATGCAGTATTGCAGGAATAAGGCAGAAAACTTTGAGGAATTTATTTTTCTTATGGAAAAGCTTGGCTATGAGGTTAAGACAGGTGTCCATATTTCTGTAAAGGCAGAAGGTATGAGGCGTAGCAGGAGACTGGATACGCTGGATGAAGAATTTTCAGTGCGGAATTTGAACTCCTTTTATGAGCAGGAACGTACCTACAAGTATGTGGAACCGCCGGTATATCATCCGGGCTATGCTTAGAGCGTATGTCAAAGGTGAAATAACGAGAGAGGAGCTGCAGTTTACCAACGAAAAGCAGGAAGAGGAAGTAAAGAATCTTGAGAAAAAGCTTTTGCAGGCGGAGAAGGATTACAGGAGTTTTCTTCGGCAGAAAAAGGAAAAGAAGCAGTTTGTAAATGCTCTTTTATCCGTAAAGGAAAAGTCTGTATTAACACCGGAACTTATCCGTATGCTGATTTCGAAGATTATTCTCACACCGGAGAGGTGTATGGAGATAAAGTATCGTTTTGGGCATACAAAGGCAGGATATACGGATGTATTTCAGTATCCGAGAAGAACCAAATGGAATGAAGGAGGCAGGAACGATGACTAATCTGGTTATGTATTTAAGATTATCATTAGAGGATGATGTGAATGCGGATGAAAGTAACAGTATTACCAACCAACGCAGAATCATCCGTGATTATATCAGTACTCATGAGGATTTACGCTCCATGAATGTGCTGGAGAAGTGTGATGACGGATATTCCGGCACCAACATGAACCGTCCGGGAATGCAGGAGCTTCTTGCAATGGTAAAGGAGCAGAGGGTGGATTGTATCATTGTAAAGGATATGTCCCGGTTTGCACGAAACTATCTGGAAACAGGGAAATAATATAGAGCAGATTTTTCCATTTATGGGAATCAGGTTCATTGCAATTAATGACAATTATGACAGCAAAGATTTTGTGGGCGGTATCGCTGACATAGATGTGCAGTTTAAATCTCTTCTGTATGATTTTTACAGCAAGGATTTGTCTCAGAAGGTGTCAACGGCGGTTATGGCAAGGAAGGATAAGGGAATGTTTATCGGTATTTGTGCTCCTTTCGGATATCTGAAATCCAAGGATAATGCTTGTGAACTTTTAGTGGATGAGGAGGCTGCTGCTGTTGTGAAGCGTATATTTACCCTTCGCACTGCCTACGAATCTTATGTTAAGGGCATTACAGACAAGGAAACCTATCTGATGCAGAAGGAATCCTATGAAGTGATGATTTCCGGTATTAAGGAGAAGATTGAAGCACAGAAGGAGGCTATCATCGCTTTGGAGAATCAGAAACCATCAGACATCAGTGGTATTAAGTTCTTGGAGAGAAATTCGCAAGTGACTGAGATTACGGATGAGTTACTGGATGTGCTGCTTGAAAAGATTGTGGTATATGCAGATAAGACCATTGAATTGAGATGGAAGTTCACAGGCAGGAGAAACTAAGGAAGTGTGTAAGATTGTATCAGCTTTTGGTAGATTATCTGTCAAAAGCTGATATAATGGAAGGAAAGAAAATGTTTAAGAAAATGTTGTCAACTACTTGACACAAGAGGGAATTCTTATGCCAGAAATGATATATAGTTTTAATGGGAAAGACATTACGATGAACGTATGTATACAGATCAGAGATGTATTAAAATTGTTACAGGATCATTTCCAGATTGATTTTGAAGAAGCCGTGCTTCGTTTTTATAAGTCTGAAACATACAAGACCTTACAGCAGACCGAAAATGGATTATGGGCAGAATCAGCAGAATATATTGCAGATCAGTACTATGAAGAGGTGGGGTGTGAATAAAACATTGCAGAATATGAACCATATTATGGATTCGGAGCAGGAATTTGAGAGTGCAGTTGAGCAGATATAGAAAAATATGGAATTATAGGTGTAAGGTATAATACAATTGTGTTATATCTTACACCTATTTTTATGATACAATGCAGATACAATTAATGTTATTAAAAGATGTAATGTAAATGAATTATACGGCGGTGCTTGTTTTGTATACACAACTTTGGTAAAATGAAGACAGGACTTTCGGGAAGGGGTAAGTGCATGAATAATAAATTATATAAATTAATGAACTGGCCGAGAATTGAAGGAATTGTGTATTCGGAGGAAGCAAACCCGCAGGAGATTCTGGGGGTACATACCACAGGTAAGAATGTCCTGTTTCAGATGTTCTGGCCTGGGGCAGTGAAGGTAAATGTACATTTTATGGAAGAGAAGCGTTCTGAGGCTGCAGAGGTAGTATCCTCTGCAAAATTGGTACTTCCGATGGAAATGGCAGATGAGAACGGTTTCTTTGCATGTCTTTATCAGGGAAAGAAGCCGCAGCACTATGAATATGAAATTATTGATGCCGAAGGGAACAGCAGAATGATTAAGGATGCCTATGCATTCGCACCGGTATCCTTATCTGAAAAGGATGCTGTACGTTTTACTTCAGGCATTCATTATACCATTTATGAACATTTGGGAGCACATCCTTGTACGAGAAACGGTGTTGCCGGAACACAGTTTGCGGTGTGGGCGCCGAATGCGGTCCGTGTCAGTGTCGTTGGAGATTTTAACAATTGGGACGGGCGCATTTATCCCATGATAAAGGATGGTACAACCGGTATTTTTGAACTGTTTATACCGGATGTTCAGGCAGGTGACTGTTATAAATATGAAATCAGGAAAAAGGGCGGTCTGACCATTTTAAAGGCAGATCCTTATGCATTCCGCCAGCAGCTTCGTCCGGATACGGCTTCCATCGTGGAAGATTCTCATTACAGCTATCAGGATGCAGAATGGATGAAGAATCGGAAGAAATATGCCGAAAAGAATGCGCCCATCAGTGTTTACGAATTATATCTGGGCTCCTTCCGTCATGGAGAGGATGGAAAAGAAAGCTTATCCTACCGTGAACTGGCGCCTCTTGTTGCAGAATATGCAAAGGAAATGGGCTATACACATGTGGAGCTGATGCCGGTGATGGAGCATCCCCTGGATGCATCCTGGGGTTATCAGGTGATTGGTTATTATGCACCGACCGCGCGCTACGGAACACCGGATGACTTCCGGTACTTCGTGGATACGCTTCATCAGGCGGGCATCGGTGTGATTCTGGACTGGGTTCCGGCACATTTTCCGAGAGATACCTATGGACTTGCCGAGTTTGACGGAACCTGTCTCTATGAGCATGCGGATCCCCGGAAGGGAAGTCATCCGCACTGGGGAACATTGATTTATAATTACGGACGCCCGGAAGTATCCAACTATCTGATTGCCAATGCGTTATACTGGGCAGAGCAGTTCCATGCCGATGGAATCCGCATGGATGCGGTTGCTTCCATGCTGTATCTGGATTATGGACGTAAGGATGGCGAGTGGGTTGCCAATATTTATGGCGGCAATGAGAATCTGGAAGCGATTGAAATGATCAAGCATCTGAATTCCATTATGAAAAAGCGGAATCCGGATGTGCTGATGATTGCCGAAGAATCGACCGCATGGCCGAAGGTGACGGGAGCTTTGGATGACGAAGGACTTGGCTTTGATCTTAAGTGGAATATGGGCTTTATGAATGATTACCTGGCCTATATCGGCTATGATCCGTATTTCCGTGCACATCATCATAATGAATTGACTTTCAGCATGATTTACGCCTACAGTGAGAACTTTATGCTGCCGTTTTCCCATGATGAAGTCGTACATGGCAAGTCCTCCATGATTGGCAAGATGCCGGGCACCATTGAAGATAAATTTGCAAACTTACGATTGACCTATGGCTACGTGATGACCCATCCGGGTAAAAAGCTTCTGTTTATGGGACAGGACATTGCGGAGTTCCAGGAGTTTGACGAAACCAGACAGACAAAATGGGAGCTGTTAAAGGAACCTGCACATAAGGGAATCCATGATCTGGTGCGTGATCTGAATCACTTATATCAGGAGCTTCCGGCACTTTATGAGAAGGATACGGAAGCAGACGGTTTCCAGTGGATTAACTGCATTTCTCCCGAGAAGTGCATGCTTTCTTATATGAGAAAGGCCTTAAAGCCGGAGCAGACACTGGTTGTTGTCGCAAATTTTGCCAATATCGGGCAGGAATTCTGTATCGGGGTTCCGATGGCAGGCAAATATAAAGAAATTCTGAATACAGATGATAAGGCCTACGGCGGAAAGGGACGGGTAAACGGCCGTGCGATACCTGTAAATGATGAGGAATACGATGGACAGCCCTGTTCCTTTACCATGAAGGCTGCACCGCTTTCTTTGAGTATCTTTAAGTTTGTTGCCTATACAGCCAAAGAGAAGCAGCAGATCGAAAACCGCAAAGCAGAAACGAAAGCGATCCGTCTGGCACAGGAAGCCGGGCAGCGTGCAAAAGAGGCTGAAGCAGAAGCCGAAGAGCTGACCTTGCGTGCAAAAGAATTAAAGAAGCAGGCAGAAGAAATCATGCAGCAGGCCCAGAAGGCCTTACAACGTGCAAAGGAAGAAGAGAAGCTTGCTTCAATTGAATGGAAAAAGGCAGAAGAGGCAGCAAAGAAAGCAAAATAAATAGGATAATAAGATTCTGGAAGGGTATGAGATATGGATACCAATATTACTGAGATATCAGACATTACCGACATTGATCTTTCACCGGGAGTGATTGAAAAGTTTTTAGACGAATTACCGGATAAATTATTCCGGTTCGGCTTTAAGCTGTTGATTGCCATTATCGTTCTGGCCATTGGACTGCAATTGATTAAGCTGATCCGCAAGATCCTGCGCAAGTCCCTTGAAAAAGCCAATGTGGACGAGGGCATTATCCATTTTACGAACTCTTTGCTAAAGGTTATTCTGATGTTTGCCCTCTTTGTGGTAGTCATTGCAACCTGTGGTGTTGAAATCAGCAGCTTTCTTGCTGTATTGGGATCAGTCAGTGTGGCAATCGGTTTTGCATGGCAGGGAAGTCTGAGTAACCTTGCGGGAGGCCTTCTGATTCTGGTATTAAAACCGTTTCATATTGGAGAACGGATTGTGGATGAAAAGGGAAATGACGGAGTTGTTGAGGAGGTGGACATTTTCTATACGAAGATTGTAACGGCGGATCAACGTGTCATTGTTCTGCCGAACGGACCGCTCGCGAATGGCTCTATCACAAACTATACGAGATGTCCGGATCATCGGATTGATATTCCGGTTGGAATCAGCTACGATGCCGATATCCGGAAAGCACGGGAGGTGCTTCTTGATCTGCTTGAACATACAGATAAGATTCTCCAGGAAAAGGATAAACAGGTTATTGTAGATTCACTGGGAGACAGCAGTGTGAACCTCATCGTCCGTTGCTTCGTAAAGACGGAGGACTTTTATGAACGGAAGGCATATCTGACTGAGAACATCAAGCTTACATTGGATGAGGCAGGAATTTCCATTCCCTTTCCACAGATGGATGTCCATCTTTCAGAAAAAGTATAAAAACACTTGCAAAATATTTATTCCATGTATATAATAATTTTTGTTCGTGTATTGCTACCGTGGCTCAGCCGGTAGAGCAGCTGATTCGTAATCAGCAGGTCAGGGGTTCGAATCCCCTCGGTAGCTTTCAATTCAAAAATGATCCACTGGATCATTTTCTCATATGCATGGCAACTAATGGCAGGCTGTCACAGAATTGTGGCAGCCTGTTTTTACTTCTATTCTTAACTGATTGCATTCTTTTTCTTATTCCGGTGTTCGAGATGCTGCAGGAGCTGATAGAGAAGTAATGCCAGGAAGCACAGAATCAGAATGGAGGTAATCACCATATTCAGCTGGAAGACCTGGGAGCCATAGATAATGAGGTAACCGAGTCCTCTTCTTGCAGCAAGAAATTCTCCGATGATAACGCCGACTAAAGCAAGCCCGACATTGACCTTCATATTGCTGATGATTCCGGGAACTGAGGAAGGAAGAATAACCTTTTTATAGACATCAAATCTTGTTCCGCCGAGCGTATAAATCAGCCTGCAACGTTCCTCATCCACCTGCTTAAAGCAGGTATAAAGATTAATCACCGAACCGAACAGGGCTACGGAAATTCCGGCAATAATAATGGTGTTCATTCCGGTTCCAAGCCAGACAATAAGGAGTGGGGCGAGTGCGGATTTGGGCAGACTGTTTAAGACAACGAAATAAGGTTCGGTCACCTCGGCAACCGGATGATAATACCAGAGAAGCGTTGCAGAGAAGATTCCCAGAATACAGATCAGTGTAAAGCTTACAAGAGTTTCAAATAAGGTGATTCCGGTGTGGACAAAAAAGCTGCCGTCCTTGAGCATTTTTAAGAAATAGACAGCCACCATGGAAGGACTGCTGAAAAAGAAGGAATCAATCCAGTGGAGCCGTGAGGCCGTTTCCCACAGAATTAAAAAGGCAATCAGCAGGAAAATCCGTAAGAAAGTAATCGTGTTGTGATGGCGCCGGTGTTTTATATAATATTGCTGCTGGGCATAGGATTCAGTGTTCATCCGAGATCTCCTTCCATAAGATATTAAAATAATGATGAAATTCCGGAGCGTTTCGGGCAGCCAGAAGTGAATCATCCGGAAGCGTCAGGGAGATAGGAAGATTCCGTACTACTTTTCCGGGGCGTTTACTTAAAACAATTACGCGGTCAGCAAGGGAAATTGCTTCCGATAAATCATGCGTAATTAAAATGGCAGTAATTCCGGAATGACGGATAATCCTTCCGATATCGGCAGATACCATGAGGCGCGTCTGATAATCCAGCGCACTGAACGGTTCATCCAGAAGAAGCAGCTCCGGCTCCATGACCATGGTACGGATCAGAGCAGCGCGCTGACGCATACCACCGGATAACTCATTTGGGTGCTTATCCTTGAAGGGAAGAAGTCCATAATCGGTTAAAAGGTGCATGGCCTTTTCTTTTTTGTCAGGAGTCAGGTTCTTCTGGATTTCGGGGCCTAAAAGAATGTTGCTCCAAATGGTACGCCAGGGGAGCAGATGATCCTGCTGGAGCATATAGCCAATCCGGGGCGAATCATGTGCAAAGGTAATCGTTCCGGACTCCGGCATGATCAATCCGGCAATCATGGAAAGGAGCGTCGATTTGCCGCAGCCGCTAGGACCGACGATTGCAAGAAATTCCCCTTCCGTTACCGTAAAAGAGACATCACTTAAGGCCTTGGTTTCTCCGTGAAGGGTATGATAGGAAAAGTCTATATGCTGAAGACGTAAAAGAGTCGGATTCATAGATTGCCTCATTTCTACATATTCTGAAGATATAGATCATTCGTAACTGTGAGGGTACTGAGCAGTTACGATAATTCTAATATAACTTATGAATAAAAATACCAATATGTGAGTATCTTTTGTTGAAATGCTTCTAAAAGTATGATAGTATCAAATTCAGATTTAATAATTGGAGGATGGATATTTATGGCGCAATTGTGGGGCGGCCGTTTCACCAAGGAAACGGACAGGCTGGTATATGATTTCAATGCATCCATTAACTTTGATAAACGGTTGTTTGAGCAGGACATTGAGGGTAGTATTGCACACGTTGTCATGTTAGAGAAACAGGGGATTCTTACCTGTGAAGAAAAGGATCAGATCGTAAAGGGACTGACCATGATCCGGGAAGATGTCCGCGATGGAAAACTTGTGATCACTTCCGAATATGAAGATATTCACAGCTTCGTGGAAGCAAATCTGATTGACAGGATCGGAGATGCCGGTAAGAAGATGCACACCGGAAGAAGCCGGAACGATCAGGTGGCATTGGACATGCGGTTATATGTCCGTCATGAGGTTATTGAGGTTTCTGAGTGTTTAAAGGAGCTTCTGACGACGCTCCTTACGATTATGGAGACGAATCTTCAAACCTATATGCCGGGCTTTACCCATTTACAGAAGGCACAGCCGACTACACTTGCACATCATATGGGAGCCTACTTCGAAATGTTTAAAAGGGATCTCCTTCGGATGGAGGATATCTATAAGAGAATGAATTATTGTCCGCTTGGAGCAGGTGCTTTTGCCGGAACGACCTATCCGTTGGATCGCGCTTATACCGCATCCTTAATGGGCTTTGAAGGACCAACCTTAAACAGTATGGATTCCGTTGCGGATCGTGACTATGTGATTGAATTTTTAGCAGCGTTATCTACAATTATGATGCATTTAAGCCGTTTTTCCGAGGAGGTCATTATCTGGAATTCGAATGAATACCGTTTTGTAGAGATTGATGACGCCTATTCTACCGGAAGCAGTATTATGCCGCAGAAGAAGAACCCGGATATCGCAGAACTTGTAAGAGGAAAGACAGGACGCGTGTATGGAGCACTTGTTTCCATATTGACAACCATGAAAGGAATTCCGCTTGCATACAATAAAGATATGCAGGAAGATAAGGAAGTGACCTTTGATGCCATTGATACCGTGAAGGATTGTCTTGTTTTATTTGACGGCATGTTAAAGACCATGAAATTCCGTAATGAAATTATGGAAAAGAGTGCAATGAACGGCTTTACCAATGCAACCGATGCTGCCGATTATCTGGTTGGCAAAGGAGTTCCGTTCCGTGATGCACATGGCATTATAGGACGTCTCGTTCTTTATTGTATCGAGAAGGAAACAAGCATTGATGCGTTATCCTTAGAGGAGCTGAAGAAAATCAGTCCGGTATTTGAAGCAGACCTTTACGATGCGATCAGCTTGAAGGCCTGCGTGGAACGCCGTCTTACAATCGGTGCCCCGGGTGAGGATGCCATGAAGGAAGTGATTCAGATTAATAGAGAATTCCTGAACCATATCTGGTATGAAGAGCAGTAATTTCGTTTATAGGACCAGAAGAGTCTTTTAAATATTTTTACATGAGGAGAGGAAAAATGAGCGACAAATTAAGAGTAGGGATTTTAGGTGGCACAGGTATGGTTGGACAGAGATTTATCTCTCTGCTTGAGAATCATCCCTGGTTCGAGGTAACAACAATTGCAGCAAGCCCGCGTTCCGCAGGCAAGACTTATGAAGAAGCAGTAGGGGATCGTTGGAAAATGGACACCCCGATGCCGGAAAAGGTAAAGAAGATTGTAGTAATGAATGTCAATGAGGTAGAGAAGGTTGCTTCTGAAGTGGATTTCGTATTCAGTGCCGTTGACATGACCAAAGAAGAAATCAAGAAGATTGAAGAAGATTACGCAAAGACCGAAACACCGGTTGTTTCCAACAATTCTGCACACAGATGGACACCGGATGTACCGATGGTTGTACCGGAAATCAATCCGGAGCATATGAAGGTCATTGAATTTCAGAAGAAGAGACTCGGCACAACCAGAGGCTTTGTAGCAGTAAAGCCGAACTGCTCCATTCAGAGCTATGCACCGGTATTAACTGCATGGAAGGAATTTGAGCCGTATGAAGTTGTTGCTACAACCTACCAGGCGATCTCCGGAGCAGGAAAGACCTTTAAGGATTGGCCGGAAATGGTAGGAAACATCATTCCTTACATTGGTGGGGAAGAAGAAAAGAGTGAAAAAGAGCCTCTTCGTATCTGGGGTGAAATCAGGGACGGTGTGATTGTACCTGCTACAAGTCCCGTCATTACCTGCCAGTGCATCCGTGTGCCTGTATTAAACGGACATACCGCTGCCGTATTTGTGAAGTTCCGCAAGAAACCGACCAAGGAGCAGTTAATCGAAAAGCTGGTTACCTTCAAGGGCGTTCCACAGGAGTTAGAGCTTCCAAGCGCACCGAAGCAGTTTATCCAGTATCTGGAGGAGGACAACCGTCCACAGATCCAGCTCGATGTAAATTACGAAAACGGAATGGGAATCAGCGTCGGACGTATCCGTGAAGATTCTGTATATGACTGGAAGTTTGTGGGACTTTCCCATAATACCGTCCGCGGTGCTGCAGGCGGTGCAGTTCTTTGTGCAGAGCTGTTAAAGGCACAGGGGTATATCACAAAGAAGTAAATCAGTAACTGTAAATTTGCAGAGCAGTTATATCAGACTTACAAGTTGGGAAGAGAAGGATTAGATCGGTATGGATGAGTTACGTTATCAGGTAGACCTGTTAAGCGCAATGAATCAGAAACTGGAGAACGAAGAACGGATGTACCGCCTGCTGTGTGCCACATCCACCAGTGCATTTCTTTACGTGAATTTATTAGATGGCTATATCAGGACAATGGGAAGCTGGGAGCAGTTCTTCCCGGAAATACAGATCCGCGATGTCAACGATTTTACGAAGCTATATTCCAGAGTGGAAGACAAGTATGTTCTTCCATTCAGGAAGCTTCTTTATCTGGAAGATTTAAAAGAAAATTCAGGGAGCGACATCCTGAAACTTACGGATGGCAGTACATGGGTAGAGTGCGAGGTAAACGTGATCTATGATTACGCACACATGCCAACAGATAAGATCATCCGTTTCAAAAACATATCAAAGCTGAAGAACCAAAATGATGAATTGACTTATATGGCGTATTATGATGTCATGACCGGACTTTACAACCGGAATTATTTCGTGCGCCTTCTTGCTGATTTCGTAAGACGCGCAGAAGAGGAAAATACGGTAGTCTCTGTCATGTTTATTGATGTGGATGATTTCAGTAAAATCAATGATGGATTCGGACTTGCGGTCGGTGATGAGGTTGTCCAGCAGTTTGGACAGTTCCTGCAGGAGTTTTCTTCGGAGCATGTGCTGGTATCCCATTTTAATGCAGACCTGTATTGCATCGGCATTTTCGAACCCATGGGGAAATACAGTGTTGAGAACATCTATCAGGCAGTGCGTGAACGGACGAAGCTGCCATTCCGGTTAAGTAACGGTCAGGATGTGGATATTTCTGTCAGTGTTGGCGTCGCAGAGTTTCCGGAGGCAGCGCAGAACACCCTGGAACTCATCAATTGTGCTGAAATTGTCATGTTCAAGGCAAAAAAGCGTGGAAAGGATTCCATGCAGTATTTTGATGCATCTATATTAAAGGATTTCCTTCATAATGTTGCGATTGAAACAAAATTAAAGGAAGCTGTATTTGCCCAGAACTTTACTATGAATTTCCAGCCACAGTATTTTACGGAGAATGGGAAGCTTCGAGGTATGGAGGCACTGATCCGCTGGCGCGATAACGATGGACGCATGATCAGTCCTGCCGTGTTTATTCCCATTGCGGAGAAGAATGGAACGATTGTTCCAATCGGGGCATGGGTGGTTGATGAAAGCATCCGGATTTTTTCCCAATGGAAAAAGGATTATCGCATACCAATGATCTTATCTTTGAATATTTCAGCTATTCAGTATAACCGGGATGATTTTGTGGACATGATTCTGAATTGTCTGAAAAAGTATGACCTGGATCCGAACTTCCTGGAACTGGAAATTACAGAAAGTGTATTTATTGAGAATTTCCATGATGTAACAGAGAAGCTTCGTCTGCTGCGGGAATATGGAATCAAAGTGTCTCTGGATGATTTTGGAACGGGATATTCGTCCCTTTCTTATCTGAAAAAGCTTCCAATTGATACCCTGAAAATCGATAAAAGTTTTATTGATACCATAACAATGGATGAAAACACACGGGTCATTGCGGATTCCGTCGTGAATATGGCAAAAAGACTTGGCTATGAAACTATTGCAGAAGGTGTGGAAGATCAGGATCAGTTTAATTATCTGAAAAAGATCGGCTGCGACTGCATCCAGGGATTTTTTCTTGGAAGACCATCTACTTCTGAAGAAATTGAACGTTTACTGCTCCGGATTGAGGAGAGTGAGAGGTAATACAGAATGTTTTTAGGCCGTACATCAGAATTGAACTATCTGAACGCATTTTATGACAGTGAAGGAAGTCAGCTTCTTGTCGTGTATGGACAAAAGAATATCGGGAAAACCAGTCTTTTAAAAGAATTTGTAAAAGGGAAACCTTATCATTATTATTGTGCAAGGTCTGCATCGGAGCGTGAGCAGACGTATGAGTGGGGAAAAGAACTCACAGATCACACCGGAGATCTGCCGGAATATCCTTCGTATGCTGAAATTTTTCGGAAGATTTCAGGGGATGAATCCGGCAAGACCGTTATGATTGTGGATGAATTCCAGCATGCGGTGAAGTCAGGAAACGCTTTTATGAAGGATCTTGTTTCTTTTGTGCAGGGAAGTGAAAAGCACGGGGAGATTCTGGTTGTACTGTCAAGTTCATCAACCGGCTGGGTGGAAAACAGCATGGTGATGAAAATCGGAGAATCAGCATATGCCCTGTCAGGATTTCTGAAGATTAAGGAGCTTCCGTTTGAAGAGATGCGGCACTTCTTCCCGAAGTTTTCAGCAGAACAGTGTGTGGAAGCGTATGCCGTTCTGGGAGGCTTTCCGGGACTTTGGACACAGTTTGATGATTCCTTAAACATGAAGGAGAACATCTGCCGGTTTGTTTTAAATCCACATACCTATCTGCAGGAAGAGGGACTGCGTACCGTTGCGGAAGAACTGCGGGAGACAGCTGTTTATCATACAATTCTTTCATCCATTGCAGCCGGAAGACATAAGCTGAATGACCTCTACCGGCACACCGGATTTTCCAGAGCGAAAATCAGTGTTTATCTAAAAAATCTGATGGAGCTTGAACTGGTGGAAAAGGTCTTTTCCTTTGATACCGAGGGGAAAGCAAATAGCCAGAAGGGGATATATCGGATCAGCAATCATTTCGTTCATTTTTACTTCCGGTTCCTGTACCCGAACCGAAGTGCGCTGGTATTGATGAGTGCAGATGAATTTTATGAAAAGAATATTCAGTTTTCCTTTAAGAATTTTGCAGCCCTGTATTTTAATGAGATCTGTAAACAACGGATTGAGAAATGGAATCAGGAAGAAAAGCTTCCTATTGCGATTGACCGCATTGGGGAATGGGTTGGAAAATCAGGAAATGTTGATGTGGTTGCACAGGATGAAAACGGCAGAACTCTTGCAGCATACTGCAACTGGGAAAAATCCGTGATGCAGTATGGAGATTATGAGAAGCTGCTTTCCAGTATGGGAAAGGCAAAGCTGAAGGCAGATACGATCTACCTGTTTTCCATTCAGCGTTTTGATGAAAAGCTGAGTCTGGAAGCAAAGATGAAAAAGAATTTGAAATTGATTAGTCTGGAAGACATGTAATGGGAAAAAATTTATTTATTGCAGAAAAACCGAGTGTTGCCCGTGAATTTGCGAAGGCTCTGCAGATTACCGGCAGCAACCGGGACGGATATATTGAGTCAAATGATGCCATTGTAACCTGGTGCGTTGGACATCTTGTGACCATGAGTTATCCGGAAGTTTATGATGAAAAATATAAGCGATGGTCTTTAAATACCATTCCATTTATACCGACGGAATTTAAATATGAGGTGATCGACAGTGTAAAGAAGCAGTTTCAGATTGTAAGCGGACTGTTGAACCGCGAGGATGTGGAAACGATCTATGTCTGTACCGACTCCGGACGGGAAGGAGAATATATTTACCGTCTGGTGGAACGTCAGGCAAACGTTCATGACAAGACACGAAGAAGAGTCTGGATTGATTCCCAGACGGAGGAAGAAATTCTGCGTGGGATCCGTGAGGCCAGGGATCTTTCCGAATACGATAATCTGTGTGCAGCGGCTTACCTGCGTGCCAAAGAGGATTATCTGATGGGAATTAATTTTTCAAGAGTCCTCACACTGAAATATGGCAATGCAGTCAAGGATTATCTGAAGCTTGACCGGGCAGTTGTAAGTGTCGGACGTGTGATGACCTGCGTACTTGGCATGGTTGTGAACAGGGAACGTGAAATCCGTAACTTCGAAAAAACACCGTTTTTCCGTGTGGTGGCATCCGTTCTTTTAGGAGAGCGTGGGATTGATTGTGAGTGGCGTGCCGTAGAAGGAACCCCATATTTTGCTTCACCGCTTTTGTATAAGGAAAACGGCTTTAAGGAACGTGAGCCAGCGGAAAATCTGATCCAATATCTGTTGGAGGAGCCGCGGAAAGCCATCGTTCATTCTATAGAAAAGAAAAAGGAAAATAAGAATGCACCGCTTTTATATAATCTGGCGGAACTGCAGAACGACTGTTCCAAATATTTCAAGATCAGTCCGGATGAAACCCTGCGGATAGCACAGGAGCTTTATGAAAAGAAAATGACGACCTACCCAAGAACGGATGCGAGAGTGTTATCGACTGCCGTTTCGAAGGAGATCTATAAGAATATTAAAGGTCTGACAAACTTTCAGCTGGTAAGCTCCCTGGCTTCCCGGGTATTGCAGGAAGGAACCTATAAGGGAATCGCAAAGACAAGATATGTTAACGACAAGCAGATTACCGATCACTACGCCATCATTCCGACCGGACAGGGGCTTAATAATTATAACCAGCTAAGCTCCACCGCACAGAAGGTTTATGAAATTGTGGTCCGCAGGTTCCTGAGCATTTTTTATCCGCCTGCGGTTTACCGTAAGGTGGCACTGTGCGTAGCCATCCGGGAGGAGAAGCTGTTTGCCAATTTCAAAGTGTTGGAATCCCCCGGATACCTTACCGTCACAGAGTTTTCTTTCCGTAAGAAAAAGGAAAACGGCAGGGATACGGCTGGAGATGCAGACAATGAGGAGAACGCTAACGCAGACAATGGAGAAGAACAGAGCCTTGATGTGGGACTGATGGAGGTTTTGAACCATCTGAAAAAGGGGATGGAGCTTCCGGTAAAGGATGCACAGATCAGGGAAGGGGAAACCTCACCCCCGAAGCGTTACAATTCCGGAACCATTATTCTGGCAATGGAAAATGCGGGACAGTTAATTGAAGATGAAGAGCTTCGTGCACAGATCAAGGGAAGTGGAATCGGAACCTCTGCCACGCGGGCTGAAATCCTGAAAAAACTGGTCAATATTAAATATCTTGCATTAAACAGGAAAACACAGATCATTACCCCGACATTGATGGGAGAGATGATTTATGAAGTAGTAAACCAGTCCATCCGTCCGCTGCTCGACCCTAAGCTTACCGCAAGCTGGGAGAAGGGGCTTACACTGGTTGCCGATGGTAATATTACAGAACAGGAATATATGGATAAGCTGGACGACTTTGTAAGAAGACGGACGAATATCGTGAAACAAATGAACAATCAGGCTGCTTTAAACCGGCAGTTTCGGGAAGCCGCAAAAAATTATCGAACCGGAGGAAAATAACATGGAACAATTTACAATCAGGGAACTCTATACCTTAGAGGAAACAATCGCTGCTGATTTGTTTGAGGGTGCAGTTTATCCGTGGGAATTACTGCCAAAGATCAGCGCCTTTATCGTGGAGCTTGGAGAAAAGCTTCCAAAAGACCGTTATACGGAAGTAAAAGAGCATGTCTGGGTAGCCAATAATGCCACGGTTGCACCGAGTGCCTTTATCAATGGACCGGCCATTATTGATGAGGAGGCAGAGGTTCGTCACTGTGCATTCATCCGTGGAAATGCCATCGTTGGAAAGGGTGCTGTTGTCGGAAATTCGACCGAGCTTAAAAATGTTATTCTCTTTAATAAGGTACAGGTGCCTCATTATAATTATGTCGGTGACAGTATCCTGGGATTCAAGGCACATATGGGTGCCGGCTCTATTACCTCCAATGTAAAGAGTGACAAAACGCTTGTTGTCGTGAAAAACGGTGAGGAAAAAATGGAAACCGGATTAAAGAAGTTTGGTGCCATGCTTGGTGATCATGTAGAGGTTGGCTGTAATTCCGTGCTGAATCCCGGAACCGTTATCGGACCGGATACCAATATTTATCCGACCAGTTGTGTGCGCGGCTGTATTCCCGCCGGAAGCATCTACAAAAAGCAGGGAGAAATTGCGAAAAAGTACTAGATTTTTTTGGTATTATATGCGAAAATATATAGCGGATTATTAAATATCTTTACATATTGAAAGGAGTTTTCACATGATTTATTCAAAAGAAGTTGAAGAAATGTGTACTGTTGCTCAGGGTGTTAACCATGGGTGTGCGCCTATCCCTGAAGAAGCAAAATGGGTTAAAGCCAAAGAAGTTAAAGACATATCCGGTCTTACACATGGTGTAGGCTGGTGTGCTCCTCAGCAGGGTGCCTGCAAGCTCACCTTAAATGTTAAGGAAGGTGTCATTCAGGAAGCTCTCGTTGAGACCATTGGATGCTCCGGTATGACTCATTCTGCAGCTATGGCTGCTGAAATTCTTCCCGGCAGAACCATTCTTGAAGCATTAAATACAGACCTTGTATGTGATGCAATCAACACTGCTATGAGAGAGTTGTTCTTACAGATCGTTTACG
>FR902864.1:21545-27692 GCA_000438155.1 Firmicutes bacterium CAG:95
TGGTCTTCCGATCGGAGCCGGTCTTGAAGATTTAGGTAAAGGTTTAAGAAGCCAGGTTGGTACAATGTACGGAACCTTAAAGAAAGGTCCCCGTTATCTGGAAATGGCAGAAGGATATGTAACCGGTATTGCACTGGATGCAGATAACCAGATCATTGGTTACAAGTTCGTAAGCCTTGGCAAGATGACCGACTTCATCAAGAAGGGTGATGATCCGACAACAGCTTATGAAAAGGCAAGCGGACAGTACGGACGTGTTGCAGATGCTGTTAAGATTATTGACCCCAGAACAGATGAAGAAGTGAAATAAGTAAAGAGGAGGATATTAGAATGGCTTTATTTGAATCATATGAAAGACGAATTGACAAAATCAATTCCGTATTAAATAGCTATGGAATCGCTTCTCTTGAAGAAGCAGAAAAGATTACAAAAGACGCAGGTCTTGATGTATACGCAATGGTTAAAGGCATTCAGCCGATTTGTTTTGAAAATGCATGCTGGGCTTACATTACCGGTGCAGCAATCGCAATCAAGAAGGGATGTAAGAAGGCTTCCGAAGCTGCTGCAGCAATCGGTGAAGGTCTTCAGGCATTCTGTATTCCGGGATCTGTTGCAGATACCCGTAAGGTAGGTTTAGGACATGGTAACTTAGGTAAGATGCTCCTTGAGGAAGATACTGAATGTTTCGCATTCCTTGCAGGACATGAATCCTTCGCAGCAGCCGAAGGAGCAATCGGTATTGCAGAGAAGGCTAACAAGGTTCGTCAGAAACCGTTACGTGTTATCTTAAATGGTCTTGGAAAAGACGCAGCACAGATCATTGCAAGAATTAACGGATTTACTTTTGTTGAAACTGAATATGATCCTTACACCAATACCGTTAAGGAAGTATTCCGTAAGTCTTATTCTGAAGGACTTCGTGCAAAGGTTAACTGCTATGGCGCAAACGATGTCTGCGAAGGTGTAGCAATCATGCACAAGGAAGGTGTTGACGTTTCCATTACCGGTAACTCCACCAATCCGACCAGATTCCAGCATCCTGTAGCTGGTACCTACAAGAAGGAATGTATTGAACAGGGTAAGAAATACTTCTCCGTAGCATCCGGTGGTGGTACAGGCCGTACCCTTCATCCGGACAACATGGCTGCAGGTCCTGCTTCCTACGGTATGACCGATACCATGGGACGTATGCATTCCGATGCACAGTTCGCAGGTTCTTCTTCCGTTCCGGCTCACGTAGAAATGATGGGTCTGATTGGTGCAGGTAACAACCCGATGGTTGGTATGACCGTAGCAGTAGCTGTTTCCATTGAGGAAGCTGCCAAGGCTGGTAAGTTTTAATTCATTTACCGAAACAAATACAGAATAACAACAGGAGCAGTTTGCAGAATTATTTTCTACAGACTGCTTCTTTTTATTTTCATGATATTTTTATAGGACGTTTGTACATTGTAATTTCTGAAATTACCAGTTATAATAAAAGTGTTATTCGAGAGAGGAGATATGAAATGAACGAAAAAATTTATTGTACTTCCTGTGGCGCAGAGAATGAAGCCGGCGCGCATTTCTGTGTAAGCTGCGGAACGAAACTTGAAACGCCTGTTCAGGATCAGAATCAAAACACAGAGGACTTAACCGGTGATGTGGTTTCCAATAATACACAAAGTACCTATACCTATACCACCCAGCCTGCACAGTCTGCACAGTCTGCACAGTCCGCACAGTCCGCACAGACTTATTATTCGGTTCCTGAGGAACCTAAGAAAGAAGGCGGCTATATTGGTGTAGCCATTGCGTCACTGGTCTGTGGTATTCTTTCTTTGCTTTGCTGCCCGTTTGCCTGTTGTGGAAGCTGTTGTGGGGGTCCCAATGTATTGCTTGCGATAGCATCAATCGTTCTTGGTATTATTGCACTGGTGAAAGCCTTTGATGGAAAGGGTATGGCGATTACCGGACTTGTCTGCGGAGGCATTGCATTGGTTGGAATGATTTTTGCATTTGCATTACCGGCATCCTTTACGAGAGGTTTGATGACAGGAATTCTTGGGGAAGAATATAATATCGGTAATATGGATGAGCTTGATGATCTTATGGATGATTTTGGAGTGTACTACAACTTTTCATGAAGAAGATAACAATAAGAAGAGCCGATGATTTATTTTTTTATCTCGCCATGGTGGTTACTCTGCCGGGAATTCTGTTTGGAACCTGGTTTTCACGATGGGGATACCATTATACGGAAGAGCTTACGAGGTGTACTTTCCGGTTAAATACGGGACTTCCGTGTCCGGGCTGCGGTGGAACAAGGGCTTTCATCCTGTTTTTCCGGGGCGAGTTATTTTTAAGCTTCTGTTATCATCCGGCGGTACTTACACTTGCCGTATGTTATCTGCATTTTATAATATTGTATCTTTACCGGCGATTCAGACATAACAAAGTAACTTACCGTAAAGAAATACCGGTACAGATCTATGCCTATGTATTTATTGGCATAGTACTGCTCCAATGGTTCGTAAAGCTGTTTCTGATTTACTTAAAATGGAAAGGTCACTGAGTGTTTAACAAAATAAGACAAGAACACAGGAAGAACAGATTAAGAAAATTTGCAAAATTTATTTTTGATACTCATATCGTAACTATTCAGCACCCCATTCGTAAAACTGATACATAATTTGCATGGCTCTGAATAGTTACCTCATATCATAATATTATATAAGGAGAACAAGGATGAAAGTATGTAAAAATTGTGGAACGCAGAATAAGGATACTTCTTTATTCTGTGAAGGATGTGGAACCAGATTGGAAGAAGCACCTGCAGTAGTGACGCCCGTAGTGGAAGAACCGGCTGCAACGGTTGTACCTCCTGTAGCAGAGCCGCCGGTAACAGAAGTGCCGGCGCATGAGCCGCAGGTACAGCCTGCCTTTGAAGAACGCCCGGCAGACACCGGGAGACCGGAGGGCGCATTCTCCGGACAGACGGTGCAGACCGGGGCTCAGCAAAATGCGTATCAGCAGCCGTTTCAGCAGAATATGTACCAACAGCCTGCACAGCAGAACATCTATCAACAGCCGGCTTATAATGCTGTACCGCAGGAGCCGCAAAAGAAGAATGGTAACTGGATGACCATTACTTCCCTGATTTTGTCCATTTTATCGATTGTTTGCTGCTGCCTGGATGTATTCGCACTGATTCTGGCAATTGCATCAATTGTACTTGCCATCATTGCACTGGTTCAGCATAAGGGCAATAAGGGAATGGCAATTGCATCCCTGATTGTTGGCATTATCGGATTTTTAATTGCTGTATATCTTCTGGTTTATGCTTATGCAATTCTTCCAAACAATCCGGCGCTGCAAAGCCAGATCATGGATTTGTATGATGAGCTCGGGGTAACAGGATTTATCTGGTAAGACCTGAATATCGAACAGTAAAAGGAACATGGATAAAGTTCTATGAAGCATCAGATAGGAACAGAACGTAAAATAAAAAGTTCGGATACAGAGCGGGAAGCTTTGTATTCGAACTTTTCTGTTTTTTAGAATCTTTTGCATTACTGAATCATTATCTTACGGTCTTGGCAGTAAATGCTTCGACCTGTACTGAATAGTTACAATCTTTTCAACTATGCTGAATCACTACAGTATCATATTTGTTCCGGTTACTCAACCGTTTCTTCATCGGAAGCTTCTGCAGAGTCTTCTGTGGAGGTACCGGGAACATCTCCATAAGCAAATTCATCCTCTTCGGAAGAATCTTCAGAATCCTCATAAGCATCATCCGCAGAATCCGTTGAAGTATCATCCTCCGTAAAATCATCAGCAGAAGAATCGGTGCTGCCGGTGGAATCATCCTCGTCATAAGTGAAGATTTCCTCCGGAATATCCCCATGAAGAATCTGTACAATATACTGAAGACGTTTATTCGCAAACTGATAATTCTGATAAGCAATATCAGCAGAGGTTTTATCGTACTCCTCACCGCTGTAGGCCTGATGATAACAGGAAACAGCTTCTGTCATATATTTGCTTGCGTCTGCTGCCAGATCGGCAACACCCGGAAAGCCGTCAGGCACCTCCAGGGAAGCCATCTGGGAAAACGATTTATCCAGACTGTCAAGAAGCGGAAGCAGCTGATCCCCAACGTTTTCATCATTTGGATCCAGCTGATTGATTGCATCGTTGATGGTCTGTATATTTTCAAAAAACTGCGTCATGTTTGCACGGTAGTTTTCCACTGCTTTGTCCTTACCACATCCGGTAAGAACAAGTGTCAGAAGCAGTACCGGAAACAGGAAACGCTTTCCGGGGAATTTATGAAAATTGTGAATGAATATCATAAGAGCCTCTCTCTAAGGTATGATCCTTTTGTTATAATCTAAAAATAAGTTAACATAGTTAAGAAATGAAATCAAGAAAAGATAGTATTTTTAGAAATTTTGTGATAGCATATAAGCAATGTATAAAAATCAATACAATTTTATAAAAATCCGTTTTGGGAGGAAAACATGGAAGAATTACAGAAGAATACGGAACCGGAGGATTCCAAAGAAGAACTCAATACTTCCGAAGGGATAGCACAGGAGCTGTTAAAGACGGCGAAGAAGCAGTTGTTTTACACAAGACTTTCCACCTGCTTTGTGGGGGTGATGGCTGCTGCGATTGTAATCAGTCTCTTTTCAGTTGTTCCGAGGGCAAACCATCTGCTTGGTAATGCGAACGCATTGCTCGGAGAAGTGAATGACCGTCTGGAGGTACTTGATGAAACGATTGCCAGTGTGAAGACCATGAGTGACAGCATTACTTCGGTGGGGGATCAGCTGGATACGTTTATTGAAGATAATTCAACAGCTTTGCAGGGTGTGGTTAAAAAAATGGATTCCATCGACTTTGAGGGATTAAATAAATCCATTAAGAATCTTGGTGATGTTGTGGAACCACTTGCTAAGTTTTTTAAGGTCTTTTAGATAATAACAACCAATTCATGAAAGCAGCAGAAGATAAGAGTGCTTTACTGACAGAAAAGACAGAAACATAAAGACAGGAAGGGAAAACAATGATAGGAGCAGATGCAATTGTTAAGTGTTTAGAAGAAGAAGGGGTAAAATACGTTTTCGGTTATCCGGGCGTTGCCATTTGTCCTTTTTATAATAGTATTCTGGATTCCGGTATCCAGACCATCTTAATTCGTACCGAACAGAACGCAGCCCATGCGGCGAGCGGTCTGGCACGTGTCACAGGAAAGGTCGGTGTCTGTGCCGTGACCTCAGGACCGGGAGCAACGAATCTGATCACCGGTGTTGCTACGGCGTTTGCAGACAGCATTCCGTTAGTATGCATTACCGGCCAGGTGAATTCTTCTTTATTGGGAAGCGATGTATTTCAGGAGGCAGACATTACCGGTGCAGTAGAATCCTTTGTCAAATACAGCTATCTGGTTAAGAAGGTTTCTGATATTCCCAGAATTATGAAGGAAGCCTTTTATATTGCAAACACCGGAAGAAAGGGACCTGTACTGATTGATATTCCGATTGATGTCCAGAATGCAGAGCTTAAGAAGTTTGCCTATCCGGAAAGTGTGTCCATGCGGACCTATAAGCCGACCGTGAAAGGTAATATGGTACAGATCAAAAAAGTGATTCATGAACTGGAGGATTGCAAACGTCCGATTATCTGTGCAGGAGGCGGAGTCCTGCTGGCAGATGCCAAGGAAGAATTACAGGAATTTGCCATGAAGCATGACATTCCGGTTGTTTCCACAATGATGGGAATTGGTGTGATGCCGACAGAACATCCGCTTTATTACGGAATGGTCGGAAATAACGGGAAACCGTGTGCCAACCGTGCAATGAATGAGGCAGACCTGATTATCATGGTAGGCGCCCGCGTGGCAGACCGTGCGATCAGCCAGCCGGATCTGATTACAGAGAATAAGGTATTGATTCATATTGATGTGGATCCGGCTGAAATTGGCAAGAATGTAGGTCCCGGAATCCCGCTTGTCGGTGATGCAAAGCATATTTTTAAGGATCTGCTTTCCCAGGAGCTCCATGTGGAGCATAAGGACTGGCTGGATACTTTAAACGATTACCGTGTATCCATGGTTCCGAAGCGGAATCCGAATCCGGCTTATGTGGATCCTGCAAAGTT
>FR902864.1:27798-41486 GCA_000438155.1 Firmicutes bacterium CAG:95
TGCGGCTATCATATTGTAAAGAAGGGGCAGTTCTTAACCTCCGGTGGTATGGGTACGATGGGCTATTCCATTCCGGCGGCGCTGGGAGCAAAGCTTGCCGATAAGAAGCGTCAGGTTATTGCCGTCTGCGGTGACGGCTCCTTCCAGATGTCGATGATGGAGCTTGCCACCATGCGGCAGTATCAGGTACCGGTCAAGATCATTGTATTAAAGAACAATTACCTTGGAATGGTCAGAGAATATCAGCATTACACCTATCAGGATCATTATTCGGTTGTTGACTTAAGCGGAAGCCCGGATCTTGAGCTGTTAGCGCCTGCCTTTGGCATGAAGTATTTACGTTTGGAGAACATGGATCATGCAGAACAGATGATTGGAGAGTTCTTAAGTAAGGATGAATCCGTATTATTGGAATGTCTGATTGATCCCATGGATCTGGTAAAGTAGGAAAGGAGATGCGCAGATGAAAAGAATATATTCCGTTTTAGTTGAAAACCATTCCGGTGTTCTGTGTAAGGTTGCAGGTCTTTTTTCCCGAAGATGCTTTAACATTGATTCACTTGCAGTTGGTGAAACGCAGGACCGGGACGTTTCCTGCATGACGATTGTCAGCAGCGGAGACAAGCGAACCATCGAACAGATTGAGAAGCAGTTAAACAAGAAGCTCGATGTAATTAAAGTAAAGACTTTTGATGAAGGAAGCAGTATTTCCAGGGAACTTCTCCTGATGAAGGTGAAATACAATAAATCCAACCGCCGTGATATCATAGAAATGTGTGAGATTACTGACAATGCCAATATTGTAGACTTTTCCCCACATACGATGATGATCCAGATGTGTGATACCACCGAAAAGATTGAAACCTTTATGGAAATGTTTAAAGGAATCAGCATTGTAGAGGTCGCACGTACCGGAACCCTGGCTTTACAAAAATGTAAAGAAACCGATTAGTTGCCGTTGACTTTTGCACATCAACGTAGTAGAATCTGTACTAGCATTAATCAAAAGAAATCCGATTAAGGATCTCGAAACAGGAGGATCCCATGCAAAAGAAAGTATTTCAGTTATTAGTAGATAATACTTCGGGTGTTTTAAGCCGGATTTCCGGTCTGTTTTCCCGAAGAGGATATAATATTGAAAGTATCACCGCAGGTGTAACCGCGGATGCACGGATTACCAGAATTACGATTGTGGCTTCCGGTGATGCAGAAACACTTGCCCAGATTGAGAAGCAGGTAGGAAAGCTTGAAGATGTACGTGACGTTAAGGAATTGGAGCCGGAAATCAGTGTTTACCGGGAGCTTGCCTTGATTAAGGTAAGAGCGAACGAAGAGCAGCGTCAGGGAGTGATTTTATTGACGAATACATTCCGTGGCAACATCATTGACGTTGCAGTTGACAGTCTGATTATTGAAATGACCGGTGGTCAGGCGAAGATTGATGCTTTTTTAAATCTGTTAAGCGGCTATGAGATCTTAGAGCTTGCAAGAACAGGTATTGCAGGTCTTGGCAGAGGATCAGGGAACGTTACCTACCTGAATTAACAAAGGAACCAAAATTCTGCATTGCAGATTTGGTATAAATTTAGAGGAGAAACCTCAGCGAAAGGAGTCATTGAAATGGCAAATATTTATTATCAGGAAGATTGTAATCTCTCTTTACTGGAAGGAAAAACAATTGCGATTATCGGCTATGGCAGTCAGGGACATGCACATGCATTAAACGCAAAGGAATCAGGATGCCATGTCATTATTGGTCTTTATGAAGGCTCCAAATCCTGGGCAAAGGCAGAAGCACAGGGATTTGAAGTATATACAGCAGCAGAAGCTGCTAAAAAAGCAGATATTATCATGATCCTTATTAATGATGAATTACAGGCTGCTATGTACAAGAAAGATATCGAACCGAATCTGGAAGAAGGTAATATGCTGATGTTTGCACACGGCTTCAACATCCACTTCAACCAGATTGTACCGCCTAAGTTCGTAGACGTTACCATGATCGCACCTAAGGGACCTGGACATACTGTCCGCAGCGAGTATCAGGTTGGAAAGGGTGTTCCCTGTCTGGTTGCTGTACATCAGGATGCTACCGGTAAGGCACTTGATATGGCACTTGCTTATGCACTTGCTATCGGTGGAGCAAGAGCAGGTGTTCTGGAAACCACATTCCGTACCGAAACCGAAACAGATCTCTTTGGTGAGCAGGCTGTTCTCTGCGGTGGTGTATGTGCATTAATGCAGGCCGGTTTCGAAACACTTTGCGAAGCTGGTTATGATCCGAGAAATGCATACTTCGAATGTATCCATGAAATGAAGCTGATTGTAGACCTGATTTATCAGTCCGGTTTTGAAGGAATGAGATATTCCATTTCCAACACCGCTGAATATGGTGATTACATCACAGGTCCTAAAATTATCACTGACGAAACCAAGAAGACCATGAAGAAGATCCTTAAGGATATTCAGGATGGTACTTTTGCGAAAGACTTCCTGTTAGATATGTCTGCTGCAGGTGGACAGGCTCACTTCAAGGCAATGAGAAAGCTTGCTGCTGAACATCCTTCAGAGCAGGTTGGTAAGGAAATCCGTAAGCTGTATAGCTGGAACAATGAGAACGATAAGCTGATCAACAACTAATTGCTTCAAACAAAGAAATACGCACCCGGAGAGAAATCCCCGGGTGTTGTTGTGTTTACATACATAAAAGAGAATTCACTAAATTTTCATTTTTCAAAACGGAAAGAATGTGGTATTCTATGTAATAGATTGTTTAGGAGGTATGGATCATGGGAATGACGATGACACAGAAGATCCTTGCTGCACATGCAGGATTGGATTGTGTAGAAGCAGGACAGCTCATCGAAGCTGATCTGGATCTGGTACTTGGTAACGATATTACCAGTCCGGTTGCGATTAAAGAAATGAGCAAAATGAACGTGGATGGCGTTTTTGATAAGAATAAGATAGCACTGGTTCCGGATCATTTTGTGCCGAATAAGGATATTAAATCTGCAGAGCATTGTAAATGCGTACGGGAATTTGCACGTAAAAACGAGATTACGAATTACTTCGAAGTGGGACAGATGGGAATTGAACATGCACTCCTTCCGGAAAAAGGACTTACCGTAGCCGGAGATGTGATTATCGGAGCAGACTCCCACACCTGTACTTATGGAGCACTTGGTGCATTTTCTACCGGTGTCGGAAGTACTGATATGGCAGCCGGAATGGCTACCGGCAAGGCGTGGTTTAAGGTGCCCGGTGCGATCCGCTTCGTGCTTACAGGCAAGCCTTCCAAATGGGTAAGCGGTAAGGATGTGATTTTACATATTATTGGTATGATCGGTGTGGATGGTGCATTATATAAGTCCATGGAATTTACCGGGGACGGCATTCAGAACCTTACAATGGATGACCGCTTTACCATTGCGAACATGGCAATTGAAGCCGGTGGCAAGAACGGTATTTTCCCGGTAGATGATCTGGCCATTGCTTATATGAAGGAGCATTCCAACAGAGAATATAAGATCTATGAAGCGGACGAGGATGCGGTTTATGATGAAGAGTATACCATTGACTTAAGTACTCTTCGACCGACGATTGCTTTTCCTCACCTGCCTGAGAATACGAAGACCATTGATGAAATTACCGGGGATGTCAGGATTGATCAGGTAGTGATCGGTTCCTGTACAAACGGAAGAATGGATGATATGAGAACTGCAGCCGAAATTCTCAAAGGCAAACATGTTGCGGATGGTGTCCGCTGTATTATTATTCCGGCTACACAGGCAATTTATTTACAGTGTATGGAAGAAGGTCTTTTGAAAATCTTCGTGGAGGCCGGAGCAGTGGTAAGTACACCGACCTGCGGACCGTGTCTTGGCGGTTACATGGGTGTTCTGGCTGCCGGAGAGCGTTGTGTTTCTACGACGAACCGGAACTTTGTCGGACGTATGGGACATGTGGAATCTGAAGTTTATCTGGCAAGTCCTGCTGTTGCAGCAGCAAGTGCGCTTACCGGCATGATTTCATGTCCGTGTGAATAAGAATCAGGAAAGGATAGGGATTATGAAAGCAGCACAGGGTATTGTTTTTAAATATGGTGACAACGTAGATACAGATGTAATCATTCCTGCCAGATATCTGAATTCTTCGGATCCGGCAGAACTTGCTACCCATTGTATGGAAGATATTGATAAGGATTTTGTAAATAAGGTTAAGAAAGGTGACATTATTGTTGCTGAAAAGAACTTCGGATGCGGCTCATCCAGAGAGCATGCACCGATTGCCATTAAGGCTGCAGGAGTAAGCTGTGTCATCGCCGAAACCTTTGCACGTATTTTTTACCGGAATGCAATCAATATCGGACTTCCGATTATTGAATGTGCCGAAGCATCGAAGGGAATTGATGCAGGTGATGAGGTTTTGGTGGATTTTGATTCCGGAATTATCAAAAACCTCACAAAAGGTACGGAATTCAAGGGGCAGGCGTTCCCACCTTTTATGCAGAAAATCATTGACGCTGAGGGACTTGTAAATTATATTAATGCAAGATAGTTCATCAAGAACAGCAGGAACTGTACAAAACAGTTACGAACATTGAAAAGAAAGGTGTGTATCAGAAAATGACACAGGGAACAAATCAACAGGAGTATAAGACCAAATACGACCGCAAGATGGCTGAGCGTGCCATGGAAAAGAAGAAGGAAGAACGTCAGTTAAAGATCATGAAGATTGTCGGCGTAATTCTATGTGCAGCTGTTGTTGTGGCAATTGCTGCTCCAATTATCAGCAATGTGGTTAAGAAACAGCAGGCCTTAAATGGCACATATGTAAAGATCGGTGATCATGAGCTGAGCGAACTGGAATATGATTATTATTACTATTCGGCAGTGAATAATTACATCAATACCTATGGATCTTTCATTTCCTATCTGGGACTGGATACTTCCGTAGACTTTGACAAACAACAGTATGATGAGACCAAAACCTGGAAGGATTATTTTGACCAGATGACGGTCGATGAACAGATCAAGCCGATTTTTGCTCTGCTTGATGAAGCACAGAAGAATGGTTTTACTTATGATGCAGCAGAGGATTATGATGCTTATGTAGCAAGCATTCAGGAAGCTGCAGATAATGCAGGAGTAAGCTTAAGTGATTATTACAGGAATTATTTCGGACCTTATGCAACTGCTTCTAATGTAGAAGCTTTCATTAAGAATGGATATATTGCATCTGCTTACTATGAACAGCTGGTTGCAGATAATGCACCAACCACTGAAGAAGTAAAGACTTATTATGATGAGAACCGGAATGCTTACGATCAGGTGGATTATAAGAGCATCGCCTTTGAAACACCGGAATTTGAGGAAGATGCAACCGATGAGGAAAAGGCAAAGGATCTGGAAGACCGTCAGAAGCAGGCAGAGGATGTGCTTGCACAGATTGAAAACGGAGATACCGTGGATGGCTTTGAATTAACCGAGGGTGCTAAGTATAGTGCCGTTCCATCCAGTGCTGCAGCATGGCTTTTTGATGATGCAAGAGCAGAGGGTGATATTCAGGTATTTACCGATGACTCCACCTCCAATGTTTATGTGGTTCAGTTCGTGAAGAAGTTCTATGACGAGGCAAATGATGAAACCATTTCTTCTTCACTGGCATCTCAGACTGTAAGCGCACAGCTTCAGGAAGTAGCAGACAGATACGAGGTTGTTGATGTAAAGGGTGACCTCAAATACCTGACCATACCGGAAACGACCACGGAAGATACATCAGCAGGAGATACTGCTGAAGACGCAGCCGCAACGGATGGGGCAACAGGTGATACTGCAGAAGATACGACAGCCGATGAAGCTGCTGGTGATGCCACAGAGGATAGTGCAGAGTAGTAGATGCAGCTGATTATATTTTGCAATAACTTTCATGTGGAATAATTATGAAAAATAATTTTTAAAAGAAGACAAAAAGTCAGACATGAGACCGATATATTCAGAATTCTGTTAATATATCATTCATGTCTGACTTTTGTAAGCTTATCCTTTTCCTGACTTTAACTAATTGGTTTTAATACTGAAAAGGATTGGAAAAGGAGCCTGCTGGGGAAATCAGTTCTCCGTTCTGCAGCAGGTGATTGGAATCGCCCATGACCTGTACGCGGAAATAAGCTTCATTGCTCCAGCGTTCTTCCGTAGATAAAACCGTAAGAGAGGAGGTTGGCAGGAAAAATCCATGTGCCAGCAACGGAAAAGGAATGTTTAACAGGTGTGACAAAATGATACAGATTACACCCAAATGACAGAAAAAAACAAGGGTGGGTTCGGGATGCTCCTCATCGGGCAGATGGTTGTTCCGGATGGTTCCGTCTTTGTTTACGGTAGAGCTGATAAAACGTTCCTCCTTTACCCGGTAGAACTTGTCATCACGCGTATAGCCATAGGAAGCAAGCAGCTCATCAAATTTCTGGCAGACATTCGGGTATTCCGTTGCAATTTTTGGGTTCTGAGTAAGAAAGCTGGTATTTACCCAGTCTTCAACGGAAAACATCTGTGGCTCTTTCGTCCAGGTTCCGGGTGTAAAATCCCATGGCACACCGTGACGACCGGTAGCAGGGTCATCAATCGGATAGGAAAACTCACGAAGCCATTCCAGGGTAATGGCTTCCCTGTTCACGGCCTTTAATGTACAGGATGCGGTATCCTTTGCCCTGCCTAATGGAGAGACGTAAAACTGGGTAACCGGCCATTTAGTGGCTCTTTTTGCCAGAAGCTCTGCCTCTCTCCAGCCTTTTTCTGTTAAAGAATCAATTGAATAGTCCGGTTCGCCGTGCCGGATAAATATTAATTTCATAAATGATCGTCCTTTCTGATTATTCTTTTTTATGATAGCATAATTTCTTTCGAAAACAACTTGAAACGTATGTTCGATCATGGTAAGATAGGAGATATGAAACGAGTAAGAAATGATTGCATCCTGATATTAATAGTTGTTCTGCTTGCTGGCGGATTCTGGTTTGCACAGTATATAAATTCCATGCAGGCTGAAGCTGTTCTCCGGATCTATCAGAATGGAGAACTACGAGGAGAATATGATCTGTCACAGCCACAGACTCTTCCGGTCAAAGAGGAGGATTATGGTTATAATCTGGTTATGATTGAGGATGGAACGGTCCGGATAACAGATGCAGACTGTCCCGATCAGCTCTGTATGAAACAGCGTTCTATTTCGAAGAACGGAGAGAGTATCATCTGTCTGCCGCATAAGCTGGTTTTACAGATCTATGCGAAGGAGGAAGGCGCCTTGGATGCGGTGACCTATTAAACAATGAAATTGAAATCTGTTTACCTTGGCCTGTTACTGGCACTTGCGTTGATTCTGTCCTATGTGGAGACCCTGATTCCGTTTTCAGTTGCCATTCCAGGGATTAAGATAGGAATGTCGAACCTTACCGTTATCTGGTGCCTGTACCTGTTATCCTTCCGGGAGGCTATGCTGTTATCGGTCAGCAAGGCTATTCTTTCAGGCCTTTTGTTTGGCAACCCGGTGATGATTTTATATAGCTTATCCGGAGCCGTATTAAGCTGCCTTGTTATGTATATTCTGAAGCGCAGTAACGGCTTTCATGTTCCGGTTGTAAGTGCCGTCGGAGGCGTGGCACATAATATCGGACAGCTCCTTGTTGCTTTTTTTATGGTGCAGACCTATGGAATTGTATATTACATTCCGTTTCTATTACTTGCAGGGCTCCTGATGGGAGGCGTGAACGGAAGTATTTCCGCGCTGGTGCTTCCTTACCTGCAAAATTATTTATCCAAAGGAGATTCCTTATGATCGCATTTGTAAACGGCATCGTTGAAGATTATTCCGAAGAAGCAGTCATTTTAGATGTGAACGGGATCGGATACGAAATTAAAATTTCCGGTGATACCGCAGCAGCACTTCCGTCCATCGGCGAGCGGATGAAGCTGTATACCTATACTTATGTAAGGGAGGATGCTTTTTGCCTGTATGGTTTCCTTACAAAAGATGATCTTGAAATATTTAAGAAGCTGATTACGGTAAGCGGAATCGGACCGAAAGGCGGACTTGCCGTGCTTTCCGTGATGAGTGCAGATGACCTGAGGTTTGCCATCATGTCAGGAGACGCCAAGATGATTGCGACAGCTCCCGGAATCGGCAAGAAGACGGCAGAGCGCGTGATTCTTGATCTGAGGGATAAGATTTCCATGGAAGATACGATGATTCACCGTCGGATGACCGAACAGACGGCACAGGATTCCTTTGCAGATGATAACCAGATCCGTACTGAAGCGGTGGAAGCGCTTACTGCCCTTGGTTATTCCGCGCAGGAGGCATTACAGGCGGTTAAAAAGGTTGTCATTTCAGAAGAAATGGATGTTGAAGCTGTCTTAAAGGCAGCATTAAAAAATATGTTTTAAGAGGTTTCGTTTATGGCCAGAAGAATGATAGAAACAGATCTGCAGGAAGAGGACCGGAAGATTGAAGGTACCTTACGTCCGCAGAAGCTGAAGGATTATATCGGACAAAGCAAAATCAAAGACAGTCTTCAGATTTATATACAGGCTGCCAAGCAGCGGAATGATGCGTTGGATCATGTGTTGTTTTATGGACCTCCGGGTCTTGGAAAGACAACACTTGCCGGAATTATTGCGAACGAAATGGGTGTCCATATGAAGGTGACAAGCGGGCCTGCAATTGAGAAGCCGGGAGAAATGGCAGCAATCTTAAATAATCTGCAGGAGGGAGATCTTCTGTTTGTGGACGAAATTCACCGTCTGAACCGACAGGTGGAGGAGGTGTTGTATCCGGCAATGGAGGATTATGCGATCGATATTATGATTGGGAAGGGACCGACAGCACGCTCCATCCGTTTGGATCTTCCCCATTTTACACTTGTGGGTGCCACAACGAGAGCGGGGCTTTTGACTGCTCCGCTGCGGGACCGGTTCGGAATCATTCACCGTATGGAATTTTATACAGTAGAGGAATTACAAACGATTATCATGCGTTCTGCGGAGGTGCTGAATGCCCCCTTAGAGCCTGCGGGCGCAATGGAAATGGCGAGAAGGAGCCGGGGAACGCCGAGACTTGCCAACCGTATTTTGAAACGTGTCCGGGATTATGCACAGGTAAAGCATGATGGTATCATTACGGAAGAGGTAGCTATGACAGCCCTTGACCTTATGGATGTGGATCGCATGGGACTTGACCATATCGACCGGAATATCCTGCTTACCATGATTCATAAATTTGGAGGAGGTCCGGTTGGTCTTGATACTCTGGCGGCGGCAATCGGAGAAGATGCAGGAACGATTGAGGATGTATATGAACCTTATCTGCTCAAGAACGGATTTTTGAACCGTACACCGCGGGGACGTGTTGTCACGGATTACGCATATTCCCATTTAGGACTTGAAATCACCCGGTAATCTGTTTATAATGGATCTAGTATAGCATAAATATTTAATTCCTATATTTAGTTGCTATACATCAGGAAATGATCCGGTGGGTTCTTTTACGTGTAGCGGTGGAAGATGAGGGGTGTGTTCATGTCATCAAAGACAGATACCGAAGTAATTATCGGAGGAAAGGTTTTCACCTTAAGCGGATACGAAAGTGAAGAATATCTGCAGAAGGTTGCCTCCTACATTAATAATAAAATTACAGAATATAATAAAAACGAATCTTTTAAGCGTCTGACGCTGGATATGCAGAATGTCTTATTACAGTTGAATATTGCGGATGATTATTTCAAGGCTAAGAAACAGATCAATATTCTGGAAGAAGAGATTCAGACGAAGGAGAAGGAATTATATAATCTGAAGCATGAATTGATTGCCTCACAGATCAAACTCGAAAATACCGAGAAGAATGTTAAGAAGCTGCAGGCTGAAGCAAATGAAAATGCGAAAAAAATCATTCGGCTTGAAACGGAATTGAAGAATTGATTTTAAGCTGTCTTTTTAGACAGCTTTTCTATTATCAGGTTTTCCATGAGCAGGGAGAGTTTTTGAATGAAACAGGTAGAACTATTGGCACCTGCTGGTAATTATGAAGCACTCGAGGGTGCAATCTGTGCAGGAGCAGATGCTGTATATCTGGCGGGTAACCGCTTTGGAGCCAGAGCATATGCAGATAATTTTACAGAAGAAGAATTGTGCAAAGGAATCCGTATGGCACATATTTATGGCAGACGGATCTATCTGACAGTGAATATTCTTGTGAAGGAAGCAGAACTTCCGGAGCTTGTGACCTTTTTACAGCCCTTGTACGAAGCCGGACTGGATGGTGTCATTGTACAGGATCTTGGTGCTGTGCAGGTTATCCGGCGTTACTTCCCGCATCTTCCGGTTCATGCAAGCACCCAGATGACGATTACCGGTCCGGAGGGTGCACGCTTCTTAAAGGAACAAGGAATTTGCAGAATCGTTCCGGCAAGAGAACTATCCTTGAAAGAGATCCGGAGAATCAGGGAAGAAACCGGAATTGAAATAGAAACCTTTATTCATGGAGCAATGTGCTACTGTTATTCCGGACAGTGTCTGTTCAGCAGTATCTTAGGCGGCCGGAGTGGTAACCGCGGGCGGTGTGCACAGCCCTGCAGGCTTCCCTATGCCACGAAGAACCAGAAAGAATGTTATCCCTTAAGCATGAAGGATATGTGTACGCTTGAAATTCTTCCTGAATTGCTTGAGGCAGGCATTGATTCGTTTAAAATCGAAGGACGTATGAAAAAGCCTGCGTATGCAGCAGGCGTTACCTCTATTTATCGGAAATATATTGATTTATATTATAGCGGAAAGCCCTATGAGGTTGCTGAAGCCGACCGGGAATTCCTGTCCTCCCTGTATATCCGCAGTGAAGTGGGAGAAGGCTATTATCATCAGAAGAACGGCAGGAATATGATTACCCTGTCTTCCCCTGCATATTCCAAAACCAGTGAACAGGTATTGGAAACGATTGAAAACCAATATCTGAAACAGAACAGAAAAATTGAAATTGATGCCACAATTTCTCTCAAAAAGGGAGAACCGGGATATCTGTTGCTTACAGACGGTAACGTACAGGCCAGCGCCATAGGCTCTATACCACAGGAGGCGTTGAAACAGCCCTTAAGAGAAGAGGATGTCCGAAAACAGATGAATAAGCTAGGCAATACCTCATTTAAGATCCGGGATCTGCAGATTCTGATGGATGAGGATATTTTTGTACCGGTACGGGCGCTCAATGATCTGCGAAGAGAAGCAGTGATTCACCTGGAAGAGGAACGGATTCGTGAGAATGGGTTCTCCTGCCAGCGTCATATGGAGGAGGAATCTGTTTATTGTTCTTCAATGGATCCATTATCCGGAAAAGGTATCCATGAAAAGCTTCGGCACAGGAACAGGTATCCGGAAATGCTGGATGTTTACGTGTCAACGAAAGAACAGTTTTATGCTCTTTCTGAGCAGTTGGATATAAAGAAAAGGCAATCTCTTCCGATCCGCCGGATTTATCTGGACTATGCATTACTGGATGGAAAAGATATTTCTTCCGATGCACAGGAGCAATGGGCTGGCAGACTGTTTCTTGCAGGTCCTTATGTCATCCGGGAGCATAACCGGAGAGATCTGTCTAAACTGGAAGCCGCATTGCGAGGCGGCTGCTTTGCAGGTCTTTTATTCCGTAATCTTGAAACCTATGCTTATATGAAAAAGGTTTTGCCGGATTATAATCTGATTTCGGATCATAATCTGTACTTCTGGAATCACGAAACAGTGCTGTTTTGGGAAAACCGGATCAACGAATATACGCTTCCGGTCGAGGAAAATCAGTCAGAATGGAAGGAACTCCTTGCAAAAACTCCGGATACAATGGAAGCAGCCGCTCTTGTTTACGGATATCTTCCAATGATGGTTACGGCAAATTGTATCGAGAGTACCTTAAAGAGCTGCCGGCATGAAGCCGGAATCTGTGTTCTTACAGATCGTTATAAGACTTCATTTCCGGTACTGCATAACTGTCGGAGCTGTTATAATATCATCTATAACAGTGTACCCTTGTCCCTTCATACCCTCGTGGAAAAGGGCATGCAGGGCATTACGGCTTACCGTCTTGACTTCACAACCGAAAACGGAGACGAAACTGTGTCAGTTGTCCGCTATTTTGCTGATTTATTATCCGGTACGGACCGGAAACCTCCCTATCAGGAATATACAACGGGACATATAAAAAGAGGAGTGGAATAATGGAATTATATGTCAGCGAGTTTTCAAAATATGTAATTACACTGCTGATTACATTATACACGTATGAATGCTTTGCCGTGTTCCGGTATGATAACGAAGAGGCTCGCAACGGCATTTACATCCGGCAGAATATTTTAATGTTTGCATTTCACTTTTGCAGCTTTCTGGTCATCTGCTTTGAAACGGGAGATTTTACCTATCTGTTTTTTTATGCGTTCCAGCAGATTCTGCTGTTTACGGCTATTATGCTGTACCGCATGATTTACCCGAAAGCCAACCGGCTGATTGTAAACAACATGTGTATGCTGCTTAGTATTGGTTTTGTGATCCTGACTCGTCTTGATATGAAAAAGGCAGTTAAACAGTTTATTATTGTGGCTGGAGCGTTAGCAATTGCCCTTCTGATTCCGTTCCTGATTGAAAAGATACGCTTTTTGAAGAAGCTGAAATGGATTTATGCATTGATTGGTATTCTTGCACTTTCTGTGGTTTTGATTCTTGGTCAGACCACCTATGGAAGTAAGCTTTCCTATTCCATCGGCGGCGTCACCTTTCAGCCATCCGAATTTGTTAAGATCTTATTTGTATTTTTTGTGGCAAGTGCACTGTATGAATCTTCGGGCTTCTTAGAGGTCTTTACGACGGCCGTGGTTGCGGCAGCGCATGTCATTGTGCTCGTGATTTCAAAGGATCTTGGGAGCGCCCTGATTTTCTTTGTTGTATATGTCCTTATGGTCTATGTGTCAACGAAGAATCCGCTCTATGTAGCAGCAGGAGCAGGGGGTGGTGCAGCTGCAGCTTACCTTGCATTCAAGGTGTTTCGGCATGTGCAGGTACGTGTACAGGCCTGGAAGGATCCGTGGAGTGTTATTGATTCCGCCGGTTATCAGATTACCCAGTCGTTATTTGCCATATCGAGTGGTGGTTTCTTCGGACTTGGGTTATACAAAGGAACACCGGAATCCATTCCAACGGTTGAAGCGGATTTTATTTTCTCTGCAATTGCGGAAGAGTTAGGAATTCTGTTTGCAGTCTGCCTGATTCTCATCTGTGTGAGCTGTTTTATTATGTTTATGAATATTTCCATCCGGCTGAATGACAGGTTTTATCAGCTGATTGCATTTGGTTTTGGTGTAACCTATATTTTTCAGGTGTTTCTTACGATTGGCGGCGGTACAAAATTCATTCCGCTTACCGGAGTGACCCTGCCGTTAATCAGCTACGGTGGAAGCTCCGTGCTTACCACATTAATGATGTTTGCAATTGTAGAGGGGCTTTATGTTCTCCGGCAAAAGGAAATTGAAGAACAGATGCTTCTGAAACGGCGAAGACGTCCGGGATCTCCAAACGGAGCCACCCACAGACGTCCCACAACTGGAAGACCGGAACGGCCGGATCGTCGGGAACGGCCGGACAGACCGGTACCTGTACGCT
>FR902865.1 GCA_000438155.1 Firmicutes bacterium CAG:95
CTTGTTCCAGTAATTTACACTTTCAATAAATGTTATAACAGCAACAGTATTGTATTTTCATTTATTATCTTATAATATGATGATATCAGGGTCAAAAGGTCGTTCGTACCTGCCCGATAAATTTCTATATAACAACAAAGAAAGGAAATACACCTATGATTAAACACATTGTAATGTTCAAACTAAAAGAAAATGCAGAAGGAAAGACGAAACAGGAAACCATCGAGGAAGCTAAGAAGTGCCTTTCCGTTTTTGAAGCAGAGATTCCTACCTTAAAGAAGCTTGTCGTTGCCATCAATGATGAAAAAGCTGCAGAAAGCAACTATGAACTGGCTTTAATCTGTGATTTTGATGATATCGAAGGCCTGAATGCTTATCAGATTCATCCCACCCACAAAGCCTTTGGCGCATTCATCACTCCGTTACGTGAAAGCCGCGCCTGCATTGATTACGAATATTAATTTACCAAATCATAAGTAACTATTCAGAACCACATGAGCAAAATCGCTGCTACGCAGCTTTCCTTTTGCTCATGTGGTTACTTCGCCATATAAAT
>FR902866.1 GCA_000438155.1 Firmicutes bacterium CAG:95
AGAGGAACCTCAACCTTTGACGGACTCAGCATTGCCTGGGCGGTGATTGAGCATATCAGCAATAAGAAGCTGCTTGGTGCAAAGACGTTGTTTGCAACGCATTACCATGAGCTTACCGAGTTAGAGGGAAAGATGAACAATGTCAATAATTATTGCATTGCCGTAAAGGAAAAGGGAGATGACATTGTGTTCCTGCGTAAGATTGTTAAAGGTGGTGCCGATAAGAGTTATGGTATTCAGGTAGCAAAGCTTGCCGGGGTGCCGGATATGGTCATTGACCGTGCCAAGGAAATCATGATACAGCTTTGTGACAATGACATTCTTGAAAAGGTACAAAGCATTGCGATCGACCAGAAGGAAACAAAGCACAAGGCGGTCAAATATGACGAAGTGGATTTAAGCCAGATGTCCCTGTTTGATACCGTGACCGATGAAGATGTTTTAAATGAATTGAAGGAGCTGGATGTATCGACACTGACTCCACTTGATGCATTGAATACCATTTACCGGTTACAGAACAAGTTGAAGAATCGTTGGTAGGAGGTTAGCATTGGCAGTTATTCATCTTTTAAGCCAGAATACAATTGATCAGATTGCGGCAGGTGAAGTAGTCGAACGGCCGCGCAGTGTCGTAAAGGAGCTTACGGAAAATGCAATTGATGCGGGAGCAACGGCAATTTCCGTAGAGATTAAGGAGGGCGGTATTTCCCTCATCCGTGTTACAGATAATGGAAGCGGAATTGAAAAGAGTCAAATCCGGAAAGCCTTCTTAAGGCATGCTACCAGTAAGATCGAGGATGCACAGGATCTTCCGCACATTCAAAGCCTTGGGTTCCGTGGAGAAGCCTTATCCAGTATCTGTGCTGTATCCCAGATGGAGCTGATTACAAAGACACAGGAGGATTTTACCGGCATACACTATCAGATTGAGGGTGGCGCCGAGTGTGAATTCAGTGAGATCGGAGCACCGAAGGGGACGACATTCCTTGTACGGAATCTGTTTTATAATGTACCGGCCAGACGCAAATTCTTAAAGCAGCCACAGACGGAAGGAAGCTATGTGGCAGATCTGATGGAGCATCTGGCACTTTCCCATCCGGATATTTCAATTAAATTTATTGTAAACGGTCAGGTTCGTTTCCAGACCAGCGGCAACAATCAGTTAAAGGAAGTTATTTACCGTATTTATGGAAAGGAAGTGACAGACCATCTGATTGATTTTTCCTTAAACGGGAAGTCCGTGCGTGTCAGGGGCTTTTTGGGAAAGCCGGAGCAGAACCGTTCCAACCGGAATTTTGAAATTTTCTTTGTGAACGGAAGATATGTTCATAATGATGTTTTGCAAAAGGCTGTGGAGGAAGGCTATAAGCAGTATCTGATGCAGCATAAATTCCCGTTCTGTGTTCTACACTTTGAATTTGAACCGGAAGATATTGATGTGAATGTACATCCCGCCAAGATGGAAATCCGTCTCCAGCACGGAGCAGAGGTTTATGCAGAGATTGCAGCGGCGATCCGTGACCGTCTCCATGAGATCGAATTGATTCCGGATGTCCTTCTTACGGAAGAAAAGGAACAGACACCACAGATCAGACAGGCTCCGGAGCCGTTCGAGGTGAACCGTACTTACATGGAGAGGATTCAGGAACCGGTAGCAGAATATACCAGGAATCAGAGACAATCCGGGGAGCAGGTGGCGGTAAGAGCAGATTATGCCAGAGAGAATACTGCAGGAAAAGACAGGACAGAAAACGGGACAGAATCCGATCTTGCAGAATCAGATAGTGCAAGTTTGGATGTTGGACAGGAGTCTGGATTTGCAGGTATGCAGTATGAAACATCCCGGCAGCAACCGGAAATGGTTGCCGAGGAAGAAACGCCATATCAGGCAAAGCTTTCCGTGCAGAAAATTCTGGGTGATCATCCGGTAAATACCACCGAGAGCGATCTTCATCATAATATTATAAAATCTGCAGAACATATTCTGGTAGAGAAGCCGGTACAGCTTGACTTGTTCGAGGAAAATTTTGTGGATGTGAAGTCCAGGGAGTCCTATCAGATCTTAGGACAGATTTTTGATACATACTGGCTGATAGCCTTTAAGGACAAGCTGTTTATCATGGATCAGCATGCTGCGCATGAAAAGGTCAGGTATGAACGTCTTTTAAAGGAATTAAAAAACAAAACCGTGGCCTCCCAGCAGATTACGCCGCCTGTGGTGCTGCATTTAGACAGTAAGGAAGAACAGGCATTGCTTTCCTATCGGGATTATTTTACATCCCTTGGATTTGAAATCGAAGAGTTTGGAACCGGTTCTGTGGCCATCCGCAGTATGCCGGTGGATTTATATGGCTGTGAGGAAATGGAATTCTTCCGTGAGGTATTGGATGAACTGTGTGAGAATCCCATGAAGGATCAGCCGGATGTCATCTTAAATAAACTGGCATCCATGGCATGTAAGGCGGCTGTAAAGGGAAATAACAGTTTAACCCTTGAAGAGGTTTCAGCTCTTTTGGATGAGATGCTGACACTGGATAATCCTTATCATTGTCCGCATGGAAGACCGACGATTATTTCCATGAGCAGATATGAAATTGAGAAAAAGTTTAAAAGAATTGTAACGTAGGTGAAGCTATGGAGAAGAAACCACCCCTGCTTATTCTGACAGGACCTACAGCAGTCGGGAAGACCGCACTTTCCATTGCCCTTGCCAGAGAGGTACAGGGCGAGATTATTTCGGCAGATTCGATGCAGGTGTACCGTTATATGGACATCGGTTCTGCGAAGATCCGGAAGGAAGAGATGTGCGGCGTTCCACATTACCTGATTGACTGCCTGAATCCGGAGGAAGAATTTAATATTTATGTATTTCAGCAGATGGCAAAGAAGGCTATGGCACAGATTTATGCAAACGGTCATGTTCCAATTGTGGTTGGTGGAACCGGATTTTATATCCAGTCGCTGATCTATGACATCCTGTTTGAGGAAGAAGAGAATGACGGGATCCGTCAGAAATATGAACAGCTTCTTACTGAAAAGGGAGAAAAATATCTTCATGATCTGCTTGAAAAGGTGGATACGGTTTCGGCAGAGAAGATTCACTTTCATAATAATAAACGAGTAATCCGTGCTCTGGAATTTTATGAGAAGAATCATTATCCGATTTCCGAGCACAACGAAACGCAGCAGCACAGGGAATCTCCATATGAGTTCCGGTATTTTGTACTTAACGATGAACGGGAAAAGCTTTATCAGAAAATCGAACTGCGCGTGGATGAAATGGTGCAGAACGGACTGATTGATGAGGTGAAGCACCTTAAGGAAATGGGGTATCATCGTGGCATGGTTTCCATGCAGGGACTTGGCTATAAGGAGATTCTGGATTATCTCGATGATAAAATCACTCTCGAAGAAGCTATTTACCGGATTAAACGGGATACGAGGCACTTCGCCAAGCGGCAGCTGACCTGGTTTCGGAGGGAACGGGATGTGATCTGGGTGGATAAGTCAGAGATTGGCTCCGATACAGAAGCGTTATTATCTTATATGCGGCCGTATTATTATTCCCTGTAGCTGTGAAGGTATGGAATGGTTGCCATTCCCTACTCTAAGCGGATCAACAGATAATACAGCTATGGGAACCGGAAGAAAAAGTTACTACAAATTATAGAAGAACAGAAAAAGGAATTGGAAAAATGGATTCAAAAAGTATGTATTTATCCATGGGGATCCGTGAGGATGTCTATGCGTTTGGAGAAAAGATCTGGGGGGCA
>FR902867.1 GCA_000438155.1 Firmicutes bacterium CAG:95
ACCCCGAAAGCATAACGCTTTCGGGGCTCGCAAGACTATCTTATACGATTCCTTGTGCTGTCATGGCGTCTGCAACCTTTAAGAATCCGGCAATATTAGCACCGGCAACATAGTTGCCTTCCATGCCATACTTCTTAGCTGCATCATCGAGGTTATGGAAGATATTAACCATGATTCCCTTAAGCTTGCTGTCTACTTCTTCAAAGGTCCAGCTCAATCTTTCTGAGTTCTGGCTCATCTCTAATGCGGAGGTAGCAACACCACCTGCATTGGAGGCCTTACCAGGCGCAAACAAAACACCATTCTCCTGAAGATATTCAGTAGCTTCCATCGTAGTAGGCATGTTCGCACCTTCTGCTACAGCAAATACGCCGTTTGCAACAAGTGTCTTTGCATCTTCAAGGTTCAGTTCGTTCTGTGTTGCACAAGGAAGAGCGATGTCAACCTTAACAGACCACTGGTTGGTTCCTTCTGCCTTCTTATCATGATACTGTGCGGACGGTCTTGCTGCTGCATACTCGGTAAGACGTGCACGTTTTACTTCCTTAACTTCTCTCAGTAATTCTACATCAATTCCTTCCGGATCATAAATCCATCCGGTGGAATCCGAACAGGTAACAGGCTTAGCACCAAGCTGCTGTGCCTTCTGAATTGCGTAGATCGCAACATTACCTGCTCCGGAAACAGCAACAGTCTTTCCTGCAATGTCCTTGCCATTACACTTTAACATTTCTTCTACGAAGTATAATAAACCATATCCGGTAGCTTCTGTTCTTGCTAAAGATCCACCGTAGCTTAAGCCCTTACCGGTAAGTACGCCTTCATAAAGACCTGTCAGTCTCTTGTACTGACCATACATAAAGCCGATCTCTCTTGCTCCTGTACCGATATCACCGGCAGGAACGTCAGTGTCAGCTCCGATATATTTGTGAAGTTCAGTCATAAAGCTCTGGCAGAATGCCATTACTTCTCTGTCTGACTTGCCCTTAGGATCGAAATCAGAACCACCTTTACTACCACCAATAGGAAGTCCGGTTAATGAGTTCTTGAAGATCTGTTCAAAACCTAAGAATTTGATAATACCAAGGTTTACAGAAGGATGTAATCTTAAACCACCCTTGTAAGGTCCGATTGCGCTGTTAAACTGTACACGATATGCATTATTAACCTGAACCTGTCCCTTATCATCTACCCAGGGAACGCGGAATAACAACTGTCTTTCAGGAGTAACGATTCTCTCTAATAAAGCATCCTTCTTGTACTTCTCCTCGTTTGCTTCAATAACAACTCTCAGAGATTCCAGTACCTCTTTTACTGCCTGATGGAATTCCGGCTGTGCAGGATTTTTCTCTACGACCATCTGATAAACTTCATCAACGTATGACATTGTCATGTCCTCCTTTAAATGTTTGTTGTGGCACGGTATCCTTGTATACAATCTATGCTATAGTACACCGCTTTCTCAATCTGTTGCTATTATATATCAGATTTTTTTTCCTTTCAAGCATTTTCTTACACTAAAGTGGTAAAAAATCGTGGTAAAATTTTGTGAAAAATATTCAAAAAATATCTCTGGTCAGTTGTAATAAATTTATAAATACTCTTTCAGCTTTTCAATGCTTTTTTCTTCAAAATCCATCAGTTCTTTAGCAATCTCCACGGAACGGTCACCTGCATTCTCACAATGATTCATTATCTTCCACATATCCGTCAATCCACGGTTCGTTCCCTGGATCAGAAGCTCTGCTACATGACTGGTGCTGGAATTGAGCATGGTATTCGCTTTAATTGCCCCACGCAGCATCATTTCCTGATATCCGGTTTCCTTGTAACACTCAGCCTTTCCCTGTAACAGCTCATTCGTTGCCCGATTGTAGATCTCCCCATATCTCATGCTGTCCTTCGTCACCTGTGCCGCTAATGTGTCATCATAAATTTTACTGCTGATGGAATCAATAGCCTGCATTGCCATCTGGGTATTTTTCTGAACCTCACGTAATATGTTCTTGTCATCACTTTTCATTTTCTTAAAACCCCTTTCCTGTCTAAATATGTTGGATTAGTGCATCCAACACTGCCATTCATAAACTACCAGACTGTTTAGACCTTTTCCGTAAAACAATTCACCAATACAGCTTTTATGTGCTTCTTATATACACAGTAAAGTATGCATGGCAATGATTTCATGTGCATAGTAATAATTTCATGTACATGCCAATGATTTCATGTACATAGTAATAATTTCATGTACATGCCCATAGTTTCATATGCATAGTAATAATTTCATGCACATGCCCATGGTTTCATATGCATAGTAACTCAAAAATGATCCACCGGACCATTTTCACATATGCATGACAACAAAGAAACAGAGTAAACAAATTCTGCCTATGCAGATTCATTTACTCTGTATCATTTCCATTCATTCCTGAATTATACCTGTAGTTTCTGTAATTTATGTAGATTCCAGACTTTCCTGATTAGTATCTTCCCTTTTTGGACTTTTTCCGCTTCTCTTGCTTCTTTATGTCCAATTCAGACCCTGTTTTCCT
>FR902868.1 GCA_000438155.1 Firmicutes bacterium CAG:95
GCAGGAATGGGCAGAATACCGTGAACAGATTACCGACTGGGAGACGAAGAAATATCTGAACCAATTCTAGAGGGGAGATCCGGAGATGGGTAATATTATCATTACATTTCTCAGGATAAATGATGCTCAGAATATCAGGAATATTCTTGTCCGAAACGGATGGGGCAATGTCAGTATCTGTACATCGGGAGCCGGAACCCTTGCCATGGCCGATCAGCTGGAGAGCGGTGTAGTCATCTGTGGATACCGTCTTCCGGATATGGCATATATGCAGCTCAAGGAGGATCTTCCGGCAGGCTTTCAGATGCTTCTCATTGCATCAAACAGTGTTATGACAGGGGCGTCTTCTGCTGAGGTGACGCATATGGAAACACCGCTCAAGGTACAGGAGCTGATCCAGACCATTCATTTCATGGAGGAGGATGCAGCAAGACGAAGGAGAAAACGGCGGGAACAGCCGCGGCAGCGAAGTCCGGAGGAACGTGCAATGATCCAACAGGCAAAGGAGCTTCTGATGAAGAGTAATCATATATCTGAGGATGAAGCACACAAATACTTATTAAGAACCAGTATGCAAAGTGGCAGAAATCTGTTTGAAACAGCACAGATGGTACTGCTGCTCAAAAATAAATAAAAGAGGTAAAAGCGATGACACGTGTGAATGAAAACTATTTAAAGCTTCCCGGAAGCTATCTGTTTTCCACGATTGGAAAGAAGCGTAAGGCTTATGCAGAAGCACATCCGGACAGCAATATCATCAGTCTTGGGATCGGAGATGTTACCCAGCCGTTAGCTCCGGCCATTATTACGGCACTGCATAAGGCTGTGGATGAGATGGCGAATGCAGAAACCTTCCATGGCTATGCACCGGATCTCGGATACGAATTTTTAAGGGATGCAATTGCGAAGAACGATTATCAGGATCGTGGCTGCGAGATTTATGCAGACGAAATATTTGTTTCCGATGGAGCAAAATGTGACTGTGGCAATATTCAGGAGATTTTCAGTGCGGATGCAAGGATTGCAGTGTGCGATCCGGTATATCCGGTTTATGTTGACACCAACGTAATGGCAGGAAGAACCGGAGAGTACGATCCGAAGTCCGAAACCTGGAGCAATGTGATCTACATGCCCTGTGTGGCAGCCAATAACTTTGCACCGGAGCTTCCGAAGGAGGTACCTGACCTCATTTACCTGTGCTTCCCGAACAATCCGACGGGTGCAACGATTACCAAAGCACAGCTTCAGGAATGGGTTGATTATGCAAACCGTACCGGCTCCGTCATCATTTATGATGCTGCTTACGAAGCATATATTTCAGAAAAAGATATTCCACATTCGATTTATGAATGTGAAGGGGCGAGAACCTGTGCGATCGAGATGCATTCCTTCTCCAAGAATGCAGGCTTTACCGGCGTGCGTCTGGGATATACGGTTATTCCGAAGGAATTGACCTGTGGAGGTGTTGCCCTGCATGGCTTATGGGCAAGAAGACATGGAACGAAATACAACGGTGCTCCCTATATTGTACAGCGTGCCGGAGAAGCGGTTTATTCTCCGGAAGGAAAGCAGCAGTTAAAGGAGCAGGTCGCTTATTATATGAAGAATGCCGCTTATATCCGCGAAGAGCTGGCTGATGCAGGCTTTACGGTATCGGGTGGTGTGAATGCTCCTTACATCTGGTTAAAGACCACGAACGGCATGACCAGCTGGGAATTCTTCGATTATCTGCTGGAAAGAGCCAATGTGGTTGGTACTCCGGGATCGGGCTTTGGACCGAGCGGAGAGGGGTACTTCCGCCTGACCGCATTCGGCAGCCATGAGAGTACGAAGGAGGCCGTACGCCGGATTAAGGCGCTGTAAAAATAGTGTCTTTAGCCACTCCGTTATGGAGTGGCTGTATAGCTTTAAAGATTGATGCCACTATCTGTGGAATAAGAAAGCAGGGGATCGAGATCGGATCCCTTCAGCATATGGATCAATGCCTGAACCGGAGGTGTCAGTGGGTGCAGAGGATTCCGGATCAGGCAGATCTGTCTTTTGGGAATGAAAAAATCTGTGTTCAGCTGTATAATTCCGTAATTAATTAAATAATAGCGGGCAAACTTAAAAGGAACGAGCCCGATTCCCAGATTGTGGACTGCGGCCGGTGCGATCAGATCGTTGGAGTTCAGCTCAATATTGGGGGTAAGTTCATACCCCTGCTCCTCAAAAAGAGTATCCCAGAATCTGCGGGATGCAGTTCCGGTTTCCATGGAAATGATTGGATAGGTCAGAATCTCTTCCATGGAAAGAATCCGGTTCTCCAGATAGGAATAACGGCTGCCGGCAATCAGAATATCCTGAAAATCGGAAACCTGGGTAACCTCAAAATCATAACAGTTATCAAGTGGTGTGATACTCAGGGCAAAATCAGAGGTTCCTTCACGCAGCGAAGTAATTGCAGTTGGAAAGGAATGCGCGTGGATCTGCAGCTTAACATTGGGAAAGCAATGCTGGAACCGCTCCATAAAGGGAAGCAGAAAATAGCGCATGGTCAGCTCGGTAGCACTGATGGTGATTCTGCCATCCTGGTTCGTTACGTATTCCCTGATAACCTCCTGAGCCTGTCCCATTTGCTGGCAGGGATGGCTGATCTGGCGATAAAGGCGCTGACCCTCCGATGTCAGGGAAACCCCCTTTTGTGAACGGAGAAACAGCTGGCAGTTAAGAACTGCTTCGAGATTCTTTATGTATTTTGTAACGGTTGGCTGTGTCAGACACAGATGACTGGCAGCCAGAGTAATACTGTGACTTCTTGCTACTTCATAAAACACCTTATAATAGTCAAAGCTGATTTCCATCAGATTCTGCATAAAAACTCCCCCTCTGAAGTATGGTTTATCTATTGCGTTAAGTATAATATAGTCCATTCAAAAAATCTATGGATAATACAAAAAAAGTGAATTATGGAATTATAAATTTTTGTATTATAATATTTGCGTTGAGATACGGGACAGAAACCGTTATTACACATTAATAAAAGGAAAGGAAGTGCGAAGATGGGTAACTTGGGACAAGCACTCAGGGAAGAGCTGAATTGTGAAAGCGTTTTTACGATCGGCGGTATCGGGATCTATGAATCGGTTGTTGTCACCTGGATCATTATGGCCGTTGTCCTGCTCTTATCACTGATTCTGACCAGAAATCTGAAGGTTGAACATCCGGGAAAAAGGCAGCTGCTTTTGGAACAGGCGGTAACCTCGCTGGAAGGAATCACGGAAGGTATTCTGGGAGCAGACGGTAAGCGGTATGCAGCATATCTGACATCAGTGCTTATGTATCTTGGTATTGCAAACCTGATCGGAATTCTGGGCTTTAAACCGCCGACCAAGGATCTGAATGTAACAGCTGCCCTGGCTATTATGAGTATCGTTCTCATAGAGTACGCAGGAATTCATCAGAAAGGTGTAAAGCGCTGGCTTAAGGGCTTTGCAGAACCAATTGCATTGGTTACACCGATCAATGTACTTGAACTCTTTATCAAACCGTTGTCACTTTGCATGCGATTGTTTGGTAATGTACTTGGTGCTTTTGTCATTATGGAACTGATTGAGTACATTATGCCGGTCGGTTTACCGGTCGTATTCAGTATGTATTTTGATATTTTTGATGGATTGATACAGGCCTATGTTTTTGTGTTCCTGACAGGTCTGTTCATAAAAGAAGCAATGGAATAAGGCAGCGGGGAACGATAAACAGGAAACAGCTGTAATCAGGTAAAAGAAAAAGGACAAAAAAAGGATAAGAAAAGAGGAGAAAAATTATGAGCACAACACTTATCGCAATTGGTGCAGGTATTGCAGTATTAACAGGTATTGGTGCAGGTATTGGTATTGGACTGGCTACATCCAAGGCAACAGAGGCAGTTGCAAGACAGCCTGAAGCAGAAGGCAAGATAACCAAGCTGCTGCTATTGGGTTCGGCACTTGCAGAGGCAACTGCAATTTATGGCTTTGTTATCGGACTTCTGATTATTATTCTGCTTAGCTGATCAGAATAGGAAAGGAATGAAAACATATGTTAAAACTAGATATTAATCTGCTGTTTACCGTTATCAACCTGGTGGTATGGTATCTGTTGATCAAAAAATTCCTTTTTAAGCCGGTGAATAACATTATTTCCAAAAGAGAAGAGGCTATTGCAGACCGTTACCGGGAGGCAGAGCAGGAAAAGGTGCAGGCAGGTGAACAGAAGCAGAAGTATGAGGCCTTACAGAGCAGCATCCAGGATGAAAAAACAAAGGTGATGCAGAAAGCACAGGAGGATGCCAGAGAAGCTTACCGGCAGATCGTTGATGAGGCAAACCGGAAAGCCGGAGAGATCATGGAGGATTCCAGAAAGACAGCAGAGCTGGAGCATACAAAGATGGTAGAACGTGCCGAGAAGGAAATCCGCTCCCTGCTTTTTGAAGCCGCATCGGAAGGAATGCAGAAGAAAGACAATAACAGTGAATTATATGACAAATTTTTGATAAAAGCAGGTGAGAGTGAGCATGCAGAATCTTAATATTTATCTGGAAAAAATGATAGGTGAGCAGATTACGGAGAAGTCGCTTGATGAAGCTCTGGATCTGCTGCAGATGGTACCGGAGATACAAAAGCAACTGGATGATCCCACTGCTTCACAGGAGAACAGGGAAAAACTGATCCGGAAGCTTTTTCCACTGGAGATCAGGGGACTTCTCGGACTTCTTTCCAGGGATCATCAGGTATCTGAGCTGGCAGCATTGAAAAAGGAATATGGTGCATTAAGGTCAGAAGAGAAGGAACCTCTTAACTGTGTACTTGAATATGTGACCGAACCGACAGATAAGCAGTCAGATGGAATAATCCGTTTCCTGAAAGAAAAATATCCGGGAAGAGTCTTAAATCTGACTAAGAAGCAGAATACAGATCTGGGAAATGGATTTGTCCTGCGGGCAGGAAGCGAAGAATATGACTGGAGTATGAAGGGCCGGGCAGCATTATTAAAAAAGAGGATTGATTCCATGGAGCTGTCTGGAAAGGATTCTCTGCTGGTGCAGAAGGGTATCATCAGCATTCTGAAGGATAGTCTTGAAAATATTGAGGTATCCGGAAATGAAGTGGGAATTGTTAACAGCATCGGCGACGGAATCGTTTATGTGGATGGAATTGATCATGCCATGTATGGCGAGATAGTGATCTTTGAGAATGGGCAGAAGGCTATGGTACAGGATGTCCGTGAGGATGAGGTCGGCTGTATTTTGTTTGATGATGAGGAAGAAATCGAAGAAGGCACGAAGGTGGTTCGAAGCGGACGTATGGCGGGAATTCCGGTAGGTGATGAATTTATCGGAAGAGTTGTGAATGCGCTGGGAGTACCGATTGACGGCAAGGGAGAAATCAGTGCCTCGGATTATCGTCCGATTGAGCAGCCGGCTCCCGGAATTGTGGACAGGAAGTCAGTGGATACGCCTCTGGAAACCGGTATTCTTTCCATTGACTCCATGTTTCCGATCGGACGTGGGCAAAGAGAGCTGATTATTGGAGACCGTCAGACCGGTAAAACCTCAATTGCAGTAGATACCATTCTGAACCAGAAGGGAAAGAAGGTTATCTGTATTTATGTAGCAATCGGACAGAAGGCCTCTACGGTTTCCAAGCTGGTGCATACACTGGAAAAGCATGGGGCAATGGACTATACCATCGTTGTATCTTCAACGGCGAGTGATCCGGCACCGCTTCAGTATATTGCACCATATTCCGGTACGGCGCTTGCCGAGTACTTCATGTATCGGGGGCAGGATGTGCTGATCGTATATGATGATCTCTCCAAGCATGCGGTAGCTTATCGTGCATTGTCCCTTCTGCTGGAACGTTCCCCCGGCCGTGAGGCATATCCCGGAGACGTATTTTATCTGCATTCCAGACTTCTTGAGCGTTCCAGTAAGCTGAGTGATGCATTGGGCGGCGGTTCCATCACGGCACTTCCAATTATTGAAACACAGGCAGGAGATGTATCCGCTTATATCCCGACCAATGTCATTTCTATTACAGACGGACAGATATTTCTGGAGAGCAATCTGTTCTTCTCCGGTATGCGCCCTGCTGTTAACGTGGGACTTTCGGTATCACGAGTAGGTGGTGCAGCACAGACAAAGGCAATGAAAAAGGCAGCAGGAAGTGTCCGTATTGACCTTGCACAGTACCGGGAAATGGAAGTATTTACGCAGTTCAGTTCGGATCTGGATGCTGTTACCATGCAGCAGCTCCAGTATGGAAAAGGATTGATGGAGCTGTTAAAACAGCCTCTGGAGCATCCGATGTCCCTGCATGAACAGGTTATTACCCTGTGCAGTGCCACTAATAAGCTGTTTCTGGATATCCCGGTATCGGGGCTTAAGGATTTTCAGGCAAAATTACTGGCTTACATGGACGAAAAGCATCCGGAGATCGGAAACGAAATTGAACAGATGAAGTCGCTGAGTGATGATCTGGTACAAAGGATTATTTCAGCAGTGAAGGAATATAAAAGTCAGGTGGTGAACTGACATGGCGGGTTTAAGAGAGATTCAGGGCAGGATCAGAAGCATCGAGGATACACGTAAGATTACAGGTGCAATGTATATGATCTCATCTACCAAACTGAAAAAGGCAAAAAAGGATCTGGAAAAGACGGAACCATATTTTTATATGCTGCAGTCTACCATTGAGCGTATCATGCGCCATCTTCCGGAAATGGAGCATCCGTATTTCGAAGATACTTCCAAAGAGGCTTCCAGGATAGGACTGCTGGTGATTACCGGAGATAAGGGACTGGCGGGGGCTTATAATCATAATGTCCTGAAGCTGGCACAGCAGTTTCTGGACTGCGCCGGAAAGCAGGTGAGCCTGTTTGTGGTAGGAGAACTGGGAAGACAATATTTTGCAGGTCGGAAGATCCCGATTGCAGAGAATTTTACCTATACCGTTCAGGATCCGACCTTTGACAGAGCCAGATGGATCTGCAATATTCTGATTGAAAAATATATGACAGGCGAAATTGAAGAGCTGCATGTTATTTATACCCGTATGGAAAACAGTATGCTGTGTCAGGCAGAGGATAAAAAGCTTCTGCCATTGTCCGGAAAACAGCTTCCGGCTCCGCCTGCCGATGTATATCAGGAAGAATTTAAACTGGAGCCTTCCGCCAGGGATGCTGTAGATATGATCGTGCCAAATTATCTGGCAGGTTTTATTTATGGAGCTCTGGTAGAGGCCTTCTGCAGTGAACAGAATGACCGGATGCTTGCGATGGAGGCAGCTACGGATAATGCAGATAAGCTGCTGCATGATTTGAATATTCTGTATAATCGTGCAAGACAGGCACAGATTACGCAGGAAATTACTGAGGTGTCAAGCGGAGCACGTGCACAGCGCAAAAAACGTAACAACAAGAAGAAACGGGCTGCAATGCTGCAGCGGAGAATAGAAGAGGTGAATGTGTGATGGAAAAAGGAAAAATCATACAGATATCGGGTCCTGTCGTTGATGTAATGTTTGAAAAGGGACCACTTCCACATATTAAAGAAGCGCTTACTGTAGAGAACCAGGGAAAGCAATGCGTCATGGAGGTGGCAAAGCAGCTTGGTAATAATATCATCCGCTGTATTATGCTTTCTGCCAGTGAGGGACTTTGCAGGGATATGGAGGTGACACCGACGGGAGCCGGAATTACGGTTCCGGTAGGAGAAAAGACTCTGGGAAGATTATTTAATGTTCTGGGAGAAGCCATTGATGGCGGAGAACCGGTTACAGACAGTAAAAGGTGGTGTATTCACAGAAAACCGCCGACATTTGAAGAGCAGAGCCCTGTGGTAGAGATTCTGGAGACAGGAATCAAGGTAATTGATCTTCTGGCGCCCTATGCCAAGGGAGGTAAAATCGGACTGTTTGGAGGTGCCGGTGTAGGAAAGACTGTTCTGATCCAGGAGCTGATCCGTAATATCGCGACAGAACACGGAGGTTATTCCATCTTTACGGGTGTCGGTGAGCGTTCGAGGGAAGGAAATGATCTATGGACCGAAATGAAGGCATCCGGTGTTCTTGAAAAGACAGCGCTTGTGTTCGGTCAGATGAACGAGCCGCCCGGAGCCCGTATGAGAGTTGCAGAAACAGGTCTGACAATGGCAGAATATTTCCGGGATGAAATGAACCAGAATGTGCTTTTGTTTATTGATAATATTTTCCGTTATGTACAGGCGGGCAGTGAGGTATCCGCACTGCTTGGACGTATGCCGTCTGCTGTTGGTTATCAGCCCACACTGGCTACGGAAATGGGTGAATTACAGGAAAGAATTGCGTCGACAAGAAAGGGCTCTGTTACTTCGGTACAGGCAGTTTATGTGCCGGCCGACGACCTGACAGACCCGGCACCGGCTACCACATTTGCCCATCTGGATGCGACCACTGTTCTTTCAAGAAAAATTGTTGAACAGGGAATTTATCCGGCGGTTGATCCGCTGGAATCCTCATCACGTATTCTGGAAGCAGACATAGTGGGACAGGAGCATTATGAAACAGCCAGAAAGGTGCAGGAAATGCTGCAGAAATATAAGGAACTGCAGGATATTATTGCAATTCTCGGTATGGAGGAGCTGTCTGAGGAGGATAAACTCACGGTGAACCGTGCAAGAAAGATTCAGAGATTCCTTTCCCAGCCCTTTCATGTGGCAGAAAACTTTACCGGTATTCCGGGAAAATATGTGCCGCTTAAGGATACGATACGTGGCTTTCAGGCAATTATTAACGGAGAGGCAGATGCCTATCCGGAGGCTGCTTTCTTTAATGTTGGAACCATTGAGGATGTGGCAGAAAAGGCGAAGAGCATGGAAAGTGCTCTGTAGGCAGACATAATCTGTTCAAAGCTGTGTGCAGCCGTACGCAGCGTTTCATTCAGCCGGAGTCCATATCTCCGGCTGGGCTGAAAGGAGTTTGGAATGTCAGAATTTTATCTGAAAATGATTTCCAGTAATGGAGTGTTTTATGAAGGAATGTGCAACTCACTGATTGTTCCGGCACCGGATGGGGAAAGAGCTGTCATGGCGCATCACGAGGAGCTGATGATCGCTGTGACAGAAGGAGAAGCCAGGTTTCGTAAGCAGGAAGGAGAAGACTTCAGCTGTGTTGTGGTAGGACGTGGCTATTGCCAGGTGGCAAACAACAGAGTGGTATTTCTGGCAGAAACTATGGAAAGACCGGAAGAGATTGATGAAAAACGTGCCAGAGAGGCTCTCGAACGTGCGAACGAACGTCTGCGTCAGAAGCAGAGTATCCGTGAATATCATATGACCAGAGCTGCCATGGCAAGAGCCCTTGCCAGAATCAGGGAAACGGAAAAATATGCAGGGCATTAATGCTGGTAATAAGTATCTGGTTAAAACAGCAAAAGACCGCTGCTCCTTGACGGAGTCAGCGGTCTTTTTCACAACAACATTTATAGGAGCTATGTAAAGAGATTACTCAACATCCTGAAGTGCATCGTAATCTTCTTCGCCGGTACGAATCTTTACAACCTTGTCAACGTTGTATACGAAGATCTTTCCATCACCGATATGTCCGGTGTACAGAGCCTTCTTGGCAGCTTCAATAACATCCTCAACAGGAATCTTGCTGACAACAACCTCGACCTTAACCTTAGGAAGTAAAGTTGCATCCATTTCAACGCCTCGGTACATTTCACCGGCACCCTTCTGGATACCACAACCCATAACCTGTGTAACGGTCATGCCGGTAACACCTAAGTCGTTCATGGCTTTCTTTAAGTAATCGTATCTGGAAAGCTTTGCAATAATCACAATCTTATGAATACCTGTATCAAGGGAAACAGGAGCGGCAACAACCTTTACGGAAGCGTTCTTTGCAGCAGGTGAAGCTGCTTCGTAGGAATCGCTGCCAAGACTTGTGTTGGCATTTGTTTCCATCGTCATGGTGTTGGAAATATCCATGATGCTGAATCCGGAATAAGCAGATGCAAGACCATGCTCGGTAGGATCCAGACCAACAATTTCTTCTTCTTCCGTGACTCTTAATCCAACGGTTGCTTTAATAATTAAGAAGGTAATCGTAATGGTAACAGCGGTCCAGGCAGCAACACTGACAAAGCCAAGAAGCTGTAAGCCAAACAGATGGAAGCCACCACCATAGAATAAACCGGTATATGAATCATTTCCGGGAGCAGAGGTGGTTGCAAATAAACCAACTGCCAGGGTACCCCAGATACCGTTTAAGCAGTGAACTGCTACGGCACCAACCGGATCATCAACGCGGAGCTTGTAATCTAACAGCCAGACACCGAATACAACTAAAACACCGGATACGGCACCAATAACAATGGCACCGAAAGCATCGGTTACATCACAGCCGGCAGTTATTGCAACAAGACCTGCAAGGGATGCATTCAGACACATGGAAACATCAGGCTTGCCATACTTAATCCAGGTAAAAATCATACATACAACGGTAGCAATTGCAGGCGCAATGGTCGTTGTTACAAAAATGGATCCGAGCTGCTCTACGCTTGTGGCTGCAGCACCGTTAAAGCCATACCAGCCGAGCCAGAGAATGAATACACCGAGTGCACCGATTGTAATGTTGTGACCGGGGAAAGCATTTACCTTTATGATTTTGCCGCTTTCATCCTTTGTGTATTTACCGATACGGGGGCCTAAGAGAGCAGCACCGATTAATGCGGAAATACCACCAACCATGTGGATGGCACAGGAGCCTGCAAAATCATGGAAGCCTAACTGGGATAACCAGCCGCCGCCCCAGATCCAGTGTGCCTCAATGGGGTAGATCAATGCAGATATTACTGCGGAATAAATACAATAGGATAAAAATTTGGTTCTTTCTGCCATGGCGCCGGAAACGATGGTTGCAGTCGTTGCACAGAATACCAGGTTGAATACGAAATTGGACCAGTCAAAGTCTGCGTAGCTGGTGAAAATATCAAACCCCGGCTTACCAATGAGACCGACCAGATCCTCACCAAGTAAGAGGCTGAAACCAATTAAAATAAATACTACGGTACCAATACAAAAATCCATCAAATTCTTCATGATGATGTTACCGGTATTCTTGGCTCTGGTAAAACCAGCCTCCACCATTGCAAAACCGGCCTGCATCCAGAACACCAGCGCTGCGCCAATCAAGAACCAGACGCTGAAAACTTCACTGCTTACGGCACTTAAAATTTCTTCTGTCATAATACATCTCCTCCTTTAAAGTAAAACGGCGTGTACACTTAAGAAAGTATACACGCCATTGTGTC
>FR902869.1 GCA_000438155.1 Firmicutes bacterium CAG:95
GAAGCGGGTACATGTAGAGCCCAAGCAGAGCCCAAGCAGAAAACGAGCCGGAGGTGAAGTTTGAGTTTAGTTGCCTGGCGTCCAGAGAAGCTGCCAGTGGAAGGTTCGAATGGTCGAACGGTATTTATTAAGTTTTCTAAGGTTGGGCACAGAGAAATGAAATCTTTAAAAATACCCATATTACAAGGGTATTACGAGGGAGGAATAACAACATGAGCAACAGTGAGCAGATAAGAGAAGAAGAGAAGCAGGAAAATCAAAGAGAGGAACAAGAGCAGATACAAGTAAAGAAACAAGAGCAGGTACAGTTGAAGCAGGAACAGCAAGCTTCACTGCATGAGCAGCAGGGCTGTACCGCCGCGGAGGTTCTTGTAAAGTGCCTGGAAAAGGAAGGCGTGGAATATGTTTTCGGAATTCCGGGAGAAGAAAACCTGGATATGATGAATGCACTGGAGAAGTCCAACATCCGTGTCATTGTGGTACGGCATGAACAGGGGGCTGCATTCATGGCAGATATGTATGGACGGCTTACCGGAAAGGCGGGCGTGTGCTTTTCCACGTTAGGACCCGGTGCGACCAATCTGATTACCGGTACGGCAGATGCAAATTCGGATGGAGCACCGGTTGTTGCTATCACCGGTCAGGTTGGAACGGAAAGAATGCATCTGACTTCTCATCAGTATCTGGATCTGGTGGAATTGTTTGCACCGATCACGAAACGGAGCAAGCAAATCGTGAATCCGGATTCTGTCAATGAAATCATGAGAATTGCCTTTAAATATGCGGAGAGCGAAAAACCCGGAGCATGCCACATTGATCTTCCTACAAATGTGGCCAAGATGACAGTAACGCCGGGACTTGCGGAAGAACCGATCACGAAACCGGTCTGCTCCAAGGAATACGCATCCTTCAGCAGTATTGATCAGGCTGCAGCCATGATTTATAAAGCCAAGCATCCGGTAGTGCTCGTTGGACACAGCGCAGTGCGGAATCATGCGGGGGAAGCGCTTACCAGCTTTGCGGATGAACTGAAAATTCCGGTCGTGAATACCATGATGGCAAAGGGAATCATTCCTTATAATAATAAATACTCCATGTGGACGGTCGGTATTCCACAGAAGGATTATCAGAACAAGATTCTGGATATGGCAGACCTTGTGATTGCAATCGGCTATGATATTGTCGAATTTGCTCCGGGAAAATGGAATGCAGGTGGAAAGCATAAGATCATTCATATCGACCAGCGGTCTGCTCATATCAACATGCTTTATCAGCCGGAGGTACAGGTAGTCGGAGATATTTCCTATTCGCTGCAGCAGATAAAGTTCCGCTGTGAGGAAAAGGAAGAGCCGGAAGAAATTCTTAATTTGAAAAAGGAAATGGTAAAGGAATACGAAAGCTATGCAGAGGATACTTCCTTCCCGATGAAGCCGCAGAAGATTCTGTATGATGTGCGGAAATTCATGGGAGAGGACGATATTGTGATTTCCGATGTGGGGGCGCATAAAATGTGGATTGCCCGTGAGTATAACTGCTATAAGCCCAACACCTGCATCATTTCAAATGGATTTGCAACGATGGGAATTGCGGTTCCGGGAGCGGTAGCAGCAAAGCTGATCAATCCGCAGAAAAAGGTTCTTGCGATCTCCGGTGATGGCGGCTTTATGATGAACAGCCAGGAATACGAAACGGCACTCCGGGAGGGAACACCGATTGTCACGCTGATCTTTTCAGATGCCAGTTATGGTCTGATCAAGTGGAAGCAGATCGATCATTTCGGAAAACACTGCTATGTGGATTTCACGAATCCAGATTTTGTGAAGTATGCGGAAAGCATGCATGCTAAAGGATATCGAGTGGAAAAGGCAGGGGATCTGATCCCGATTCTGGAGGATGCCTTCAGGCAAAAGGTTCCGTGTATCATTGACTGCCCGGTGGATTACAGTGAGAATACGAAGCTGTCGGAGTACCTGCAGGAAAAATTTGAATAACATTCAGGATGGATGCAGAGTATTTTCTATTTGATTAAATTGGGGCAAGAGATTAAACTGAAAATAGTCAGGGAAATAAATTCGCCATATGAAATTGCTATTCTGTATAAATGTAAGCATAACCTCAAAATGATCTATCAGACCTTTTTCATATATACATCTGAATGACAACAGAAGCAATTTGGCATGGCTCTGAATAGTTGTGAATAAGACACAAGATATATCTTGTTACAAAAGAAATCAGGAAGGGAACATCTATGAGTAATAAAAAATACAGTCTGTTATATCCGCTTGAATCCGCTGAATATAAGAAGATCAGTCCGACGGCTTTGCATGATCTGGGGCTGGATCAGATCTGTAAGCAGCTGACACCAAAGGAATCGGAGCAGAATCTGATTATGAATACGATGTCGAAGCTGTGTGCAGATCCGTTTGTGACGCAGTACCGCTGTGATATTTTCGAGGACATGATTCATCATAAAGAAATGCGGGAGTCCCTGATGAAAATTCTGGATAAGATCAACTTCCTGAAGGACTACGGGTGCCTGAGCAAGGAATATGAAGAGCACGCAACGGTCTGGGATCTTCTGCATCGTCTGGACGAAATCAATGACTATATTGAGTGTGTGGATGCCATTTATCATTGCCTGGAGAATAAAGAGATCCATTCACAGGGGCTTGTCGGACTGCGCGATTATGTGAAGGAGCTTTATCACAGCAACGGATTCGGGGAATTGAGGAAAGATATTTCCGAGCTGAAAATCCATACTTCCCGGGTGAGGAGTATCACGGTCGGCATTAATCTGAATGACCGGTTTGAGGCAGACGCGGTCGGACTTTTGTCCATCAACAGTAAGCCGTTTACGAAGGCCGGTGTGCTGGGAAGCTTTTACGATCATATTACTTCGAAGGACAAGATCAATGAGAGTACGGAGTGGAAGGAGAATTATAAGTTCCAGCAGATAGAGGCCGGAGATTCCAATGCTGTTACGGAGGCCATGTTCAAGGTAGGAAATCTCAATGCAATGGCAGGAAATCCAATCAATGCAGCGATCGGAATTTCAGCAATTGCAGATAATGATCCGTCCAGGGATGTTACCCGGTATATGGATCGAATTGTGAACCATATGATTTCCGGAATGGTGCGCAAGATCAGGGAAACCCTCAATAAGTATGTATCGATCACGATAACGGATATGACCGATCTGATTCCGGAATTACTGTACTATATCAAGTGGGCAGAATATATGGAAAAGCTAAAGCAAAAGGGAGTCCGGCTTGTGAAGCCGACGGTAGCCTCGAAACAGACAGAGGATGCTGATACGGACTTTACGATGAAAGCTGTTGGAATTTATAATCTGAAGCTTGTGGCAGCAGAGGATGCTGACATGACGAATGTAGTAACCAATGATCTCATTTTTGACCGGGAGCATCGGGTCTATATCCTGACCGGTGCAAACCGCGGAGGTAAGACCACGATCACACAGTCCATCGGACAGCTGTTTGTGCTTGCACAGGGTGGTATTTATGTTCCGGGAGAAGCGTTCTGCTTTGCTCCGGCAGATAATATCTATACGCATTTCCCGGCAGATGAGGACAAGACCTTTGACCTGGGGCGCCTTGGAGAGGAATGCAAGCGGTTTAAGGAAATGTATGCCGATGCAACGAAGCACAGTCTTTTCCTTATGAATGAAACCTTCTCGACAACATCATTTGAGGAAGGGTATTACATTGCGCGGGATTCAGTCAGAGCCATCCTGAAAAAGGGAATGCGGACGATCTACAATACCCATATGCATAAGCTGGCGTTTGATATTGATGAGATCAATGAAGAAGATTACGATGGAAAAGCCTTTTCGCTTGTGGTGCACAATGAGGGAGAGAAGCGTTCCTATAAGATCGAAATTGCGCCTCCGATCGGCAAATCCTTTGCAAGTGATATTGCAAGGAAGTATGGTGTGACGTATGAAATGCTGACAGAAGATAAACTTGTTTGAGTCATATGATACAAGTAAGTTTGTGTTGAACCTGTTTGAGTAATATGTTATAAGGTAATTATTCAGTACAGGTCGAAGCATTTACTGCTGAGACCGTAAGATAATGCTTCAGTAATGCAAAATCCCATCGGCGAAGCCGATTTGGAACGGATTTTGCATCGTAATTGTGAAGGTACTGAACAGTTACGTTACAAGTAAGTTTGCACTGTCAGAAAATTGGAAAAGAGGGATAAATCATGTTTGGAAGACCGGATCATACCTATAATGATATTCGTGAAAAGTCGCTGATGCAGTGGCTTGATGAAATGGAGCAGCATCCGGATATTGCGGTGCACGGTGGCGTGAAGCTTGCCAGGGAATATGTCGATCATTTGAAAACGGAGATCGCACGTCTGGAAAGTGAGAATGCATTAAAAGCAGAATATCTTAAAAAGATAAAAGAAAAGAAATAGGAAGCGCTCCGGGAATCCGGAGTGCTTCCTATTTCTTCAGGACACTGACGGTATCAAAGCATGTAACCTGATATCCCTGCTGCTCATAATTGGTTTTATCCTCTTCGGACAATCCGTATAAGAGATAAATGCCACTCTCACCGGTGGGATAACTGTGAAAGATATAGTTCTGGCATTGACTGATATCTAAAAAGGCAGCCGGATAATTGGTATATTCTACGGAGGCTTTGTATTCATCCGGAGTGATTGTTGAAAATACCAGAATCTGCTCATAATTAAAGGAATCCCCAACGTGGATGGTCTGACCTGCGTCACGTTGGCTTTCGGCATAGAGAACGGCCGGTTCAATGCCTTTTTTAAAATATTGACTGATATTGTCTGCATATGTTGTGAAGTAAAAATGTTCAAAAGAAATAAATGCTACAATAAATAATGCAGCGATCGCCACATCTATATGAGGAATCCCCTTTTTAAATAACCGGATATACTGATCAATTCCAATCGCCATAAAAATGAGAACCCATGTATGGATACAATTAATCCGGTTGACGTTGACATGAATCAGCATTCCGAGAACCATGGCCGGTACGAATTGGAACATAAAGAGGGTATAACCGTCATATTTTCGATCCTTCAGGCTTTTGCAGGTCCGTTTCAGGCAGACGGCAAGACCGGTTACGGTAAATACCAGTCCATATTTATAATAAAGTCCGAATTCAGCGGTACTATTCCAATAGCAGCCATCATTTTCTGTTAAAAGGAGCTGAAGAAGTGCCCTGAATTTCTCCGGAATATCCAGGGCAGAAACGTCGGAGCTGCGGAAATAGATCAAACGTGGAACGGAGAACCATGGCGTTACAATCTCCGGCAGGATATCCATATTAACGAGATAAAAAAGAATGACGGGAATGGTAAATACAATAAAAGTCAAAATTGCAATTATAATATATTTTGTAATCTTTGTTTTGTGTACATATAAAAGGTACAATCCCTGCATCAGAATTATGATGGGAACGATCGGCCATACAGCAGCATAACAATATAGGCTCAGACCATAGAATACAGCAGATAAAATGAAAAAGGGCTGCTTTTCTATTCCATAAATAAAGAATAACAGTCCAAACAGCAGAAAGCCAACGACCAGATTACTTTCCAGTGCCCAGCGGGAAAGCATAATATGCCAGGGACTGACTGCTAAAAGGAACATGGCAAGTAAGGAGCATTTCCAGTCGGCTACTTTGCTGACAATTTCTTCTATGGCAAACAGGGATAAGATACCGATCAGCATCTGCGGCAGTCGGAAGACCCAGGTATGCATGCCGAAAAGTGCAATAAACGGCATCATCAGATAAGTATTTAAAGCATTCATGCCGCTTCCCCAGGCTGTCAGATACATGGGATAGGAGTATCCAAAGGAGTCCTTTCCGTAATGCAGCAGGGACCATGCTTCCCGCGCAGCAAACGCCTCATCCTGGTTAATGCCGCCCGGGACATCACCAAACATCCATAACCGCGCTCCAATCCCAAGGATCAAAATGAGGATAAATAATAACTTCTGTATTTTCTCATCGGATAGATGCATCGTTTCATAGATTCTTTTGTTCATATTGGGATCCTTTCTTCCCGAAAAGCGTAGCATAAACAACTCGAAAAAGCAAATCAGTACAATCTGGCAGCTTATGAATGGGTAAGGCTGAACTGTTACGCAAATCAGAGTCAAATGTCAATATTGTGTTAGAATAGTAAAAAATAATTAAAGAATGGAATAAAAAAACATTATATGCTATCATTATAATTGAATTGGGTATGATCCATACCGGAAGGAAACAGTAAATAATTAAGGAAACAAAAGCAGCAACAAAAACGAAAAGAAAGGGTAGGTAACAACATGAAATTCAGTAACGGATGCTGGTTACAGAAGGAAGGCTGCAGCTGTTTTGCACCTGCAGAAGCATACTTCACCAAGATCGAAGAAAAGAAAGTCACCATCTGCGCACCGACCGCGCACATCGTGACAAGAGGAGATACCTTGGGCGGTATCAACCTGACACTGGAGATTACCTCTCCGGCACCGGAAATTTTAAGAGTGCGTACTTATCATTATAAGGGAGAAGTGGTGAATACTCCTTCCTTTGAACTGGAGCTTAAGGAAGAGCTTCCGCTGGATGTAACAGACAGCGAAGAAGAGATCAGCATTAAGAGCGGCGAGCTGACCTTAGTCATTACGAAGAAAAACTGGTCCATGACCTATTACCGCAATGGCGAAATGATTACCAGAAGTGCAGGACGTGACCTTGCACTTATGAAGACTGATTTCAAGGGCTTTGCCTACAACGATACCGACGCAGAGGAAACCTATATGCGCCAGATGCTTTCCTTATCGGTTGGCGAACTGGTTTATGGTACCGGCGAGCGTTTCACTCCTTTTGTAAAGAATGGACAGAGCATTGACATCTGGAACGCTGATGGTGGTACCAGCACCGAGCAGTCCTACAAGAACATTCCGTTCTTTATTACCAATAAGGGATATGGTGTCCTTGTTAATCATCCGGAGAAGGTTTCCATCGAAGTTGCAACCGAAATGGTAACCAGAACCGAATTTTCCGTACCGGGTGGCTATCTGGATTACTTCCTCATTAACGGACCGACCATGAAGGAGGTACTGACACGTTATACCGACCTTACCGGTAAGCCGTCTCTTCCGGCACCGTGGACCTTCGGACTGTGGCTCTCCACTTCCTTTACCACGAACTATGATGAAGCAACTGTTATGAGCTTCATTGATGGAATGTTAGACCGTGGAATTCCGCTTAGAACCTTCCATTTCGACTGCTTCTGGATGAAGGAATTCCATTGGAGTGATTTCGTATGGGATAACCGTGTATTCCCGGATCCGGCAGGACTCCTTAAGAGAATTAAGGCAAAGGGACTGAACATCTGCGTCTGGATCAACAGCTACATCGGACAGGAATCCGTACTTTTCAATGAAGGTATGGAAAAGGGCTACTTTATTAAGAGAACGAACGGTCAGGTATGGCAGTGGGATATGTGGCAGCCGGGCATGGCAATCGTAGACTTTACGAATCCGGAAGCTTATCAGTGGTTCCAGAGCAAGTTGGAGGTTCTGCTTGATATGGGCGTTGACTGCTTCAAGACCGACTTCGGTGAGAGAATTCCTTCCGAAGGTGTGGTTTACCATGATGGCTCCGATCCGAAGAAGATGCACAACTACTACACTTATCTTTACAACAAGTGTGTTTACGAATTATTAGAGCGTAAGAGAGGCAAAGGACAGGCTGTTCTCTTTGCACGTTCCGCAACTGTTGGCGGTCAGAAGTTTCCGGTACACTGGGGCGGTGACTGCTGGTCCGATTATGAATCCATGGAAGAAAGCCTTCGCGGCGGTCTGTCCCTGTTAATGAGCGGATTCGGATTCTGGGCACATGATATTGGTGGATTTGAGAATACCTCTACCGCAGATGTTTATAAGCGCTGGGTAGCATTCGGACTCCTTTCTTCCCATTCCAGACTGCACGGTAGTTCCTCTTATAGAGTACCGTGGGTTTATGATGATGAAGCGGTAGATGTGGTTCGTTTCTTCACCAGATTAAAGGCGCGCTTAATGCCTTACCTTTACAAGACCGCAATTGAAACCTCCGTTACCGGTGTTCCGACCATGAGAAGCATGGTTCTGGAATATACCGAGGATAAAACCTGTCATTATGTGGATAAACAGTATATGCTGGGTGATAACCTTCTGGTTGCTCCGATCTTCAACGACCAGAGCATGGCTGAGTACTATCTGCCGAAGGGAACCTGGACCGACTTCTTTACCGGAGAAGAAAAGGAAGGCTGTGGATGGATTACCGAAAAGCACGGCTACTTAAGCATTCCTCTTATGGTGAAGGAGAACTCTATCGTAGCAATAGGTGCACATGATGACAAGCCGGATTACGATTATGGCGATGGCGCAGAATTACGGCTTTATGCATTAAAGGATGGCAAGAATGCAGAAGCAGTTGTTTATGGCATGGATCAGAAGGAAGAGATTGCCATGACTGCAAAGAGAGAAGGAAATCAGATCCATATCACCGTTAAGAGTGACTGGAACTACGCTGTCCGCCTTGTAAATGTGGCTGCTGCTTCCGTATCTGCAGGTGATGTGAAGACCGAAGGCAAGGATACTGTAATCGGCCTTTCCGGAAATGCAGAGGTTACTGTTACCCTGTAAGCCGGTGCAGAACAGGTTGTGAAGGTCGTGAAATAATGCAGATGCATCCGTATGAATAGTAACATAATCCGTAACACCTCCGGGAGAAAGGGATTCCTTTTCTTCCGGAGGTGTTTTTTAAATGTTATCACGGCTGACAAGATGATAACTTGCAGTATCTTCAACAGTATTAGTGCGGTATTTAAGCGGGGTACACCCCATAATATCCCGGAAAGTCCTGGTGTAATGACTTGCACTTGAAAATCCGACAGCATAAGCAATATCGGTAATGCTGTCACGAGTGTAGGTCAGAAGATCGAGACTTTTTTGAATGCGGTAATGGATCAGGTATTCCCCGGGGGTCTTGGAGGTATAGGTACGAAAGAGTTTGGTGCAAAGAGTTTTTCCTACACTTCCTACATCAGCAATTTCTTCAAGAGAAACTTTTTCATGGTAATGCTCCTGAATATAAAGAAGCATGGATTTGAAGGTACCGATCCGGGCAGCGGAAACAGGGGAGGGAAGTACTGCCTTTTCCAAATGGGCATAGAGGATCTTAAACATCCGGATAAAAGATTCCAGAATTTCCAGTTCAATGTTTTTAATATCGGGAGACTCAAACATACGTACAAGCTCATCAATAATCTGTTTTGTCCAGTCCCCGGATGATAATAAAAGGTAGTCAAAGGAATTGGGTGAAATTACGGGAAACAGATAGGTCTGCTGGATATATCGGGTGGAACACAGCAGGCATGGATGAACAATGGCACAGTAAAAAGCGCAGCTTTTTCCGGGAAGGGATCGGTTGGAGTGAATTCGTTTGGAATTAACCAGAATGCCTTCGCCGGCGTGGATGATGATATTTTGGCCATTTACGTGATATTCCAGTTCTCCTTCCACGACATAGAGGTATTCCAGATCTTCATGCCAGTGATCGGGAACGAAATAGTGTTGATTAGCTGAAAAGTAGGCACTTGATGAAAAACATTCAAACTGTGGGTTATTATATTCAATAATCTGGGAGTGATCATTTCGTTTTGTAAAGAAATCGTTTTCTTTTATCATAATATCTCTCCAATACGGTATATTTTGACATAAATATATGGTTTTTATGTAGAAAAAATGTTCTATACAAGATATTATTATATTATATGCTGTGATAAACAACAAGGAGTATGTTTGTAAATGTGGGAACGGCACAGTTGTAAGGGAAGAGAGGAATGGCAATGAGAACGAGGATGAAGGAACGTTTTGGAAGCTGGAGCTTTTATAAGGAGGCACTGGCAATTGGAATACCCGTGATGCTGCAGGCATTGATTCAGAGTCTGGTATCACTGATAGACAGCTTTATGGTAGCTGGCCTTGGTGATGTGAAGATGTCCGGAGTGAATATTTCCGGGCAGATCTGCTTTATTTTTATGGTAATGCAGAATATGATCTGTGCATCCGGAGGAATTTTTCTGACACAGTATTTTGGAGCAAAGCAAAGGGAAGGAATGCGGCAGAGCGTTGCATTTAAGGTGGTTGCGTCGCTTTCAACCTGTATATTTTACTTTCTTGCAACATTTGTCTTTACCAGACCTGTCTTAAGTCTTATGGTGATTGGTAATTCACAGGCAGAGCTGATCCTGGAGGAAGGACAGAAATATATGTATCTGATGGGATTTATAGGAATCCAGATGATGATTTCCTCCATTCTGTCTTCTTCCTATCGGGAGATTGGACGAGTAAGGGTAATACTGGTCATCACTTTGATTGCTGCCGGATCCAATGCGTTCTTGAACTGGGTATTGATCTATGGACATCTGGGAATGCCGAGACTGGAGGTAGAGGGTGCAGCATATGCAACCATCATTGCAAAGACAGTGGAAATGCTGCTCTTAATTGGTTATACCATCAAGGAACGCCCGGAATTTATCAGCTTCTCCGTCTTTAAAAGAATTGACTGGGCATTGTTTGGACGGATTTTGAAGAAAGGGTCACTCCTGATTATATCCCAGATGATGTGGGTTCTGTCAGAAAGCTTTACGGCTGCAATTTATAATGGAAGGGGAAATGCAGCAGTCGTATCCGGTATGGCAGCAAGTTTTTCCATTGCCAATCTGTTCTTCATTTCCTTTGATGGGATTACGACTGCAACAGGAGTCCTGATTGGTAAATCATTGGGAAGGAATGAACTGGATGATGCCCGGAAGGAAAAGACGTGGATGCTTTCTGCAGCAATCATATTTGGATGTATAATGTGTCTTGTCGGAGTGGTGACCGTTCTGCTTGTACCGGTTGTTTTCGGAAATTTAAGCATTGATGCACAGAATATCTGCCGGGCAATGCTTCTGCTGATGGCACTTTTCATGCCATTGTGGACCTTTGTGAATACACAGCTTGCAGTATGCCGGGCAGGAGGAGATACGAAGGTCGGTTTTTTTGTAGACGGCGGAACGACGGCTGTCATGATTCCAATGCTTCTCATTCTGGCATTCTTTACCAATGCCAGTCCGGTTATGATGTACTTTGGAGTGAAAGCGCTGGATGTCGGCAAGATTATCGTTGCCACACATGAGATGAAGAAGGAACGCTGGGTCGTAAATCTGTCGAACGCATAAAATGCCATGGAAATTAACAAGGATACGGAATTAACGCCCGGACATTTCTGTCCGGGCGTTGCATTTTATTTTTCTTTATTTGTAACTATTCTGAATAGTTACCTTTATTTTCAAGTAAAACCTTCCGAGCTGCTAAAACCAGGAACATATAATCAGAGGAACCGCCGCCGAGGACATATTCGCCCTGCTGCCAGAGGTACGGAAACTCAAGCAGTTCCGGGAAGTCAGGACGGATCAGGGCCGTACCGGAGATCACGCCGCCCGGAATATAGGAATAGTCGGCACGGTTCATTCCATAGGCAACGGTAGCGGAGCGTGCCCCGACGCCGGATGCAAAGGAAGAGGTATTCGAGCCGGGATGGCAGCCTAATATGAAATTCAGTGCACACAGGATCAGATCCGGTTCAAAGATGTCCGGAAAGGCTTCATGCAGGAAATAATATTCGACTCCCATCCGCTGAATCCCCCATCCGGCGCCCCAGATGAACGGGCGGTAGGGAATTCCGTAAGGCGTTTCTTTACTTTCTTCATCAATAGAAGCCTTCAGGCTGACCAGTGCCTTACGGATTTTTTCTGTGAAAACCGGATCACTTAGCTTATGAACCACGCGGCAGATGATCCAGCCGAGCGTCTTGATATTTTCTACAATAAAATCACACCGGTTAAGCAGATAGGTCTTATAGGAATCGTCTCCTGTCGTTAAGAAAAGCTCGACAGCAGCATGGATTCTCGCAAGCTCCGTCTTGCTATTTCCATCGGTGGAGGCAGGGAAGGAGGTGCAGTTTTCGATTACCGGATGATCTCCAACAGTACTTTCATAAAGTTCCATGGCATCCTGTAAGGCTTCTCTGCTTAAATCATCGTTAAATCCCTTTAATGCACGGGATGCACCGGCAAGCTGTGAAGCCGTCATAAGCTGTCTGGGAGAATTGTCTTCGGTAAATACCCACCGGTCATCCTCATCACCTGCGATATTTTTGGTCATGGCAGAAGGATCACCCAGAAGGACATACTGGCGCAGATCATTGCAGATGATGCCGCGATACAAACGTCCCAGAGCGCGGTAGCCGGAAACGACACTTAACACGCCATGTTCAATCTGTTGTAAAATATCATTCTTGCCATCCGGCTGATGGATCTCGGTAATTTTATGCTTCTGATCGATGGTGGTTGCATCGTAATCCACGTGGAATGCTTCAAAGGCAAGAGCGAGATTGTAAGCTTCTCCAGCCTGGGATTCCACACGTAGATCGAAGTCACCGGCATCGTGCCAGCCGCCCACATTGAGTCCGGGAACCCTGTCACCGGGCTGGTATTTCGTCAGTGTAGAAGGTCCCTGTACATAGCCGTCAAAATGGTTGTAATTCACAGGTGCCATGCGTGCGTCGTCATCGTGGCACAGATCATGCCATACCCGGTACTTTTCACTCACACGCATGTGACACATCTGGATCGGAAGGAAATATTCCAGTACCGGCTGCCATACACCACGGTCATAAATGTCGCTGGCAATACGGAAGATCGCAGAAGTGCTGCTGCCGTAAACAACCTCGTATAAGCCCTCTGCCTGAATGGCGGAGAAGTCGTATTTCAGATAGTGGTAGCGTAAAAAGTCTCCCCATTCCTTCGGAGTGCCTCGCTGAATCTCAACAGGTCCGTTTTCTGTGATCTGATAAAGGATCGCATCCCCGCGACGGGAATCTCTTTGATCCAGTTCAATCACAGCGGCCTTTGAAGCAGCCGGATGATAGCCCACCTGGGAAATCTGTACGACGGGAGCGTACATCCAGTCCTCTACAACGCTGGGCGTGATGATCCAGTGGATGGCATCTTTGGTCTTGCCGGCAGGTACCTCACTGCTTAAGACAAACCACCCGTTGTTGTGGTTCATGCGGCCATCATACAGCTTCAGATCCGCACCGATACTCTCAACGGTAAAGCGTTGGCAGGGATCATCCGGACGGGAGGTGAAGCGTCTGCCAACCGCATAAGGTTCTGCGATCAGGGTATCCGCGGTTGCCGGATTATAAGCGGACCGGTTATGTGTAAGCTTCTCAAGCGGCATACGCATGGTAGTATCCGGCTCCTTGTAAGGGTGTAAATGGTTACCGGCAGTCTGCAGGGTCGGACCGTTTGGCTGTGTCGGGAAAATCCCCTGCTTCTTATCCATGATCCAGGGTTTCCCGAACAGAATATGAGGAACCAGTTCCAGATTGAAGCATAATTTTCCCAGGAATTCTTCCGGAACAGGGCGGTCCAGATCTACGGATACGACAATGTGACCACCTTCCCCATGAACCCTTACCTCATAGGTAAATTCAAAATCCGGATAAAGAAGGGGATTAAAGCCGGTCAGATGCTGATCCTTATCGGGATAGCATAATTTCGTGGTGATGGTATTACTTTTTTCATCAAGTGTCCGGTCAAGCTGCTTCGGAACGGCCTGCCACTGCCCGGGAGTCGGTTCAAAACGGAGATCTCCGTTCGTTGCAATTCGTTTTCCGTGCATAATCATGCTGACACCCGCCTGATGTCCGACCGGATAGATGTCCATGAATGCCATGACATCCACACCGTTATTTTTAAAATAGCCTGTCCGGCTGTCTAATTGAAAGCCTGTATGTTTTTCCATAATTGCGCCTTTCCCTACAGATATGAGTCTTATAATACTGTAGAATAAATACCGGAATAACCGGCAGCTTCTTTCTATAGACACAATATACAGGAAAGAGGCTTTTATTTATAGAATGTTTCTATTTCAATATTGGATAATTATCGTTGGGCTGCTGAAGAATAAATAATTGCTCCAGATCCTGCTTTGCCTGTTCCAGGTAGTCACGCTGATCATAATCCTGCCATTGGGGATAGGGAGTGTGATGGTCCAGGGTTTTACTAAGCTCGGTGATCGAATAAGCAGACATAAAGGTTTCTCCTCTTCTAAAAAGATAAAGATGAAAAAACTGTTGACTTCAAGTATACTTGAAGTGTTATGTTGATGTTAATAGAAAATGTAAAACAGAAGATAACAGAGAAAAAGAACTGTGTGGATCAGAAACACAGGAAAACAAAAAACAGGTAAAGAATAACAGGAGGGAAAGAAATGTATATTGCAAGCGATACAAGATATGAAAAGATGAAGTACAACCGCTGCGGAAAGAGCGGTCTGATGCTGCCGGCAGTGTCGTTGGGATTGTGGCATAACTTTGGGGATACCGGTGTTTATGCGAAGATGGAGGAAATGTGCTTCACGGCGTTTGACCATGGAATCACCCATTTTGATCTGGCAAATAATTACGGACCGAAGGCAGGAAGTGCGGAGAGTAATTTTGGAAAGATCTTAAAAGAGCATTTTATGCCGTATCGTGATGAGATGATTATTTCTACAAAGGCCGGCTATGATATGTGGGAGGGACCTTACGGTGACTGGGGAAGCCGTAAATACCTGATCGCCAGTATCGACCAGTCCTTAAAGCGGCTCGGACTTGACTATGTGGACATTTTTTATCATCACAGGATGGATCCGAATACCCCGCTTGAAGAAACAATGGGAGCACTTTCACAGATTGTAGCAAGCGGCAAGGCTTTGTATGTCGGCTTATCCAACTATGACGGTCCGACTCTCGAAAAGGCATCTGCTATTCTGGATGAACTGCATGTTCCGTTTGTAATTAACCAGAACTGTTATAATATTTTTGACCGGACGATTGAGCAGAATGGTCTGAAGGTAATGTCGGAGAAGCTTGGAAAGGGTATCATCTGTTTTTCACCACTTGCACAGGGAATGCTGTCAGACCGTTATCTGAACGGTATTCCGGAGGACAGTCGTGTGAGGACAGACGGAAGATTTCTGCAGGAATCCAGACTCAGCGAAGAGGTGCTGGGTAAGATCCGGGCGTTGAATGAAATTGCGGAAGGAAGAGGACAGACTCTTGCGGAAATGGCACTTGCCTGGCTTTTAAAGGAAGAAGTGATTACTTCTGTGCTTGCAGGCGCATCAAAGCCATCCCAGATCCTTTATAACATTAAGGCAGTCGAGAACACGAGCTTTACGCAGGATGAAATCGAGACAATTGACCGGATCAGCAGGTAGAGCTGATATCAAGGCAGCAGCATTAATCAGGAGGACAAATTAATGGACAATTTTTCATTTTATGCACCAACTTATTTTGCATTTGGAAAGGATACTGAGAACCGTGCAGGTGAATTGGTAAGACGGTTTGGGGGCAGCAGGGTTTTATTACATTATGGTGGAGGTTCGGTCATCCGGTCCGGACTTCTTGACCGGATTAAAGCTTCTTTGGAACAGGAAGGAATCAGTTACGTTGAACTTGGCGGTGTGAAACCTAATCCGAGAAGCGGACTTGTTTATGAAGGAATTGAATTGTGCCGGAAGGAGAATGTGGATTTTGTTCTTGCTGTCGGTGGAGGAAGCACAATCGACTCTTCTAAGGCAATTGCGGCAGGGGTCGTATATGATGGGGATTTCTGGGACTTTTATGAAGGTAAGCCGGTAGAAAAGGCACTTCCCATCGGAACAGTGCTTACGATATCCGCAGCCGGCTCGGAAGGCTCAGGAGATTCAGTCATTACGAAGGAAGAGGGAATGATTAAACGTGGAGCAGGTGGAGAAGCGTTCCGGCCGAAGTTTTCTATTTTAAACCCGGCGTTGACACAGACACTGCCCGCTTTCCAGACGGCCGCCGGTGCAACCGATATTATTGCGCATCTATATGAAAGATATCTGACGAATACGAAGGATGTAGAGGTAACCGACCGGCTGATCGAAGCCCTGATTCTCACGATGAAATGTGAGACTCCGAAGGTCATTGATAATCCGGATGATTATGAAGCACGTGCCAATATTATGTGGACCGGAATGGTAGCTCATAACAATATCTGTGGTGTGGGCCGATCCCAGGACTGGTCAAGCCACGCAATTGAGCATGAACTGTCTGCATTGTATGATTGTGCACATGGAGCGGGACTTGCGGTAACGATGCCGGCAGTGTTTACCTATGTGATGAACCATGATGTGATGCGGTTTGCGCAGATTGCCGTTCGTGTGTGGGGATGCGAGATGGATTTTGCCCATCCTGAGAAAACTGCAAGAGAGGGAATTGAAGCCTTACGGAGCTTTCTGATTTCCATTGGAATGCCGAAGAATTTCGAGCAGCTTAAAGCCAGAGAGGAGGACATTCCTAAGCTTGCCCATGTCTGTTGCTACGGAGACGGACAGACCGCTCATACAGTTGGAGGGTTTGTTCCCTTGGAACAGAAGGATGTGGAAGCAATTTACCGGTTGATGTTATAGAAGGATAACGATAGAGACTGATCGTGCAGAGAAATCCGATAGAGGAATTATACAAAGAAATCATAAAGGGTGGAGTCCATATGGACTTCACCCTTTAAAAATGGTAAATTAGAAACGATCGAGATTGACTATGCAACAGGAGAAAGCAGAAGCTACAAATGATGGATAGAGATAGTTTTTTTCAAAAATATACGGGACATCTGAATGAGAAGCAGCTTGCCGCAGTGCAGACGGTGAATGGGCCGGTTCTGCTGCTTGCCGTTCCGGGAAGCGGCAAGACTACTGTTTTAGTCACAAGGCTTGGGTATATGCTCTATTGTGAAGGAATAAGGCCGGAGAACATTCTGACCCTGACGTATACAGTTGCAGCAACGAATGACATGGCACGCCGGTTCCGGGAGATTTTTGGTGAGGAATACAGCAATGCACTGGAATTCCGGACAATTAACGGAATTTGTGCCAGGGTGATTGCCAGATACGGGCAGATGATCGGAAAAAGCGCCTTTGAGCTGCTTACCGATGAAAAAGTGATTTTAAGAATGCTGACAGAGATTCTGGTCCAGAATCTGTCGGAATATCCGACCGAAAGCGATGTGAAGAATGCACGCACGTTGATTACCTATTGTAAGAATATGCTGCTTTCCGAAGAGGAGATCCGTGAACTGGGGAAAGAAGAGGGCATTCCTCTCTGGGAAATTTACAGTGCATACAACAGGTATTTAAAGCAGAACAGCTTCATGGACTATGATGATCAGATGATTTATGCGTACCGGATGCTGAAGGGGAGTCCGGAGCTTCTTAAATTTTATCAGGGAAAATACCGGTATATCTGCGTGGACGAGGCGCAGGATACGTCCAAAATCCAGCATATTATTATCGGGCTTTTAACAGGAGAGCAGGGAAATCTCTTTATGGTGGGAGACGAGGATCAGAGCATTTACGGGTTCCGTGCAGCTTATCCGGAGGCACTTCTTAATTTCACAAAGGAGCATCCCGGTGCAAAGGAGCTTGTGATGGATCAGAACTACCGCTCCAATGCAAGGATTGTGGCTGTGGCCGATCACTTTATCCAGCATAACAAGCTAAGGCATCGCAAGCATATGGTTCCGACGAAAGCAGAAGAGGAGGAGATTCATTATATTTCCCTGAAAAACCGTTCTGCGCAATATACTTATCTTCGGAAGGTGGCACAGAATCATGAGGTGGAGACGGCGGTTTTGTACCGCGATAATGAAAGTGTGCTTCCTCTCATTGACCAGCTGGAGCGGCAGCAGATTCCGTACCGGATCAAAAGCACGGATATGGCTTTTTTTACCCATCGTGTGGTAACGGATGTCACGAATATTATGCGGTTTGCCCTAAATCCATATGATACGGAGCTTTTCCTGCGGATTTATTTTAAATGCCAGACCTATCTGAAGAAGAATCAGGCACAGCAGCTATGCCGGATCAGTGAGGAACGGCATATTCCGGTACTGGAAGCTGCAGAGTATGCGGAAGGTCTGAATGGTATGGTTCTCGGAAAGTGCAGAGCCTTTGCAACACATCTGCGCAACATGCTGAAGGAAGCGCCCTCCAGGGTGCTTTTCCGGATTGAGACCCCATTGGGATACGGGGAATATCTGGAACGCAATAATATGGATGACAACAAGCTTTTTATCCTGAAGATGCTGTCCTACGAAGAGGTGTCGATTGGCAGTTTCTTAGGGAGGCTGGAATACCTGCAGAGTATGCTTAGGGAAAAGCATCCGGATTATGACAGCAATTTTATCCTGTCTACCATTCATTCCTCCAAGGGACTTGAGTATGAGGAGGTTTATCTGATGGACGTCTGTGATGGTGTCTTTCCGGATAAGGTGGTTTACTCAAAGAAGGCAACACCGCAGGAAAAGAAAGAATTTGAGGAAGAGCGGCGGCTGTTTTACGTAGGCATGACGAGAGCGAAGAGTGTGCTTCATATATTCAGACTGTCGGAGGAAACGTCATCCTTTATCCGGGAGATGACGCCTGTGAAGGCAGAACGGGTGGAAGGTGTGAAGCCGGATAGCTTGAAGTTTCCTGATCGTATGAAGCTGCAGAATGAGAAGCGGGTGGAAGGAAAGACGTTTGCAGCATTACAGCCGGATCAGGGGAAGATGAAACTCAAGCCTAAGAGTTTAGAGACGGATCCCGGGGGTCACGGAACAGAGATTCAGCTTGTCATTGGAGAGAGGGTTGAACAGATGAAATACGGAATGGGAGTCATCAGCGATGCAGTTTATCATGCAGATGGGATTACAGGGAAATTTACGGTGATTTTTGACTCCGGACTTGAAAAGAACTTCCTTTATCCGGTTGCCTTTCAGATGGGAATGCGGATTGTAACGGAGGAAGAAACAGGAAAAGAGGGACAGGCATGAAAGAAAAGTCTGAAAGCAGCAGGATTTTATATCGGATGTTGATGGAAAAGGGATATTCCGAGGAGTTCAGCAATCTGATTTCCCAGAATCTGAATACGGATTTCACTGCGGGAAGGATGATCGGCTACCTGTCGCATTATACCAGTCTGCCGGAAGCGGAGATTGTGGATGAGATGCTGTCGATCTTAAGTGACCGGAACCGGATCATGCAGAAGAAAGAAATGGAAGCAACCAATGCCAGGTGGAACGAAATGACGTGGAACAGACCACTGTTTGATGAGGAAGGCGACAGATCATAGAGCAGAGGAAATTGGCTGCAAAACAGATAAAACAGGAGCGGATGATGTGGAGAATTAAGCAGATTTTTGATGGAGAGTACGGATGTGAAGAACGGCCGGATGAAGAAAAAGCCAGATGTGTGGTAACGCTTGAAAATGAACGGGGAGAAAGACGGGAACTGAGCGTTTATGATGACTGGCTTAAGGAAAAGCATCTGGAAGAGGGATCGGAATGGACGGCGGAACTGTTCGATATTTGTAATGAAGAAGGACAGCCAATCGGAGGAATGGTAGAACGAAGTCATGCACATGCCGAAGGGATTTGTCATAGAACCGCCCATGTATGGGTTGTCCGTATGGTAGATGGGAAATATCAGGTGCTGCTACAGAAACGGGCAGAAGATAAGGAATCCTTTCCGGGATGCTTTGATACGTCATCTGCAGGACACATTCAGGCAGGAGACGAACCGCTTGAATCGGCTATGCGGGAATTGCAAGAGGAGCTGGGGATTCATGCATCTCCGGAGCAGCTGAACTATGCAGGAAAGTTTCATATTCATTATGAAATGGAATTTCATGGGTGTCCTTTCAAGGATAATGAAACCTCATTCGTGTTTTGTTATCAGGAGCCGGTAGATATGGAGAAGCTTACCCTGCAAAAGGAGGAAGTGGAGACAGTGGAGTGGTTTGATTTAGAAGAGGTCCACGAAGCCTGTCTTACCCGGAATCCCAGGTTCTGCGTGCCGGTCGAGGGACTTAGGACGCTGATGAAGTATCTGAACTTACCAGTATCCTGTTAAGTAGCAGGGACAATGATCTGGTAAAATACAACATTTGTAACTGTTCAGTAGCTTCACAGTTACGATGCAAAATCCATTCCAAATCGGCTTCGCCGATGGGATTTTGCATTACTGAATCATTTTCTTACGGTCTCAGCAGTAAATGCTTCGACCTGCACTGAATAGTTACCAACATTTCATTTACAACAGCTCCGCATCATAGTGTGCACGTTCGCCGCCGATAAATTTGGGACGGACTCTGGCAGCAGTGATATGAGCCTGACCGATTTCATGATTGGTAAGGCGGATCGGAACGGCAACCTTCTTCAGGTGCATGCCGATGAAGGTATCGCCGATATCAATTCCGGCATCAGCTTTGATCTCCTCCAGTGCGACCGGATGCTCAAAGGTATGGTAAGCGGTGGTTGCAAAGGAACCGCCAGCTTTGGGCTGGGGAACGACATTAACAAATTCCGCATCAGGAACGGCAGCCTGTTCAATGATGATGGCACGGTTCAGATGCTCACAGCATTGGGCGGCAAGATAAATACCGCGTGCCTTCGTCGTTTCATAGATTCCGGAAAAAACAGCCTTGGCTACATCGAGGTTTGAATTGCTTCCGATCTTATCGCCACACACTTCGGAGGAAGAGCAGCCGACCACAAGAATCTGACCTTCGCGGAGCTTTGCTTTTTCACATAATTCGGCGGTAACATCAGCCGCCTGTTTCTTGATTTCTTCGTACAAACTGATCACTCTTTTCCTTTACAAATGATTGAATCAAGAATACAATTGAATTGGTAATACTGAAATAACCAGAAAAGGAGTATCTGATAAGACCAGATGAACTATTCCATTACAAAGGACAGTGGAGTGCCTGCCTATATTCAATTATATAACTATCTGGTACAGGACATTGTAGCAGGGATTTATCCGTTGGATTCCCGGCTCCCATCCAAACGGATCATTGCGGAGGAAACCGGAGTGAGTCTTATTACGGTGGAACATACCATGAATCTGCTAAGTGACGAAGGATATATTGAAACAAGACAGCGGAGCGGTTATTTTGTGATTTACCGGGAAGCGGATTTTCAGGTAATCCCCGAGATCCGTCATGAGGAGCTGCCGATGACTCATCCGCAGGTCCACCAGACAGGAGAATTTCCGTTCAGTGTGCTTGCCCGGACAATGCGCAAGGTTCTGCTTGATTATGAGGAGCAGATTCTGGTGAAGTCGCCCAATCATGGCTGCGAAGAGCTGCGTGCCGAGATTTGTTCCTATCTTGGAAGAAGCAGAGGAATTCAGATTCATCCACGGCAGGTTATTATCGGTTCCGGTGCGGAATATCTGTATGGACTGGTGGCGCAGTTTTTCGGCGCGGGATGCATCTTTGGAATCGAGAATCCTTCTTATGAAAAAATCCGCAAGGTTTATGAATCCATGGGTATTGTGTGTGATCCGCTGACGCTTTCTGCGGAAGGAATTCTGTCTTCCGAACTTACAAGGACGAAGGCATCCGTACTGCATGTGACACCGTTTAACAGTTATCCGAGTGGGATTACCATTGGAATTTCGCAGAAGCGGGAGTATCTTTACTGGGCGAAACAGCGCAGTGCTGTAATTGTGGAGGATAACTATGATTCGGAGCTGACGGTTTCGAGTAAACCCGAAAGCCCGTTATTTTCGATTGCAGACGGCGTCAATGTAATTTATATGAATACGTTTTCCAAGACTATCGCGCCCTCGGTGCGTATCGGATATATGATTCTGCCGGAGACTCTGGTGAATGCATTTGAGCATAAGCTGGGCTTTTATTCCTGCCCGGTGCCGCTGTTCGAGCAGTATGTGTTGTCCGAGCTTTTGCGGAGCGGAGACTATGAACGGCATATTAACCGCGTCCGCCGCAAGCGCAGGCGGGAGTTGGGTAATTTGTGAGACTTTACAGCAATGTAGATAAAAATATATTTTAAATTTGCTACTTGACTTTTACGCATTGCGTATCTATACTATAAATAAATTACGCAATGCGTATATTGAAGGGGAAGAATATGAATCAAGAAGAAAAAGAAGAACCACATTGTGAGTTAGAGAATGATTTCTTAAATGATGACCTTTCACTTATTATTGAGTGTAATACATTTGATCCGGCTAAACAGATGCAGCGTATACGAAAATATGCAGGGATGAACCGTAAAGAGTTTTCGGAATGGCTTAATATACCTTATCGGACAATGACCGACTGGGAACTTGGTAATCGTACAATGCCTGTATATTTGTTAGAATTGATTGTTTACAAAGTGAATCATGAAATAGCAAATGCAAAGGAAAAACAAGATGCATCTGGTAGGAAGAATAAACAGGAACATCTATGAGTGTGTAACACGAAATATCATAACAGATGAAGTGATTATTACAGAGGAAAGGATAGAACACATTAAAGAAAGACATCCGACTGATTTTGAAAGATATAATAAGTATTTAGAAGAGATTATCGGAAATCCAGATTATATTATAGAAGCAAACAAATCCAATACGGCTATTTTATTAAAAGAAATTATAGACGGTGACAGCAACAGGTTTAAACTGGTACTTAGAATTGCAGTGAAAGATGATCCTGTGGAATACAGGAATTCTGTCATTTCTTTTTGGAATATTGGAGAGACTACCTGGAATAAAATGCTGAAAAATAAAAAAATTCTTTACTCTAAAGAATAAATTAACTATAATTAATTTAGAATAGAAAGAGAATCTTTGAGGTGAAAAATGCGTCGTCATGCGCCGCATGCAAATTGCAATGGGCAAAAGAGATGTTGGGAGTGACGCTCCAACCAAAGATTCTCTTATCTACTATATAGGGAATGCAGGGACAAGTGATATTGTCCTTTTTTCATATAAAGCACTCAATGAGGATGAATGCAGCAAAGTGTGAAATTAGGGAATCGGGTACATACATTGCTTATAGTCCCCAATGAAGATGACAGTGGATACAGACAGGAGAGCAGATCGTGAGCAAACCAATTACGACATTATGTTACATCGAGCAGGATGGGAAGTATCTCATGCTGCATCGTACGAAGAAAAAGCAGGATATCAACGGCGGAAAATGGATCGGAGTCGGTGGACATTTAGAAGAAGGAGAATCACCGGAGGACTGTCTGGTGCGGGAAGTTCGGGAAGAAACGGGGCTTACACTCACTTCCTATACCTTCCGGGGACTTATTACGTTCATAAGTGACCAGCAGGAAACGGAATTGATGTGTCTGTTTACAGCAGACGGTTTTGAAGGGAAACCGGGAGCCTGCAATGAAGGAGAGCTTGCATGGATTCCGAAGACTGAGGTGTCTGCCCTTCCGACCTGGGAAGGAGATGCCGTTTTTCTTGAAATACTGCTTCGTGATGATCCACGCTTTTTCACGTTGCGGCTTGCCTACGAAGGTGATAAGCTTGTAGATAAGAAGCTGCAGTTTTATACGGCATGCACAGGCACGGAGGAAACAGTGTGAGCATCATGGAAATCAGGGATCTGGAGATTCCGGAACTGGAAGTCTATATCGATAAGAAGGAAGTACAGCTCCTGCATTACTATGAGCCGGAGCCCGGTATTTTTATTGCAGAAAGTCCGAATGTGATTCTGAGGGCATTGGAAGCCGGATACGAGCCGCTTTCCCTTCTTATGGAAAAGAAACCGCTTGGCGAAAAGGAAAGAGCAATTCTGGACCGGTGCGGAGAAATCCCGGTTTATACGGCTTCTTTGGAGGTCCTTACGAGAATCACCGGATATCAGCTTGCGCGGGGAATGCTGTGTGCGATGCGGCGCAAAGCCCTTCCTTCCTTAAAAGAAAGCTGTGCAGGAAAGCACCGGATTGCGATTCTGGAGGATGTGGTGAATCCAACGAATGTAGGAGCCATTTTCCGGTCGGCAGCAGCACTTTCCATGGATGCGGTGCTGTTGACGAAGGGCAGCAGTGATCCGCTATACCGGAGGGCAGTACGCGTCAGCATGGGAACCGTTTTTCAGATTCCATGGACGATCATGGATGCAGGGGACTGGCCGGAACGGGCAATGCAGGAGCTCCGGAGCATGGGATACCGTACGGCGGCAATGGCGCTTAAGGAGGACAGCGTATCTCTTAAGGATGAGAGGCTGAAGAAGGAAGAAAGGCTTGCGATTGTTCTTGGAACAGAGGGCGATGGTCTTGCAGGAAGAACGATTGCAGACTGCGACTATACAGTCATGATTCCGATGACGCACGGAGTGGATTCCTTAAATGTAGCGGCAGCAAGTGCCGTGGCATTCTGGGAACTGGATCCGCTTTTTTAGGGTAATCGTAACTGTGAGGGTACCGGACAGTTACAGGTAATTAAATGATACAGAGGGAGAGATGCAATGGTAGTCTATGAAGGGTTCGAAAATCTGATGCAGCACATTGTAGAGGTTGCAATTTTGTTCTTTGAATTTGTTGGAGTGATTGTCATTATCATTTCGGGCTTAAAGGGATTTTATTATTATATCCGCCGTAGGCCCGATATGAAGCTGACACTTGCACAGGGACTTGCTGTAGGACTGGAATTCAAGCTTTGCAGCGAGATCCTGAAAACCGTTATCGTAAGAGATTTCAAGGAAATTGCAACAGTTGCCGGAATTATTGCGCTCCGTGCGGCTTTGACCTTCCTGATTCACTGGGAAATCAAGCAGGAGAATCACAACCATAGCTAGTACGCCGAATAATAAATAACTGACACCTTGACTAGTCCGGGTAGCAGATCCGCTCTTGGTAGTTACACTTTAAAAAAAGCAGCAGCAATCACGCCGGGACCGGTATGGGTGCCGATGACACTGCCAACCGTGGTGTAGTTCAGGGTATCCGTACCGTTTTCCCACAGGTCGCTGCTGTCGTTGATGTATTTTTTCAGAAGAACATCGGTTAATCCGGTATAGCCTAAGAGAATTGGCATGGTGAAGTCAATACCGCCGACCTTCTGGATTTCCTGAATCAGCAGATTGTTGCCCTGTTTGGAGCCTCTGGCCTTCCCTAAAATATGAATTTCCCCATCCTCAATATTCACCACAGGCTTGATATTTAAGAGTCCGCCGGCAAAAGCAACGGTTGAGGAGAGTCTACCGCCTTTTTTCAGATACTCTAAGGTATCGAGCATGGCAATGAGACACACGTCTTTCTTTTTTTCTTCCAGGATCGAAGCGATTTCTTCAGCAGATTTTCCCATATCCACCAGACGAAGAGCATATTCGGCAAGAATTCCGCTTCCGATTGCGGCAGAGCTTCCGTCAACGACATGGACATTCGGATACTCAGTGGCAGCAATCAGTGCGCTCTGGCAGGTTCCGGATAATTTGGAGGAGATTGTGAGAACGACCGCACTGTCATCCGGACCTAGAACCTCATCAAACACCTTCATAAATGCAGATGGAGAAGCCTGGCTGGTGGTTGGAAGAATGTCACTTTCCACCAGCTTTTCATAAAACTGGTGATGGGTAATGGTTACGCCATCCACATATTCTTCCTCTCCGAAGCAGATGGTTAAGGGGACAATGGCAACCTGATCCTTTATGGCTTCATTCAGGTCTGTTGTTGAATCGACAATAATTTTAACACTCATGTCAGGGTTCCTTTCGTTAATGGTCATTGATGTTATTTTAAAAAGAAATGCAGCATTTTTTCATACAGGTGACTGGTATAGGGCTGATATCGCATCGGCAGATCCAGCCAGGTTTTCTTATCGACAATACTCTTATGGTGGGAAAAGGCGTCAAAGCCGGGCTTCCCGTGATAGCTTCCCATGCCGCTTTCACCGACACCGCCAAAGCCCATTTCTGTTGTGGCAAGATGAATAACAGTGTCATTCATGCAGCCGCCTCCATAGGATAACTCCTCGTTGACCCGCTTCCGGTGTGTCTTATCGCTACTGAACAGGTAAAGGGCAAGCGGTTTGGGACGGTTCTTTAAGGTCAAAACCAGTTCATCGAAATCATCAAAGGTAAGGACAGGAAGGAGTGGACCGAAGATTTCCTCCTGCATGACCGGATCCTCAAAGGTGACATTATTCAGGATGGTCGGAGCAATCTGCAGGGTTTCCTCATTGGTTTCACCGCCTGCAACGACCTTGGCAGGATCAATGAGACCGCAGATCCGTTTAAAATGCTTTTCGTTGATGATCTTACCATAATCCTTATTTTCAAGCGGAACGATTCCGAATTGTGTGGTAATCTGTGCTTTGAGTTCTGCAATCAGTTTATCCCTGATGCCGCGTTCACAGAGCAGAAAATCAGGAGCCACGCAGGTCTGCCCACAGTTCAGATATTTGCCGAAAACAATCCGGCGTGCAGCCAGCTTTAAGTTTGCGGTGTGATCGACGATACAGGGACTTTTGCCGCCAAGCTCCAGGACGACTGGAGTCAGATAATCCGCAGCGTGACGCAGTACCTCCTTCCCCACCGACTGGGAGCCGGTAAAAAAGATAAAGTCGAATTTCCTCGTCAGCAGATCCGCATTTTCCTTACGTCCACCTTCAATAACCGCAACATATTCCTGAGGGAAGCATTCCGTAAGTATGACTTTCAGGATGCCGGAGGTTGCCGGAGAATAGGCACTTGGTTTTAAAATGACCGTGTTCCCGGCTGCAATCGCATCTGCCAACGGATCAATGGAGAGCAGGAACGGATAATTCCAAGGACTCATAATGAGGGTGTTTCCGTGGGGCACCGGCTGGATATAGCTGTGGGAGGCAAACTGTGCCAGCGGAGTGGCAACCGTCCTTTTTCTGGAAAACTGTCTGGTATGGCGGATCATATAGCTGATCTCGGACTGTGCAAGCCCGATCTCACACATGAATCCCTCAAAGCCGCTTTTACCAAGATCTGTGAAAAGCGCCTTCTGAATATCATTTTCATATTTTTTTACGGCAGCATAGAGCTTTTTTAACTGTTGGATCCGGAAATCAACCGGAATTGTTGCACCGCTCTGGTAAAACCTGCGCTGCTTTTCCAAGAGCTCATCAATTTGTTTGCTTTCCATGGTTTTGCTCCTTTCAGAACCCTATCCGCCATATAAATCATGTCATAGATCCTTACGAATGCAGGCATTCGCGGTACATATCTCCATGATTTGCATGGCTCTGAATAGTCAAAATCAACAATTAAGCCTGTGCACGCTCGCGGGTGAGCATGAGCCGGTAAAAGGCTTCCAGTTCCCTGCGTGTCATCAGCTTAGGCACAGGGTAAAGTGGATTTGCTTCTTTGGCTGCATGGACGGACATGGTTTCAATATCACGTTCCTGAATGCCGGAAAGAAAATCCGGAATGCCCATATTTTTATTTAAGGTACGGATGGACGCAATAAATTTTCCGGCACCGGCTTTAATGGAATCCTGTTCGGTGCAGACACCGGCAGCACATCCGAGCATATGGAGCTTTTTGTGAATGCAGGAGCCATAGCTTTCCAGAACCTCCGGAAGAAGAACCGCATTGGCAAGTCCGTGAGGAATGTTGTATTGTCCGCCCAGGGAATGGGCAACTGCGTGCACATAGCCGACATACGATCTGGAAAAGGCAAATCCGGCGAGGTAGGCAGCGTTCAGCATCTGCTCGCGGGCTGCATGGTTATGACCATCGTGATAGGCCGTTTCAATATTCTGATAGATTGTTTTTACTGCTAAAAGAGCCTTTTCACGGGTTTCTTTCGTTGTAGATCTTCCGATGTATGCCTCGACGGCATGCGTCAGTGCATCCATGCCGGTTGTGGCAGTTAAGTGTGGAGGCAGGGAATATGTTAATTCCGCATCCAGAATGGCGTAGCGTGGAATCAGTACAAAGTCATTGAGGACGTATTTATGTTTCTTTTCAGAATCCGTAATGACCGCAGCCAGTGTGTTTTCACTTCCGGTTCCGGCAGTTGTCGGAACGGCAATGAGAAGCGGAATCCGGTGCAGGACATGAAGTGTTCCTTTTAACTGTCCGAGCGTTTTCTTCGGGCAGGAAATTCTTGCGCCCAGTGCCTTGGCACAGTCCATGGCAGAACCGCCGCCGATGGCAAGGAGAGCCTTACAGTGTTCCTTCTGATATAAGGCGAGTGCTTCTTCGACATTCCTGACCGTAGGATTTGCGGACGTCTGATCGTAAACAGAATAGGAAATCTTCTCTTTGGCAAGAACGGAGGTTATCTTGGTTATGAGACCGCAGGCAACAATTCCGGGATCTGTAACGATCAGTATTTTTTTGATTTTATGCTGCTTCAGGGTATCCGGCAGTTCTTCACAACGGTGCAGAATCTCCGGTTCCCGGTAGGGGAGAAAGGGAAGGGCGGCACGAAAGACCCCCTGGTATGCCCGACAGCAGATATGCTGTATTAAGTTCATGTATTTATCCTTCTTCTTATTCTTACTATTTCGAAACTGTTCCGTATTTTCACACTTACGATGCAAAACAGCTGTTTCCCGTTTGGATGATGTGTCTATGAGGTTATCAGGATAAGCCGTCCCGTGCAATTCTTTGCAGATTCGCAGTGATCGTGTCGAGTGCTTCATAAAAGACAGCCCTTTTTTCATCTGTCAGTCCCTCGCTTGCCTGCTTCACGGCCAGTTCAGCCCGTTTAGTAATCTGGGCAGCAAGGAGCGTTCCCTGCTCCGTGAGCCTTAATGTGCCGCGATACAGCTTGGCATGGCTTCCTTCTTTAATAATCAGCCCCTTTGATTCCATAATGGACATCATCCGGGAAACATCTGCCTTGTCCTTGCCACAGCATTCTGCAAGCCGGGGGGCAGTGATACCGTCCGGATAGCGGTACATGGTCGTAAGGTAGATGGCATGAGTACTTTTTAATTCATAGGGCTTCAGCTCTTCGGCAGCAATCTTGTGCCAGTATCGTGAGATCTCCGAGATTGCCAGCGAAAACTTTTCAAAACGGTCAACCATAAAATGCTCCTGTTTTCCGGTGTCAATGAGTGAAAAGTGAACAGTTACAGGATTTGTAACGGATTTTGTGTTATTCGTTATAAATCATACCCGGGAAGTTGAATACTCAACATCTCTGGGCTTGTTATATCATACAGGATAGATGTTGAACTGTCAACATCTATTTACAGATCATAGTAACGTCCTGTACCACAACCGGGTTACGGTTTACACAGCAGCCTATGAGTCTTACCTGACCTTGACATGAATCCGAAATCGGATTATAATAAACACATGAATCCGAAATCGGATTATCAAAATGAACGTATAGAAAGAGGGTTTTACATGATTGTATTAAGAAAAGAAATGAAGGAGTTAAACAAGCAGTACCGGGAAACGGACCGGATTTATCATGAAATCAGTATGCAGTCCGGATTGTCGGACAGTGCTTTTATGATTTTATATGCCATTGTGGAATTGGGAGACGGATGTCAGCAGAAGGATATTGCAGATCTGTATTGCTACAGCCGTCAGACAATTAATTCTTCTATTTCAGGTCTGCAGCGAAATGGAATCCTGCAGCTGTATAAGGGAAGCAGAAGAGATCTGCATATTTCCCTGACAACTGAGGGGAAGCGGTTTGTTGAGGAAAAGATCTATCCGGTTATGGAGATGGAAAACAGTATCTTTGATGAATTAACGGAGCAGGAGAGTGAAGAATATCTGCGCCTGGCACAGAAGATCACATGCCTGCTCCGTGAAAAGATGAATCACAGATAAGAGAAGCAAAGGGTAAGAATAAGGAAAACAATTATGAATATACAATTATCAGATCATTTCACCTATAAACGATTGCTGCGGTTTGTGCTGCCTTCTATTTTAATGATTATGTGCACATCCGTTTACAGCATTGTTGATGGATTTTTTGTTTCAAATTTTGTGGGGACTACCCCCTTTGCCGCCATTAACCTGACCTTTCCGGTCCTGATGGCAGTGGCGTCAATCGGTTTTATGGCAGGAACCGGAGGCAGTGCTGTGGTGTCAAAGACCATGGGAGAAGGTAACAGGGAGCGTGCTAATGAGTACTTTACCATGATTATAGCAGCACTTTTTGGAGGTGCGGTGGTGCTTTCCGTGATCGGATTTATCATGGCAAGACCGATCACTATGGCACTGGGAACTACGCAGGAGGAGCTGATCCGGGATTGCGTGCTCTATATCCGCATCGGATTTTTATCCATGCCGGCATTTATTCTGCAGTTCGCATTCCAGAGCTTTTTTGTGGCAGCGCAGAAGCCGGGCTTAAGTCTTAAGGCAAATGTGGCAGCCGGAATTGTAAACGGTATTCTGGACTATGTGCTGATCGTGATTTTTCACTGGGGACTGGCCGGTGCTGCCATTGCAACGTCTGCAGGACAGATTGTCGGAGGGCTGATCCCTGTTATTTATTTCATGAGAAAGAACGACAGTCTGCTGCAGTTTAAAAAATTTCATATGCATATGGATGTGATCGGGAAGGTCTGCATTAATGGTTCCTCGGAGATGGTAACCAATCTTTCGTCCTCCATTGTGAATATTCTGTATAATTTCCAGCTGATGAAGCTGGCAGGCGAAGACGGAATAGCAGCCTATGGCGTGATTTTATATATCAATATTATTTTCATGGCCATTTTTATGGGCTACTCCATCGGAAGTGCGCCGATTGTCAGTTATCATTACGGGGCGGGGAATCATACGGAGCTGAAAAACCTCTTCCGGAAGAGCCTGACCTTTCTGATGATTTCCGGTGTGGTGCTTCTGGCAGCATCCGAGGTACTGGCAAGGCCGCTGTCGGCAATTTTCGTCAATTATGATACCAGGCTGCTGGAGCTGACGGTTCATGGTTTTCGGATTTACAGTCTGGCATTCCTGATTATGGGAATCAATGTCTGGGGTTCATCTTTTTTTACGGCATTGAACAATGGACTGGTATCGGCGGTTATTTCATTCCTTAGAACGCTGGTATTCCAGATAGTCGTGATTTCGGTTCTTCCACTTTTGTTTGGAGTGGACGGCATCTGGTTTTCGGTTGTGGCAGCAGAGGGGATGGCATTGTTTGTGACTCTGGGATTCCTTTTCACGAATCGCAGGAGGTATCATTATTAAGAATTGCGGGTGCCGTTTATGTCACTTTACACAACACTTACGATATTTTAAAAGAAACCGATATGGGCATGGAGGATCGGATTACGGTGGTTTCGGCGATCGGACATCACGATGAATCTATCCTTTCAATGTATACGAATCTCATAAAATGTGGTATACTCCCCTTAGTGCAGCAAGGAACAGAAGCTGTACGTCAATGTAAGAATAAGGAGAGAGTAACATGCCCTGTACAACTATTTTAGTAGGAAAACATGCATCCTTTGATGGCTCGACCATGATCGCCAGAAATGACGATTCCGGTTCGGGCCATTTTATGCCTAAGAAATTTGTTGTGATCCATCCGGAGGAACAGAAGAGAACGTATCAGTCCGTGATTTCGCACGTGACCGTGGAGCTGCCGGAAAATCCTATGCGTTATACCGCAATGCCCAATGCGATTGAAGGAAAAGGCATCTGGGCAGCCTGTGGCGTGAATGAGGTAAATGTTGCCATGACAGCAACCGAAACCATTGCCAATAATCCCAGAGTCCTGGGAGCTGACCCGCTGGTAGAATATCTCCCGGCTGAGGATGGAAGGGAAGAACAGGCAGGAGGAATCGGGGAAGAGGATATTGTCTGTCTGGTGCTTCCCTACATTCACAGTGCACGCGAGGGCGTGGAGCGTCTTGGAAGCCTTCTCGAAAAATACGGAACCTATGAGATGAATGGAATTGCATTCCAGGATGTGGATGAGATCTGGTGGCTGGAAACAATCGGCGGGCATCACTGGATGGCAAGAAGAGTGCCCGATGATTCCTATGTTGTCATGCCGAACCAGCTGGGCATTGATTTCTTTGACCTTGACGATGCTTATACAGAGAAAAAGAACTTCATGTGTTCCGCAGACCTACGTGAATTTATGGAGCAGTATCACTTGAATGTGTCACTGGATGATAGGTGGAATCCCAGAGATGCGTTTGGAACACACGATGATTCCGATCATGTGTATAATACGCCGCGAGCCTGGTTTATGGAGCGGTACTTAAATCCGCATACGAAGGTATGGGATGGAGAACATGCCGATTACACGCCGTTTTCCGATGATATTCCGTGGTGCATGGTGCCGGAAAGGAAGATTACGGTTGAGGATGTAAAGTATGTACTTTCCTCGCACTTTCAGGGTACATCGTATGATCCGTATGCCGCTTATGGGGATAAATCCATGAAGGGAGCCTTCCGCTCTATCGGAATCAACCGGAATGACTTTGTAGCTGTCCTGCAGCTGCGTCCCGGTATGGAGAAGGATTGCAGCGCAGTAGAATGGATTGCGTATGCTTCCAATGCCTTTAATACACTGGCACCGTTTTATCCGATGGTGGATGAGACTCCGGAGTATTTAAGCAATACTACAGGAGATGCTTCAACAGAGAACTTCTACTGGGCAAGCCGAATGATTGCAGCCATGACCGATGCTTCTTATGGCAGGTCGGTTTTCCATGCAGAGCGTTATCAGGAGAGCGTGATGGCGAAGAGCCACCAGATTCTGAACCGGTACGATGCGCTTTTGAATAAAGAAACCGATCCTGCGAAACGTCAGGAAATCCGTCAGAGGGCGAATGAGGAAGTGGCGTCTATGCTGAAAAAGGAAGCAACGGATACCTTAAATAAAGTATTATATGAGCTCAGTAACCAGATGAAAAATGCTTATTCCCGTTCAGATGCATGATTGCAGCTGTGCAGATGCAGCTGTGTGCATGGAGCTGTCAATGTGAAGGAACAAGTATGGAAGCATAAATGCGGATTGTGATGTTGATTACTGTGAAATATGCAGAAACGAGGAGAAGACAGATGAAAATTACAGATACCATAAAGTATGTGGGTGTAAATGATGAAACGATTGACCTGTTTGAAGGACAGTACCGGATGCTGCATGGCGTTTCTTATAATTCCTATGTGATTCTGGATGAAAAGATTGCCATTATGGATACCGTTGACCGGCGGGCAACTGAGGAGTGGCTGTCTAATCTGGAAAGGGTTCTGGAGGGAAGAACACCGGATTATCTGATTGTGTCCCATATGGAACCGGATCATGCAGCCAATATCCAGAGGGTGGCAGAGAAGTACCCCGAAATGAAGCTTGTCGGAAACGCCAAGACCTTCCCGATGATTGCACAGTTTTTTGACCTGAATATAGAGGGACGTGAAGTGATCGTGAAGGAGGGCGATACCTTAAGCCTTGGAAGACATACCTTACAGTTTTTCATGGCACCGATGGTACATTGGCCGGAGGTGATGGTGACCTATGAGCAGTCAGAAAAGGTGCTTTTCTCCGCAGATGGCTTCGGTAAATTTGGAAGTCTGTCGGTTGAAGAGCCGTGGGAGGATGAGGCAAGAAGATATTTTATCAATATTGTCGGTAAATATGGTGCTCCTGTACAGGCGTTACTGAAAAAGGCGGCAGCACTTGATGTTGCCATGATCTGTCCGCTTCATGGACCGGTTCTTACCGAAAATCTGGGACATTATATTGGTCTGTATGATACCTGGAGCAGCTATCGTCCGGAGGAAAAGGGAGTTCTGATTGCCTATGCTTCGATTTATGGAAATACCCGTAAGGCAGCAGAAGCGCTGGCAGATGAGCTTACCCGTGCAGGGCAGCAGGTGTGCGTGATGGATCTGTGCCGCTGTGACCTGGCGCAGGCCGTGTCCGATGCATTCCGTTACGACCGTCTTGTACTGGCCTGTGCAACCTATGATGGTGGTATGTATCTACCAATGGAAGACTATCTCAATCATCTGAAAGCAAAGAATTTCCAGAAGCGTAAAATAGGGCTCATGGAAAACGGAAGCTGGGCACCGATGGCAGCCAAAAAGATGAAGGAAGCACTGGAAGGCATGAAGGAGATGACCTTCTGCGATACCGTGGTAACCATCCGTTCTGCCATGAAGGAGAACGATCTGCCACAGATTCAGAAGCTGGCAGAAGAGCTTTGTGCAGAGTAAACAGGATGATACCGGCCAAAGTGAAGAGAAAAGGAAGAAATTCAGGAAAGATACCGGTGACATTCCGGGGAATAAGGAAAGAGGAAGGAACCCAGAAAAACGATGGAAACATTTTATTATGAAGTGGTAAGCATTGATGGTGATTACGCCAACCTGAAGCGTACCGATATCGAATCAGAGGATCTAAAGCTCGTGGCACGTGCGCTGCTCCCCGCAGAGATCTGCGAAGGGAGCAGGCTCAAATATGAGTGGATGCAGTATGAAATGATCTGATACATTGATTGGGGGAAAAGCCTCATTTTGATATGCCATGGGAGGAAGGAATGATGAAGAGTAATTTAATTGCGGATACCACGAAGCAGGAACGGATTGCCTTAATTAAACAGTGGCTTCCGGATGATGATGGACTGAATGACTGCGATATGGATCTTTGGGATATTTATGCGGATTATATTAATGGAATCCGTGAAATTTCAGAGATTAACGCGGCCATGACAGGAACTTTTTACACAGAGGAGGATCTGTGAGAATTGAGGCAGCACAGCTGGTAACTGACGGCAATGAGTCCAATGCAGAAAATGCACAGACAGGAGTATACACATGCAGAACCCGAATAGATTATTCAAACGACTTAAAATACAGAGAATCAACGACCATATCTGGCTGTTAAATGATCACGATGACGGTACCGGCTATCTGGTTACAGGAACCGATAAGGCTCTTGTGATTGATACCATGTATGGACAGGAGGATTTAAAGGAAGCAGTAAAGACCCTTACGGATCTTCCGCTCATGCTGGTAAATACCCATGGACATTTTGATCATACCTATGGAAATCTTTACTTCGACAAGGCTTATATTCATTCTGCGGATATCGGAATTGCCAATGCATATTTTAAAGCGGACGGATTTGTACAGATGATGAAGGAAAGCGGACGGAAACCTGCTGAATTTGAACCGATTTTGGAAGGCACAGTGATTGATCTTGGAGGAATTGAACTGGAGATATATGAAACCCCGGGACATACGCCGGGAAGTATCGTATTGCTTGACCGAAAGGACAGGATTCTCTTTAGCGGAGATACAGTGATTGAACAGACCTGGATGCAGCTTCCGGAATGCTGCGAAATGAATGTGATGCTGCAGTCCTTAGACAAGCTTCAGAAGCTTCGTCCTTATTTTGACTATATTCTGTGCGGACACAGCCATGGCTTGGAGGATGCCTCTCTTTGTGAAGCCCAGCGCCAGGCGGTATGGGAGATCTGCAACGGACAGGTGCAGAACGATGAACTCTATGTTTATTATGGAGGAACATGCAGGGCGCACCCCTATGGAAGGGATCCGCGAAGAATTGTTTATGACCCGGATAAAAAGGGTATGGATACGGAGCATCTGATTATGCCGGATGAACTGCTTAAGGTTATCCGCAGTTCCATGGAGTAAAAAGTAAGCGGTCAATAAAATAAAGTAAGAGCAGCCCGGTAAGCAATTTACATTTACTTACCGGGCTGATTATCTGATTTTATATCTTATTCTTAAGGTATTCCTATTTTATTCCGTTGCTTACTTCGTTCCGAAGATACGGTCGCCGGCATCACCGAGACCGGGACAGATGTAAGCGTGGTCATTGAGACAACGGTCAAGGTGTCCGACATAAATCTGGATATCAGGATGATCCTTGCGAAGTCTCTCCAATCCTTCCGGAGCAGCAATGATACACATGAACTTAATGTTCTTACCGCCATGCTGCTTGATGAAATCAACTGCTTCAGAGCCGGAACCGCCGGTTGCAAGCATCGGATCCAGGACAACGATGGTTCTCTGGTCAATGGGTTCAGGAAGCTTGCAGTAATATTCGTGGGGCTCGTGAGTTTCGGGATCACGGTATAAGCCGATGTGTCCAACCTTGGCAGAGGGAACTAAGGCAAGAATACCTCCTACCATACCAAGTCCTGCACGGAGAATCGGAACGATCGCCATTTTCTTGCCGGCGATCATCGGAGTCTTACAGGTTTCAATCGGAGTCTTGATCTCAACATCCTCCATCGGAAGATCACGGAGTGCTTCATAGCCCATGAGCATAGCAATTTCTTCGATTAATTTACGGAACTCATTGGTTCCGGTGTTCTCGTCACGCAGACGGGAAATTTTATGCTGAATTAACGGGTGATCCAGTATAAATACGTTTGACATATCTGACATTTCAAATCCCTCTCTTTTCCTAGAATATTTAGAAACATTTCCTTTTTGGATAATGAAAATGCCTCTTCATCGTTTGCTGAGATAATTATACCATAGGAAGTTCTGTTTTTGTATCTATTTTTGAATTATAGAACGTTTTTGAAAAATACTTTACTTTTTAAAGGTATGATGCCATAATGCTAAAGGAAAAATATAAATATACAAACGCGCACCGTGCGTGCGAGATGGAGGAAAACTATGAAAATGATCTACAACGTAGAAGACAGACCGCCGTTTGGCAAAACACTGATTTTTGCCCTGCAGCAGGTACTGGCAATTCTTGCAGCAACCATCGCTGTTCCTGCAATTATCGGAAACGATATGTCCGCTTCCGCAGCATTGTTCGGTGCCGGTGTCGGAACCATTATTTATCTGTTGTTTACCAGATTTAAGAGCCCTGTATTCCTTGGATCTTCCTTTGCTTTCATCGGATCCATGTTCTCTGCTTTTGCAGGTGGTGTATCCATGTCCTTAGGATACTTCGGATTGATTATCGGTGCAGCTTTTGCAGGCCTTGTTTATGTTGTACTTGCTATTGTGGTTAAGGCTGTCGGCGTTAAGTGGATCAACAAGCTGATGCCTGCCGTTGTAATCGGACCTACCGTTGCCATCATCGGACTTTCCCTTGCAGGAAATGCAGTTGGTGACCTGACAACTGGCAAGGTATTTACTGCAGACGGTGCACAGGCTGCTTCTCCTTACCTTTGTCTGCTTTGCGGACTGGTAACCTTATTCGTTACCATGATCTGTTCTGTATATGGTAAGAAAATGCTTAAGATGATCCCGTTCATTATCGGTATTGTATCCGGCTATGCACTTGCAGCAATCCTTACCGCGATCGGTAACGTGGCAGGTATGGACGCATTAAAGATCATTGATTTCTCCGCATTCGCAAATATGCAGTGGTATCCGAACTTCACTTTCGTAACCGCATTCGGATCTCCGTTTGGTTACGGAGAGGTTGGATCCATGGGTGCTTATTTAGGAACCATTGCAGTTGCTTATGTTCCGGTTGCCTTCGTTGTATTCGCAGAACATATTGCTGACCATAAGAATCTTTCTTCCATTATTGAAAGAGATCTGTTAGAGGATCCCGGTCTTCACAGAACCCTGCTTGGTGATGGCGTCGGCTCCATGGTTGGTGCATTCTTTGGCGGCTGCCCGAATACCACATACGGTGAGTCTGTAGGATGTGTTGCCATTTCCGGAAACGCTTCCGTGGCTACCATTTTTGTAACGGCTCTGATGTGTATTGCGGCTTCCTTCATCGCTCCGTTCGTTACCTTCCTTGCAACCATTCCGAACTGTGTCATGGGTGGTGTCTGCGTAGCTCTCTACGGCTTTATCGCAGTATCCGGTCTTAAGATGATCCAGGATGTGGACTTAAACGACAACACGAACCTCTTTACTGTATCCGTAATTCTGATCTGTGGTATCGGTGGTCTTGCCGTAAGCTTCGGTTCCGTTACCATTACCGAGGTAGCATGTGCCCTGATTCTTGGTATCATTACCAATAAGGTACTTTCCATTAGAAAGAAAAAGTAAAACAGGCAGGGAACGGATTGTCTGACGGATAAGAAGAATGAAGGTGTCATCCATGGAAGGCTGCAGAGCCGGTGGATGACACTTTTTTTAATTCTTACTAAAGTTCTTTTGAAAACTACCGATAATTATATCAAAGAAAAAATTATTCTATGTAGAACGTAAGGATGGAAATCCATGGAAGGAGGTATCCATATGCGTATTGAAGCATATACCCAGGTACAGCAGCTTTATAACACGAAGAAGGCTTCGAAAACGCAGGCAGCAGCGAAAAAAGGACTTTCCGATCAGCTCCAGATCTCCAGCATCGGCAAGGACATCCAGACAGCCAAAGCTGCAGTTGCAGGAAGCAGTGACATCAGGGAGGATGTAATTGCTCCGATTAAGGCGAAGCTCCAGAACGGAACGTATGAAGTGAGCAATGAAAGCTTTGCGGATAAATTATTTGCAAAATATGAAGAAATGAGGTAATTCAAGTGGCCAGTTTAATGGAGAACCTGATTGAAGTATTGAATAACGAGAGTCAGGAATATGACCAGCTGCTTGAATTATCTACAAAGAAAACACCGGTTTTAGTTGCCGGAAACTTAGAGGAATTAGCCCGCATCACGGATGAAGAACAACTCGTTGTCAGCAGGATCACCCATCTGGAACGTAAAAGACAGGAGGTATTTGCCGACATCGCCAATGTAATTAACAGGGACGTTAAAATACTGCTGCTTCCGGATCTTATCGAGATCCTGGCACAAAGACCGGAGGAACAGCAGAAGCTGGCTAAAGTGCATGATCGTCTGCGCACCGTCGTTTATGAGGTAAAACGGGTGAATGATCAGAACCGTATTCTGATTCAGAACTCCCTTGAGATGATTGATTATGATCTCAATATGCTTCAATCGATGAAATCTGCTCCGGAAACCGCGAATTATAACCGGGGAGCATACAATACGGGAGCGCAGATGGGCGTAGAAACAAGCGCTTTTGATGCAAAACAATAAACTTGTTATGAAGTGGGTGATGATATGTCTTTGATGGGAAGCTTATATGTCGGACAGAGTGGTCTTCAGACCGGTCAGAATGCATTAAATACAACTGCACATAATATGTCTAACGTGGATACGGTCGGTTATACCCGTCAGCAGGTACAGCAGACCGCCCGTACGTATAGAACTCTTTCTAAAACCAATTCTGCCAATGCGTATCAGCAGGCAGGCCTGGGCGTTCAGTATGCCCGGGTAAAGCAGGTCAGAGATTATTTCCTTGATAAAACTTACCGCCGTGAATCCGGTCGCAGTGCATTTTATGATACGACCTACGACGCTGTCGGCGAAATTGAGAACCTCTTTCAGGAGCTGGAAGGGGAAGCCTTTGCGGACGCAATTAAGAATCTTTGGGAATCCGTGCAGGAAATCGCGAAGGATCCTTCCAATACGGTAAATCAGGGTGTATTCATTCAGCGATGCAACGAGTTCACCACCAGAGCTGCCGCTGTGTATGACGGACTTTGTGAATATCAGGACAATATGAATTATACGGTTCAGCAGAAGGTTAACCAGATGAATAAGTATGGCGCCAGAATTGCAGAGCTGAACCAGCAGATTCTCAGAATAGAGGCCGCGCAGGTAGAAAAGGCCAATGACCTGAGAGATGAACGGAACCAGCTGACCGATGAACTCTCCAAGCTTGCGCATATTAATTTAAAAGAAGATATCGATGGTAACTTTATTATTTCCGTGGAAGGAACTGAATTTGTCAAGGAAGACGGAATTAATGAGATTGCTCTTTTACAGGATGAAAATACAGGATTCTATACCCCGTACTGGAAGCATTTTGCAAAGACGGATGCTGCCGGGAATCTGGATATTTCCCGTGCGAAGGTGTTTAATCTGGATATGGAGATATCCACAGATATGAATACCGACATCGGCGGATTGAAGGCAACACTGATCGCCAGAGGGGATCACCGTGCAACCTACAAGGATCTTGAAAATAAAGATGTGTATGATAAAAGTATTGCTCCGTCTGTTGTGATGAATATTCAGGCAGAATTTGACCAGTTAATTAACAAGGTGTCAACCAGGATTAATGAGGTGATTAAGAAAGCAGCAGATGATGCACAGAACAAGGTTCCCGGTACACAATATCTGCGGGATCCGAATTCCAATCCTCCGTATAGCGATGTGCTGAAGATTTTCGTTACGAAATCAGGCAATGAAATGACAGTATCCAATCTCATGGTAGGAGATACGATTAAACAGTCTCCGTCTCTGCTTGGATTTATTAAGGATGACAAAAAGGTCGATCAGGAGACAGCGGATGAGTTAAAGAATATTTTTACACAGGCGGATTACACACTGAATCCAAATGTAAAGACGAAAACAACCTTTCGGGATTACTACAACAATCTGATTTCCCAGGTATCCAATACCGGTAATGTCTTAAAGGGAATCAGTGAGAATCAGCAGCAGACCGTGGACAGTACACTGGCAGCCAGGGAACAGATTGTAGGTGTTTCGGCCGACGAAGAAATGAGCAATATGATCATGTTCCAGAATGCATTCAACGCATCCAGCCGTTACATCAATGTGGTAAGTGAGATGCTGGAGCATATTTTAACAACGCTTGGAAGATAAGGAAAGGAAGTGACATCCTATGCCGTCACAATTTTTTGGATTGAATATTGCAGGATCGGGCCTGCGGGCATCGAACGCTGCATTAAATACTACAGCAAATAATATTTCCAATGAACAGACCAAGGGCTACAGCCGTCAGGAGGTTACCCAGCAGGCAAGTGATGCATTACGTACCTTTACGACCTACGGATGTGCCGGTGCCGGTGTGGATACTATCGCCATTGAGCGTGTAAGAGATAGCTTCTATGATGTGAAATACTGGAATAACAACTGCAAATATGGTAATTATTCCGTGAAGCAGTACTACATGAAGACCATTGAGGATTATTTCAAGGACGATGGATCCGTAGGAACGAGCGGTTTCAAAACCATCTTTGATAATATGAGCGCTGCACTGCAGTCGGTTACAACGAATTCCAGCTCCACAACCAGTAAGGCGCAGTTCATTTCCGCAGCGAAGACCTTAACGGACTACTTTAATAATATGTATGGCAATCTGCAGGAGCTGCAGAAGGATATTAACCTCGAAATCAAGCAGAATGTGGATCAGATCAATTCCATTGCAGAAAAGATCTCAACCTTAAATAAACAGATCAATGTGATTGAAATGTCCGGTCCGAAGGCCAACGAGCTGCGTGACCGGAGAGAAGTGCTGATCGATGAGCTTTCGGAAATTGTGGATGTGGATATTACGGAGCATGATATTCTGGATTCCAGCGGTGGAAAGACCGGAGGAACCAGATATATTGTGAAGATTGCCGGAGGTCAGACGCTTGTTGATGCGAATGATTACAACAATCTGACTTATGTGGCAAGAGCATCGGATGAAAAGCTTAATATGACCGATGCTGACGGCTTATATAACATTAAATGGGAAAATGGCAATGACTTTTCCCTTGCCAATGCTTCCCTGAACGGTAAGCTCAAGGGGCTTTATGAGCTTTGTTACGGTAATGATAAGGCGAACTTTTCAGGAACTGTGAAATCTGTGGATGAAGCCAATAATAAGGTAACGGTTTCCACTACGGATGATAAATTAAAGAACCTGCAGGAAAGCATGCTTTGTCAGGCGGGCGGCGAGATCACGATCGGTAATGTGAAGTATCTTTATACCGACTGGAGCTTTGATGAAGCTGCCGGTACTTATACCTTCCAGCTGAGTAATGATACAGCACGTTCTCCCAGGATTACCGCAGGAATGACCGGAAAGAGCGTCCGTACCTCCGAAAAGGTTGCTTATCAGGGAATTCCCTATTATATGCAGCAGATGAATACCTGGATCCGAGGATTCGCAGACAAGGTCAATGAAATTTTTAACGCAGGAACCAATGCTTACGGAGACAGTGGAGCAGCCAATCAGGGAAATATCCTTTTTACTGCAGATATGGTGAACGGAAAGCAGTATTCACTGGATGATCTTAAGGGGGAAACCCCGAACAACACCTATGGCAGGTACTACGTGATGACTGCCGGTAACTTCAGCATTAATCATGCACTCCTTAGCGAATACGGCGGCGATGCAGATCTCCTTGGAACCAGAAGCAGCAATAAGGTTGGTGTGGAGGAATGTGAGCAGGTGAAGGAAGTGATCACCCTTCTTACCAGCAAAGAGAAGTTCAGCTTCCGGAATGCTTCTGCCAACCAGATGCTGGAGCTGCTTTTATCCGATATTGCATTAAATGCGAGCAATGCCAATACCTTCCAGAAAACCTACAAAGGCCTGAAAACTTCGATTGACAACCAGAGATCTTCGGTATCCGGTGTCGATAAGGATGAGGAAGCAGTCAGCCTTGTAAAATATCAGAATTCCTATACTCTGGCATCCAAGATGATCCAGACACTTACGGAAATTTATGATCAGCTGATTCTGAATACCGGTGTATGATGATTCGGATGCCTGTATTTAAAGAGAGCAGGTAACTATTCAGTACAGGTCGAAGCATTTACTGCTGAGACCGTAAGAAAATGATTCAGTAATGCAAAATCCCATCGGCGAAGCCGATTTGGAATGGATTTTGCATCGTAACTGTGAAGGCACTGAACAGTTACGAGAGCAGTTCAATATAGCTTCAGATATAACAGTCGGATTTTTACGGATATACGGAGTGATATCTTAATTATGGCGGAACGGATTCCCCGAAAGGAGAAAGGTTTACTATGAGAATTACGAATAAAATTATGCAGAACAATTCCTTATATAATATCAATAACAACAAGATTCTGCAGGATAAATTAAGCACACAGATGTCTACCCAGAAGGCAATTACAAGACCTTCGGATGATCCGGTTGTGGCGATCCGCGCACTCCGCCTCCGGAGCAGTGTTTCCGAACTGACCCAGTATTATAAGAAAAATGCACCGGATGCCCAGAGCTGGATTGAGGTAACCGGCAAGGGGCTGTCCACAGTAACCGATATCCTTACTGATATGAATAGGCAGGCGAATAAAGGCGCTAACAAGGATTATACCTCCAGCGAGCTTTCCATTATTGTCAAGCAGCTGCAGTCTTTGAGAGACGAGTTTTATGCAACCGGAAATCTGGATTATGCCGGAAGATATGTATTCACCGGTTACCGGACCGATACCACCATGACCTTCACCAAGGGAGAAGTGGAAGAGACCAAACCGGACTATGTGATCCATGAGCAGGGAACCATGGCAGATTTTGACAGTATTAATTACACCTATACTGCGAAGCTGGATGGTATGAATGCCAGTAATTATGACAAGAATAATGTCATTGAACAGGACGTTGTGAATGGGGATATCCACAGAATCCGACTGGCGTATAATCAGGTAGAGCGCTTTGACGGCATTCAATTAGTGGATAAGGATGGCAAAAAGCAAACCTATACAGCCGATACGGTTTCCACCACGGCAGATCCGGATCCGTACAAGACCATTCAGGATGCTAATAAAGCCGGAACAAGCAAGATTGTATTTGTGCCGGAAACCGGAGAGGTTCTTTTCTCGGATAAAGCCTATGAAACAATGAATACCGCAGCCGGTGCAATTTCAGGCTCTGAAACCGAAATCCGCATGAATTATAAAAAGAGCAAATGGGAGGTTGGTGACCTTCGGCCGGAGCATTACTTTGCCTGTGAAGGAACGACAACCAAAAATGGTGTAACCAAGACGGTTTCCTATAATGAAGAGTATCTGGAAGGAAAGAAGGAAAAGCAGAGCATCGAATACGATGTGGGGTATAATCAGAAGATTGAAGTAAATACCACCGCAGAGGAGGTGTTTAGCCATAGACTGGATCGTGATGTGGATGACCTGGTTACCGCCCTTGCATCCCTGGAAAAAATTGAGAGTACCTGGACAGATCTTAAGAAAGTATTATCCGGACTGGATGAAGGAACAGCGGATTACAAGGAGGTTCAGACGAAGCTGGAGGCAGCCGACAAGGCGTTCAGCTACATCCGCGAGAATATTCATGATCTCATGCAGCACACCATTACTTCCACACAGCAGTATCTGGATGATACGAATGTGGCAATTACCGATAACGGAACGAGAGAGTCCCGCCTTGACCTTATCAGCAACCGCCTGATGGATCAGCAGACCACTTTTAAGACACTGCAGTCCGAGAATGAAGACGTGGATATTGCAGACGTGACCATCCAGCTTACCAGTACAAAGCTGACATACGATGCGGCACTTATGGCAACCGGCAAGATTATGCAGACATCGCTCATGAACTATATCTAATCATAAGTACTGGGAATCCGTACTTATGATTAGATGAGCTATAGATCGCACGGATTTGCAGAGGCAGATACCACTTTGAGGTGCAAATCCGGATCGGAAAATGCATCATCGCATTTTCCGATTAGTCATACACATTATGAAACCGCGCGGAGCGCAGATGGGAGAAGTTATGAATATTAAGACGAAAAATTTCGGAGAAATTACAATCGCAGATGAAAAGATCATTGAATTTCCGTCCGGAATCATTGGATTTCCGGAGCTTACCCAGTTTGCCCTGATTCATGACGAGGATAAGGGCGTAGGCGGTATCCACTGGCTGCAGTCCGTACAGGAACCAAATTTCGCAATGCCGGTTATGGATCCCCTTCTTGTGAAGGAAGACTATAATCCAACCGTAGAGGACGAGCTTTTAGCTCAGGTTGGCGATATTGTTCCGGAGGAGCTTCTGGTACTGGTTACGGTAACGGTTCCAAGCGACTTAACCAGGATGAGTGTGAATCTTTGCGGACCCATTGTAATTAATTCGCTGACCCACAAGGCTGTCCAGATCATCGTAGAAGGGGAAGATTATCAGGTGAAATTCCCGATTTATGACATTCTTAAGAATAAGAAGAAAGCAGGTGAATAGATGTTAGCTTTATCCAGAAAGAAGGGCGAATCCCTCGTACTTAGCAACAACATTGAAGTAACCGTTCTTGAAATCAAGGGCGAACAGGTAAAGCTGGGCATCACTGCACCGAAGGACGTTCCGATTTACCGTAAAGAAGTTTACACCCAGATCCAGGCAGCCAATGAAGCCGCGGTCGATACCGGCGGCATGGCAGCGTTGAAGGATCTGTTGGGATAAAACCGAAAACAGAAATAAGAATCATACCTGCAGATTTAAAACTTCTATGCTCGAAGTACAGTAAAGCATAGAAGTTTTTATTTTGCAGCGTAACCATGAGGGGATTGGACGACTATGTTATTTTCGGGATCTTACATCAAAAATCTGTCCACGATATTTCTGCAGAACGGTACGCAGCAGCATACCTAAGACACCGCAGGAAATAATCTCTCCGATACCGACAGTGAGCATGAAGTAATAGATAGCACCTTCCGCATGATAAACATAGGCCAGTACGAAGGGGACGATGATGGTGTTCGCAATAATGGGAGGGAGTGGAGCCAGCCATTTTGCTTTATTACGCAGAAGCCAGGTGCCGGCTGCACCGATCAGCGTGGCAATACTTCCGAAGATAATGTCTAACAGCATGCATCCGGTCAGGGTATTACTGATAATGCAGCCTAAGAATAATCCGGGTATAGCGGCAGGGGTGAATACGGGAAGAATGGTCAGGGCTTCTGAGAAGCGGACCTGAATGGCATAGTTTGCCAGTCCCAAAGCGTTGGCTAACAGGGTCAGCACAACATAGAGAGCAGCGATCACTGCCCCGTGTACGAGGTACAATACTTTTTTGTTCATTTGTTTTCTCCTTTAGTTTTGTTTTACGAGTGGAAGGTCTCGAACACTCGATATAAATAGCTTGTATAACATATCACATTACAGTCAGGATTGCAAGAGAAAACGCGAACATATGAGCAGCGCCTATGAGCAGCGCACAGGAATGGTACTGTTAATGAAATTTCTATAATGAATAAATGTTTCATGATAATCTTTTGAGACTACAAATATCATAAATTAAAGAACAGTTATAATTTGTGAACCGTTAAAAATACATTCCGTGGTTCGAAATTCAATAGACATTATTTTCGTTATATGATATACTAGCCGTGCGAAATGCATAAGATTTGATCAGATGCATTTGAGTCTGCATGTGGTTTGCAGAACACCTATCTATTATTTTACATTTAATGGAGGCTATGAAATGACGAAAGCAGAGATTTTAAAGGCAGAGATTTTAAAGCAGTATAAGAGCGTGAGACAGTTCGCAATTGATATGGAGATTCCTTACAGTACACTGGTAACTGCACTGGACAGAGGAATTGAAGGAATGGCATACGGTACAGTGATCCGTATCTGTGATAAATTAAGTCTGAATCCGGTAGACTTTTCTTCTTTGGAGAAGGGAGAGGTTCTTGGTGAGAAGCTGCTTGAGAACAGAGTAATGCAGTATTACATCCAGTTAAATAAGAGAGGACGCAAGAAGATCCTTGAAATGATGGAGGATTATGTCCAGCTTGACAAGTACAAGGAGGCTTAATGAATAAGCATTACGATTATCTGATCGTAGGGGCCGGGCTGTTTGGCTCGGTCTTTTCTTACGAGATGAGACAAAAGGGGAAAACGTGCCTTGTGATTGACAAGAGGGATCATCTGGCAGGTAATATTTATACACGCGAAGTGCGTGGAATTCAGGTGCATGAATATGGGGCACATATTTTCCATACCTCGAATCGAAAGGTCTGGAATTATGTGCAGCAGTTTGCGGAGTTTAATCATTTTGTAAATTCGCCGATGGCAATTTATAAGAATGAGATCTATAATCTTCCATTTAATATGAATACGTTCAGTAAGCTCTGGGGGATTAAGACACCTGCCGAAGCAAAGGCGAAAATCGAAGAACAGATCGCAGAGCTGGCTGTTGATGAACCGCAGAATCTGGAAGAGCAGGCATTGAAGCTTGCCGGCCGGGATGTCTATGAGAAGCTGGTGAAGGGTTATACCGAGAAGCAGTGGGGAAGAGAGTGCCGTGAGCTTCCTGCCTTTATTATTAAACGTCTTCCGCTGCGCTTTACTTATGATAATAATTACTTTACCGATCGTTATCAGGGAATTCCGATGGGCGGTTATACCGCTATGATTGAGAAGATGCTTAACGGAACCGAGGTTCGCCTCAATACCGAATATCGTTCCTTTGTGAAGGAACAGGAGACAGCCCTTGCAAACGGAGCAGATGCCATCACCTATGATAAAGTGCTTTATACCGGAATGATTGATGAGTATTTCGACTATTCCCTTGGCAATCTGGAATATCGTTCCCTGTATTTTGAGCAGGAGGACATGCCGGAATGTGACAACTATCAGGGCAATGCCGTGATCAATTACACCGAGCGTGAAGTTCCCTACACCCGGATCATAGAGCATAAGCATTTTGAGTTCGGGAAGGGAGCGGGAACATTCATTACCCGTGAGTATCCGGCTGACTGGCGTTCTGGTGACGAACCGTATTATCCTGTCAACAATGAACGGAACAATACGTTATACGAGAAATATAAGGAGCTTGCTTTGAAAGAGAAGAATGTTTTGTTTGGCGGCCGCCTTGGCCAGTATAAGTATTATGACATGGATAAAGTCATTGAAGCTGCATGGGAAATGTGTGAAGCACAGAATTGATTTGATGGAACTGACTTAATTATCAAAACAGCTCAGAAGACAAAAAATGACAGGCAGACCTTTGGCGAGGCTGCCTGTCATTTTTTCTTCTGAGCGTCCGTCTGATTCTACCTATACTTAAGTCAATTCTAACAATAACTATTAAACAACATCCCACTATAATTACTGGTTACATACGGCGACGAGAAATTATGTCCGGGATTCTTATAAGCCACAATAGTCTTATCAATATACTCCATTGGATTCAGCGAAATCTGATTCGTCTTCCGCAATACGGCATTCGTAAAGTCCTTCATGTTCGAAAGAGAAGAAAAATCCTCGTCTGAAAGAATTCCCTGATGAAATGCGTTTTCGTCCATGGATAACTGTCCGTCTTCTTCGAAGGACACCCCAAGCTTTGCAAGTCCCGGAAGATAATGGGCAGACATTCGTTTCATTTCGCCGATCAGCTGGCTGCTCTTCGGATGAAGCTCCTGATATTGTGCGGCAGAACGGATGAAGGAATTGTAGCCGCCAATCAGATTACCGACATTCTCGGTTAAGGACTCAAGGTCGGTCTTCAATCCAATGGTAGAAGCATCCCCGTCTGCTGTGTGAACACCCTTCAGGGTCAGTTCATAAGTATTATCAATCGTAAAGTGGTTCGTGGATGCAGTTCGCGGTTCTCCGTTTAACAGGAATTCTGCATTGGAGGGCTTGCGGGAAACAAAGTCAAGACCAAGGTAATCCACGGTTCCTGCAATCTTACTGGTATGATTGTCGGATACATGAAAAATGGTATCACGTCCGGCCTTTACACCATCGGAAGAAGAGGTCAGGCGCAGAGCACTGTTGCCCTTGCCATCTTCCAGAATATCGGCATTAACACCGATATCTGCTTTATTAATCAGCCGGGAAAGACGTTCCTGGACATCCCGGTTCGTCTCACCTTCGTGAATATTATACTGAAACTCATAGCTGAGATCATTAATCGTAATGTCAAAAGAGTAGGTGTCCGGAGAAAGGCTGATTTTGTTGTCGGAAGGAAGAATGGTTCCGAGATTCTCCTGACTGGTTGCAAGTCCGGTTACTTCGATTGTAAAGGAAGGAACTTCGGTATTTCCGTCCGGCTCACCAATATAGGAAGCATCGACCATATCCGGATTGCTGGAATAAGCCGTTTTCTTCTGGAACATTTCGTCATCTCCGACACCACCCAAGGAAACAATGGTGTTACGCAGGAGACGGGCATTTTCTTTTAAACCCACTGCAAATTCACGGGATTCTTTACTTGTATCAAAAAGATACAGGGGAGCGTCTTTGTTTAATTTGACCATGGAGTTATAGATACTGCGAAGCTCACTCTTCTTATGCGTGTCGTACTGTGAAGAAGTCTTCTTTGGCGCATAAGTTGTCAGATAATGGTTATAGACGGTATTCATGATCGAATTGTATGCCATAACTGCCCCCTCCTTTCATCCGTGAATATGATGCACCGGTTCGGCCGTGCAGAAATAATTGTGTCATTTGACTGATTATTTCCATGGTCTGTAAGATACTTGCAAATAGGAACCATCCGTGTTATATTTACAAAGTCAATAATATGCATCAGGGCATTAAACCTACTTTTATGAATAAAGTGTAGCACGGTAAAGCGTAGATTTCAAGTAGTGCATTGGAACTATCAGTTCCTAATTGTAACAGTTCAGCCCTGCCCATTCATAAGCTGCCGGATTGTACAGATTGGCTAACCAATATACGTGTTTTCCGGCAGCTTATTTCATGTCGGGCGTCCGCCCTATAGAAATGATTGTATAAGCTGCCCTTAGTGAGCAAGCTCCCACGGTCATCTTGCACAATCATTTCTGCACGGCTGAACTGTTACATTTTATTTGGAAATATCAGCTTTTGTATTGACGAAAGGACTTGACTGTGTTATAGTTATCAAACGAGATGCAATTTAGGTCTTTTTTTTGTGCTTAAAATTCGGATATTAGAATGGAGGAATAGAGAATGCGTACGAAGATCACATTGGCTTGTACAGAGTGTAAGCAGCGTAACTACAACACTACGAAGGATAAGAAGAATCATCCGGACAGAATGGAAACCAAGAAATATTGTAGATTCTGCAAAACTCATACTTTACACAAGGAAACCAAATAATTACGCTGTTGTTTGAAAGGAGTTATCATGGCAGAATCCGCAAAGAATGAAAAGACAAAGAAACCTGGTTTTTTCAAAGGCGTTAAGGCTGAGTATAAGAAGATCTCATGGCCTGATAAAGACTCACTCGTTAAGCAGTCTGTTGCAGTTGTGTGCATTTCCGTGGTAGTAGCAGCTATTATTGCGGTGCTTGACGTTGCAATGCAGTACGGCGTTAATTTCCTGACAAATCTGTAGAATGAGGTGAATGTATGGCAGAAGCAAACTGGTATGTAGTACACACCTATTCAGGATATGAGAATAAGGTTAAGGCTAATATTGAAAAGACCATTGAGAACAGACATTTAGAGGAAGAGATTTTGGAAGTCCGTGTTCCGATGCAGGACGTTGTTGAAATGAAGAACGGCGCACGCAAGACGGTTCAGAAGAAGATGTTCCCGGGATATGTTCTGATTAACATGGTAATGAATGACGATACCTGGTATGTTGTCCGCAATACCAGAGGCGTAACCGGATTTGTGGGACCCGGAAGCAAGCCGGTTCCGTTATCCGAGGCAGAAATGAAGCCGCTTGGAATCAAGGTTGAGAACATCTCTGTAGATTTCAAAGAGGGCGATACCATTGCGGTTGTTGCGGGTGTCTGGAAGGATACCGTTGGTGTGGTTCAGAGGATGGACTACAGCAAACAGACAGCAACCATCAATGTAGAACTGTTCGGCAGGGAAACACCTGTCGAGATCAGCTTCGCAGAAGTAAGACTTATGTCTTAGAAGAACCTGTATATGCAGGTCTTCATGAAACATTTTTTATAGGCTCACGTCTGTGAGCCGTGGAAGCAGGGAAACCTGCGCCATACCACAATGCAAGGTGCTCTTTTTCCTGGAGCACTCTTGTAAATATAGGAGGTGCCAAAATGGCAAAGAAAGTAGAAGGATACATTAAGTTACAGATCCCTGCTGGTAAAGCTACACCAGCTCCCCCGGTTGGTCCTGCACTTGGACAGCATGGGGTTAACATCGTTGAATTTACAAAGCAGTTCAACGCAAGAACAGCAGATAAGGGTGATGTGATCATCCCTGTTGTAATTACCGTTTATGCAGACAGAAGCTTTAGTTTCATTACAAAGACTCCCCCTGCAGCAGTACTTCTTAAGAAAGCATGCAACATTAAGTCCGGTTCCGCTACACCTAACAAGACAAAGGTTGCTACAATTTCCAAGGCAAAGCTTCAGGAAATTGCTGAATTAAAGATGCCAGACCTTAACGCTGCAAGCCTTGAGACTGCTATGAGCATGATCGCCGGAACAGCAAGAAGTATGGGCATTACTGTAGAAGACTAGTGCTATAGGAGGATAACGAAATGAAACATGGAAAGAAATATGTAGAAGCTGCAAAGCTTGTTGACCGTGCAGTTGCATATGAGCCTGCTGAGGCAGTTGCTCTTGTTAAGAAGACCGCGGTTGCTAAATTTGATGAAACAATTGAAGTCCATATCCGTACAGGATGTGATGGACGTCATGCTGAACAGCAGGTTCGTGGAGCAGTTGTACTGCCGAACGGAACCGGTAAGACAGTTAAGGTTTTAGTATTTGCCAAGGGTGATAAGGTTGCTGAGGCAGAAGCTGCCGGAGCAGACTATGTTGGCGGCGAAGAGCTGATCCCGAGAATCCAGAACGATGGATGGTTTGATTTCGACGTTGTTGTAGCAACTCCTGATATGATGGGTGTTGTTGGTCGTCTTGGTAAGGTTTTGGGACCTAAGGGCTTAATGCCGAACCCGAAGGCCGGCACCGTAACAATGGATGTAACCAAAGCTATCGCTGATATCAAAGCCGGTAAGATCGAGTACAGATTAGATAAGTCCAACATCATTCATGTACCGGTTGGAAAGGCTTCTTTTGACGAAGAAAAGCTTGCTGAGAACTTCAATGCTCTTATGGAAGCAATTGTTAAGGCAAAACCTTCAGCTTTAAAGGGTCAGTATTTAAGAAGCATCACTCTTACCTCTACTATGGGACCTGGTGTAAAAGTAAGTGTTGCTAAGTACTAATTACTGAATTTGACACAGAAATGAGACTATGGAGCGTACTTTCCGGTACGCTCCATATTTTTACTTTATAGTAACTATTCAGAACTCCATTCGTAAAACCGCTGTTTCACAGCTTCCTTTTGCTCATGTAGTTACTTCGCCATATAAA
>FR902870.1 GCA_000438155.1 Firmicutes bacterium CAG:95
CTGTATCGGTATCCGTATCTGTGTCGGTATCTGTATCAGTGTCGGTATCCGTATCTGTATCGGTATCCGTGTCGGTATCAGTATCTGTATCGGTATCCGTATCTGTGTCGGTGTCGGTGTCAGTATCCGTATCGGTATCCGTGTCAGTGTCAGTATCCGTGTCCGTATCGGTATCAGTATCTGTATCGGTGTCTGTATCGGTATCCGTGTCCGTGTCAGTATCCGTGTCGGTGTCTGTATCCGTGTCGGTGTCTGTGTCAGTATCTGTGTCTGTATCCGTGTCGGTATCCGTATCAGTATCCGTATCCGTATCCGTATCAGTATCCGTATCGGTATCCGTATCAGTATCGGTGTCGGTATCCGTGTCAGTATCGGTATCCGTGTCTGTATCCGTATCGGTATCGGTATCGGTGTCCGTGTCGGTGTCATCATCGCCTTCGATCTGATGCATTTCCTGACCATTTTTAGTTATAGTCTTGGCAATAACTCTTACGTCACAGGAACTGTTAACCTCTACCTCACCATTAGCACAAATAACAAGACCACCCATATCTTTATTAATAACTACTTTACCGGAGTAATCACCAAAATTCCATACATATTTTGTAAGATGATTGTCATAATCGGTGTTGTTAATCGGATTGTCAAATGTAATTGTAATGTCTGCCTCACCATGCGACACATTTATAATTATCTTGACATTTTTATCTCTGTTAAGTTTATAAAGGCTTCCTTCACCATCCGTAAAGATCTTAGCAAACTCCCCATTAACAAGGTCTGCCGCATCTACCGTAATGGTAACCGTACCTCCTGTTTCAATCTTTCCGGAAGCAATTCTGTCTCTAACATCCTTTAATGCCTCAAGTCCTCTAATCGATGTATCATCTGCATCAGCAAGCTTCTGCCCACTCTCTGCTATGTTTTTAAGATTCTCTGATACATTTAACTGCTTTTTAATATCCTTTAGAAGTTGAGCCTTCTCTTCATCGGTAAGAGTTGTACCCTGCTTCTCATATGCCTCCGCAATAGCATTTGCTATCTCTTCCGGATCATTGATATTCTCAACAGCCACGACCTGAGATTTATCGTTTATGTTTTTTACATTTGCATTTCCATCTTTCGCTATTATCAGAATCGCATTGCCTTCAATCCAATCAAAAGTTCCATCCCGGCCGTTTCCATCTAAATCCGATCCATCCTTAACAATTGAAAACTTAGGTGTTTTTGCAGTTCTTCCATCATTTAATGTTTCATCCGGTTTAGATATTTCACCCGTTTTAATACCTTCTGACACATTATCAACATTATCTACTAAAATATTGCCATCAATATGAGCTGTTCCACCATTGGTACTTGTCAGCTCTTTACCATAAATAACATAGTCTTTTCCAACTGATATATCATTCAGAAAATCTTTAATAAGAGCGTCCTCGTTTTGAGATGAATCCACGTTGCCGGTAGATTTATCAGGGTTCAGATTGGTATCATTGCCCTTGTTGTTTGTCTCAAGGTCTGTGTCGCTGTCTGTATCTGTGTCCGTATCCGTATCTGTATCTGTATCCGTATCCGTATCCGTGTCGGTATCTGTATCAGTATCCGTGTCGGTGTCTGTGTCTGTATCCGTGTCGGTATCTGTGTCTGTATCAGTATCCGTGTCAGTGTCAGTATCCATATCCGTGTCTGTATCTGTATCTGTATCTGTATCCGTATCAGTATCCGTGTCGGTGTCGGTATCTGTGTCTGTGTCGGTATCCATATCAGTATCTGTATCCGTGTCTGTGTCTGTGTCTGTGTCTGTATCCGTGTCGGTATCTGTGTCTGTGTCTGTATCTGTATCCGTATCGGTATCCGTATCCGTATCCGTGTCTGTGTCGGTATCCGTATCCGTGTCGGTATCACTGTCGCTGTCTGTATCACCATCACTGTCAGAATCGCTATCGCTATCTGTGTCACTATCAGAGTTACTGTTGCTATCTGCAACATTTCCATTGGAACTATTCAGATCAACAGCATTATCATTTCCATTGTCATTATTGGAATCCGACATCTGTGTCTTGTTATCTTCTTCTGCTTCTTCCTGATCATCCGATCCGCATCCAACGCTTTCAACAATTTTTCCGCTTTCCGCATCATACACTTCAGCAGCGTGTACTTCCATATCAGAAGCGAGCATTACGCTCATTGCCGCTCCAATCGCTATTCCCAGCGCTTTTAAAGTGTTGTTTTTCATAAAATCTCCCTTCCATTAATAATTCCCTTTTTACGTTACCTGTTACATATTATATTAAGGTCATTCCCTGTGAGTACTTTATTATATTATTCTGCGATATGCTCGAACAGATATTTGAGGACTGCCGGTGTAAACTTCCGTGCCTTAATTCCCAACTGGAATTGTCCATCTTCCATTTTTTCCTGTCTCAGAACATCCGCATTCATAATTAACGTATCCGCTACGATAATAATCTGTCTGCCAACAAGATTTGGTGTACCTGCCGGTGCCAGCAATCCCATTCCAAGCGGACTTACATTAATTGCATCAACATAAAACTTCTCAAATGTATCGCATGTAACTATCACACTCTTTACGCGATAATCCACACGATTAATACCCCTTCTTTCCTCCATAATATACCCTCCAACCAGAGAATTAGCAATTATAAAATGCCATATACATTATAGCGGTTTTCCCTCAAAGAGTCAATGATTTTATGAATTTTTGTACTGTATTTCGCATATTTGTAACATTTAAACAACAATATGGCAATGGTGTCACAAATAAAAAAGTGCCCGAAAAAAATTCCTTTGTTTTCAAGCACTTTTTCTGATTTTATATCACTATTTTCGCTTTTTTTCGTTGTTTCATAAAACTATATTGATCTCAAACAGCTATATATTCATTAATTATGTTGCTATTTTGCTCTGATTGTTGTCCCGCGGATTACCGCAAATGACCTCTATGCTGGATAATTTGTGCATTTTTGCCAAAAGGCTCCGCTTCATACGTCAGAATACATTATTCTTGAAGCTTATGCAGGAGAAAGTTCCGAAAAAGAAAGCTTATCCTGTTCTATGCTTTTTAGTTCCTGTCCAAGATAAAACAACCGGTAGTCATCACTTCCATTATAATATTCTGCAATGCACATATACCTGTCATTCTGAGCAGGGGTAAATCCAGGCCGGCATTTATGGAATTCCCCTCCCATGCGCCGCAACACATCTGAGAGCGTCACTTGACATGTAATTGCTTACCAATTCCATATTTTTCTATTTTCCCTGATCCACTTCCATAACAAATCATAGGTCTTCGATTTCATATTTTTCCTCATGATCTGGAATATCATTCGTAATTCCAACTAAACGATATTCAACAGATTCAAATGCTGAATACCTGTTTTATGTCATCATAATTCGTGTTTACAAAATCTCTCTTTTTTTGAAGAGACAAGCATCTTACACTATTAAAGCAGTCTTAGTAACTGC
>FR902871.1:0-3188 GCA_000438155.1 Firmicutes bacterium CAG:95
AAGTGGATTTACCAGCCATATTCGGTCCGGTAATAATAGACACACAATATTTATTATTATCAAGGTATGTATCATTCGAAATAAACATATCGTTGGAAATCATCTGCTCTACGACCGGATGCCGTCCGGCTTTGATGTCAATAACTCCCTTTTCATTAATCTTCGGCCGTACATAATGATTCCGCTCTGCTACATAGGATAAGGAACACAACACATCGAGCCTTGCAATGGCCTTGGCTGTACGCTGGATGCGGTCGATTTCTCCGGCAATGCTGTCACGGATCTGGCAAAACAGATCATATTCCAGACCATTCAGCTTATCCTCGGCATTAAGGATAGTATCCTCCATTTCCTTAAGCTTCGCATTCGTATAACGTTCCGCATTCGTTAAGGTCTGCTTCCGGATATAATCCTCCGGCACCATATTCTTAAAGGAGTTCGTCACTTCAAAATAATAACCGAATACCTTGTTATATTTTACCTTAAGATTCTTGATTCCTGTCCGTTCCCGGTCTTCCTCCTCGAGCCTTGCAAGCCAGGTCTTTCCGTCATTCTTGGCATGACGCAGACGGTCGATATTTTCGTCAAAACCGTCCCGGATAATCCCGCCTTCCCTAATGGCAAGCGGCGGTTCCTCGCAGATGGCACGTTCAATTAAAGTACACACATCCGTAAGATCATCGGTTTCCTCCTGAATCTTCTTTAAAATGTCTGAGGAAAAATCATTCAGCAGCACCTTGATAGACGGCAGCATTTTTAAGGAGCCGGCAAATGCCAGCAGATCTCTGGGATTAGCTGTCTTGTAGCTGACCTTTCCAAGAAGGCGCTCCAGATCATAAATCGGATTTAAGTATTCACGGATTTCATCCCGCAGCATGGCCTTTTCCGACAGCTCTGAAATGCCATCGAGACGCTTTTCAATTTCGCTTTTATCAATTAAGGGCTGCTCAATATACTGACGCAGCGTTCTGGCTCCCATCGCTGTTTTCGTCTTATCTAAAACGCCCAGCAAAGAGCCTCGCTTCTGCTTTTCGCGGAGAGTTTCTGTAAGCTCTAAATTTCTTCTTGTCGAGCTGTCAAGCAGCATATAACGACTCGTAAGATACGGGTACAAATGGGTAAAATGGCTTAACGGGATCTTCTGCGTATTCGTAAGATACTGCATCAGAGATCCTGCTGCAATGAGTCCGGATGGAAAGTCCTCAATTCCCATCCCCTGCAGGGAAGTCACATGAAAATGCTTTAAAAGGCTCTTCCGGCAGCGATCCTCATCGTAATAAAACGGTTCAAGGGAATAAATGGCAATATTCATACGGTCCTTCAGATCGGCAAGATCCATTCCGCTTACCGTAAATGCATCGTTACAGATAATCTCGCTCGGATGGTATTTCATGATTTCATCGAGAAGCTTCTTATTGTCTTCCACTTCGGTGAGGTAATAATCTCCCGTTGTGACATCGGCAACGGAAATTCCGATTTTCCCCTGAAAATATGCAATGCTCATCAGGTAGTTGTTTCTCGTTTCATCCATGGACTGCGTATTTAAGTTCGTTCCGGGGGTCACAATCCGTACAACCTCACGCTTCACCAACCCCTTTGCAAACTTCGGATCCTCTACCTGCTCACAGATCGCTACCTTATATCCTTTGGAAACCAGACGGTTTAAGTATCCCTCCACAGCATGATAGGGCACACCGCACATTGGTGCGCGTTCTTCCAGTCCGCAGCTTTTCCCGGTGAGGGTAAGCTCTAACTCTTTTGATGCTGTAATGGCATCATCAAAGAACATTTCATAAAAATCCCCTAAACGGTAAAAAAGAATGCAATCCGGATACTCCTTCTTCGTTTCCAGATATTTTTGCATCATTGGTGTAACTTCCATCACATCAACCATTTCCCTTTCGTCACTCTGCCTCGCAGTACTGCTCTGCTCTCTTTATTGCATCATCAATGTGTGCACAGAAATTTTCTTCTCCTACTTTTTCATAAAAGCCGGACTTCTGCATCACCTTAAACGGCTGTTCATTTACATGGGATAAAATCATATGTACCCCATATTTGCGGCATTTGCCCATAAGCTGCTCGAGGTTATGCATCGCCGTTGCATCAATCGCATTCACACTCCGCATGCGGATAATCAGGCACTGCGTATTCTCGGAAACATGAATACCAAGAAGCTTGTCTGCCGCTGCAAAAAACATCGGTCCACTGATTTCATAGACCATCGTATGATCCGGAACGGATCGTAATTCAATGGAATCCGGATCATCCTCATCATGAATATATTTCCAGCCCTCGACCTGTGTTACGTCACTCATACGCTTCATAAACAGAACAGCTGCTACTATAATACCAACCTCAATTGCAACGACAAGGTCAAATACCACAGTAAGGACAAAGGTGACAAGCAGCACTGAAATATCACTCTTCGGTGAGGTTTTCACAAGGTAGGCAAACTCTTTAAAGCCGCACATATTGTATGCAACCATAAACAGAATTGCCGCAATGGCAGGCATCGGAATCAAAGCCGCATAAGGCATTAATACTACTAAAATCAATAATAACACTACGGAATGCACCATTCCTGAAATAGGGGTGCGTCCACCGTTTTTGACATTGGCTGCGGTTCTCGCAATTGCACCGGTTGCCGGAATTCCACCAAATAAAGCGGAAGCAATGTTACCGGTTCCCTGTGCAATCAGTTCCATATTGGAACGGTGTCTGGAATTGATCATACTGTCCGAAACCACACAGGACAGTAAAGACTCGACTGCCGCTAAAATAGCAATTGTCAGTGCATTTCCAAACTGTGCCTGAATCAGCCTGAAATTAATCGCCGGAATCTGCAGCATTGGCGGCTTATTTGAGATTTCATATAAGGTTCCGATCGTATTCACCTTAAGTCCAAGTCCGCTCACAAGTGCAATTCCCAGGATCACTGCAAGCAGAGACGGTGGAATGCTCCCTACGATCTTCGCTGCCTTTCCCTTTAATACTTTTGTAAGCATCGGCCACAGAATCAGAACGGCCATACACGCAAGTCCAACTAAAAGTGCCTGCACATTGATCGTTCCGATATAATGGCAGACCGCCTTTACCTTGTCCACGGTTTCAATCGGGGATACTCCCGGTTCATACTGAAGTCCCAGGAAGTCCTTCACCTGTCCGATGGCAATTGTTACGGCAAT
>FR902871.1:3219-18423 GCA_000438155.1 Firmicutes bacterium CAG:95
GCTGTAAATCCTGTTGTAATCGTATAAGGAATGAAACGGATCAACCCTCCAAGGCGGAGCACACCCATCAGAATCAGAAAAATTCCTGCCATAATGGTTGCAACAGCAAGGCCTTCGATTCCATCAGATGCCACAATTCCCGCAACAATCGTTGCAAAGGCTGCGGTCGGTCCTGAAATCTGCACACGGCTTCCTCCCAGAAAGGCAATGATGAAGCCTGCAACAATCGCGGTATAAAGTCCGCGTTCCGGATTCACTCCGGAGGCAAGTGCCAGTGCAATAGACAGCGGTAACGCAATAATAGCAACAATAATACCGGCAATTACGTCCTTGACGAATTGCTCTTTGGTGTATGTTTTCATTACTGAAAACAACTTCGGTTTTAGTTTTTCCATAACTATCTCCTCATTTGTACGTTCGTACATTCCTCAGTCTGTGAATAAGAGCACAGACACTCTTTTTTAACAGTAATAAACCTTTATTTCTTCTATCAAATTTGACTTCTATTTCTTTCTATATCAGTTCACCAAGGTAATAGAATCCATGGCATTCCTTTAAGTATACCGGTACAATCTTTCCGATCAGGCCGGGATCGCCTTTAAAATGAACAATCGTATTATTGGATAACCGCCCGGTTAAAAGAGAAGCATCCTGTTCGTTCACTTCTTCTACAAGTGCTTCCAGAGTCTGTCCTTCCAGTCTTGCTACGCGCTCCCTTGCGGTATCCTGTACCACCTTAAGCAGCCGGTCAAAATCCTTCTTTACCTGTTCCTCCGGCACCTGATTTTCCATTGCGGCAGCAGGTGTCCCGGTTCTTTTCGAATAAATAAAGGTAAAGGCATTGTCATACTTCACCCTGTTGATGACGTCGATGGTTTCATCCACGTCGGCGCTGGTTTCGCCCGGGAAGCCAACGATAATATCCGTTGTGATCGCCATATCCGGAATTTCCTTCCGGATCCTGTCTACAAGCGCAAGATAACTCTCTTTTGTATATTTACGGTTCATCGCCTTCAGGATCCTCGTGGAACCGGACTGCAATGGCAGATGAAGGTGACGGCAGATCTTCTTTGAATCCCGCATGACTTCAATCAGTTCATCGGATAAGTCCTTCGGATGAGACGTCATGAAACGGATTCTCTGCAGACCTTCAATCTTCTCTACTTCTCTTAAGAGCTGTGCAAAGCTGATCGGATTCTCCAGATTCTTTCCATAGGAATTGACATTCTGACCAAGCAGCATGACTTCTACAACGCCATCTGCTACGAGACTTTCAATTTCACGAAGAATGTCCTTCGGCTCCCGGCTCTTTTCTCTTCCCCGCACATAAGGCACAATACAATAGCTGCAGAAGTTGTCGCAGCCAAACATAATGTTAATGCCGGACTTAAACGGATATTTCCGGTCAACCGGAAGATTTTCCACGATCTGGTCGGTATCCTTCCAGATATCAATGACCATACGGTCTGCTTCAAACATCGTAACTAAAAGCTCCGGGAATTTATAAATGTTATGGGTTCCGAAAATCAGATCCACAAAGGAATAACTCTTTTTGATCTTCTCAATCACGGAGGGCTCCTGCATCATGCAGCCGCACAGGGCAATCCTCTTATGCGGAGACTTCTTCTTAAGGCTGTTTAAATGTCCCAGTCTTCCGTAGACACGCTGATTGGCATTGTCACGGACTGTACAGGTGTTATAAATCACAAAATCCGCATCCTCGTCCTCAATCAGTTCAAATCCGGCACCTTCCAGAATTCCGGCAAGCTTCTCGGAATCTCTGGCGTTCATCTGACAGCCAAAGGTCGTTACACAGCAGGTTGCTTTCCGTCCAAGCTGCTGCGAAAGAGCTTCTACATAGCCTTTTGCTTTTTCGATATAATCCAATTGTCTTTGCTGTTCGTTCACACCTTACCCTCAGACAGGTCTTACACCTGTGCATCTTCTTTCTTTGTCTTTTTTCCTTCCAGAAAGATCTTTCTGGAAATAAAGTTGTATACCATAACCACTCCTGTGGCAATGATCTTACTGATCGGTACAATTAAGCTGTCTGGAATCAGTTCGTTTAAGAACGCCACATTCGCATATAACACATCCTGACACAGATAAATAATCAGTTCATTAATGACAAGTCCAACCGCAGAAAGAATGACAAATACAATGAATTCCTTCCGCTTGTCCATGTCCTTTTTCTCGGTAAAAACATACTTGATACTCAGCAGATAATTAACAATGCAGGAAATGACAAAGCCGAATACTGCTGAAATATAAACCGTGTTCTGTCCAAAAAAATAAGTTGGAATCGTAGTAATTGCAAAGTCAATAATAAAGCAGATCACTCCTACGATTCCAAACTTAATGATTTGTTCTAATAATTTTTTCATGTCCGCCTCCATAAAATGATAACATATCCATCATAGTATTTTATCAAATGGAGGACTCGCTTTCAATGTTTAATTTTAATTCTTTCCACATCCACAGCCGGGATTCGGATGTAAGTTTGTATTCTGATAAGTCATAAACGGTCTTACCTGTTCAAAGCACGGCTCCGGATCCATCTGACATCCACAATCTGAAGAAGCTCTCTCTGCATGGCTGCTTTCACAACAGGTCTCCTGCTCCTTCCTGCAATCTCCCTTGGAATTCTCCGGTCTCTCTCTTCTTGGCTGAATCACGCTCTGGGTTCCGCAGCCACAACCACAGGAACTGGTATTGCTGCCTCCACGGCAGGCGTCTCCACAGCACCGGTTCATCGCACACAAAATCAGTAAAATCAGTAAACAGCTGCCATTCATAATATGAATAACTCCTTTTACCACAATGGTTCTACTTCATAGTATGCTTCTGCTTCAGGAATGTTCTTATGTAGGCAAAGGTTTCTTTCTCTCCTTTTTCTGCCAGCATATAAAGGAACCGCTCCAGGATTTCCCTCGTATAGGGATGAAGCGGGGCGTGTTCGCTGCCCTTAAGATAGTACTTCAATGGTGCATCATCAGTATAACTATTCCCACTATAAATCTTACTGGCCGCAATGCGGTCAGCCAGCATCTCTGCGATATAACGATCCGGCATGGGAACCGGTACAATTTCCCCCCGCTTCCCGGTTGCAGTATAATCCAGCCAGTATTCGTAATGATGCCTGTTTCTTCCTTTATGATGAAGCCATGCGCTTGAGTAACCAAGAGCCTCACGTTCGGCATTGTTCGGGCTCTGTGTTCCCTGATAATATTTCACTCCCACCCAGAATTCCGAGGGACTGTATTTCGATAAATCATGTAAAATCCCCTGCTTATACAGACCAATTTTAAAACAGCCCTGCATCACAAGGATCTTATGGTATGTGATAGTTTTAAAATGCTTCCAGATATTACGGATATTCATGTTACTTACTACTGCTTTCTGTCTGATATACGGCAATGCTCCGGCTTTCGATCACCTGTCCGTTGTCAGCTTCCATTTCCTTCAACGCCTTCCCTCCTGCCTCTTCTTCCGTTGACAGGATCCTTTTCCAGCGAAGAGTCTTCGGAAGCTTCGGAAGTGCCAGCTTATGCGCCTCCCAATGCATATTATATGCAAGATAAAGGAACGGATCGCCCTCATTCGCATACCTTCCACAAAGAAAAATATTCACAAGACGGCTCACAAAGCTTAAATCCGGGCGCCATGCTTCAGCTCCGTGATAGGAAATGTCCGGATAACCACAGCCAAGTGAATCCATGACCTTCAGTTCCTTTTTCATATGAATGATCGGATTCTGCTTCCGGAGCGCAATCATCTTTTGAGTAAAGGAAAGAAGCTCCTGAAACATCTGGGTATTATCTTTCCATTGCAGCCAGAATACTTCATTATCCTGACAATAGGCATTGTTGTTTCCAAGCCGGCTGTTGCCAAATTCATCCCCACTGAATAAGAATGGGGTTCCCTGACTGAGCATTAAAAATGCAATGGCATTCTTGATCTGCTTCTTACGCAGCGACAGTACATTTTTCTTACGGGTCGTTCCTTCAATACCACAGTTCCAGCTGTAATTGTAGTCAGTTCCATCGGCATTATTTTCCCCATTGGCCTCATTGTGCTTGCGGTCATAGGAAACCAGATCCATAAGACTGAAGCCGTCATAATCACACACCGCATTCATCACCGCATATTCCTTTGGGTTCCGGCGCTGATAGCGGATAAAGTCATTTACAAGTCCCTCATCACCCTTTAAAAATCTGCGGATATCATTGCGGAAATTTCCGTTGTCCACCGCCACATGCTTAAAGGAATCCTCCTCAAGACAGGACAGATCCTCCTCCGGCAGATAAGGAAGCCACAGCTTGCTTCGTTTTAAAACCGGCTCTTCTAAAAGCATCCGCACCGGAAGATGAAATCCATTGATCCGGAATCCATCCACATGATATTCCATTGTCCAGAATTTCAGAACCTGTACCATAAAGCCCTGAGAAATATCCTCCGGGAAATAAAAATGCATCATCACTTCGATTCCTGCCTTATGCAGTTCCCGGACCATGGTTTTAAAGCTGATTTCCGGGGCTTTCGAACTATAGGATGCCTTCGGTGCAAAGTAAAAGCCCTTCTGGAAGCCCCAGCAGTTCAGACGTCTGTCCTGTACTTCCTTCTTCCCTTCCTCTTCCTTCTGTTTTGCTTCCTCCGGTTCCCGGTGGTCAGAATACAGAGGCTTGATTTTCGCTTCATCAAATTCGTAACAGGGCATCAGTTCAACCGCCGTAATGCCAAGCTGCTTCAGATAAGGAATTTTCTCCACGATTCCTTCAAACGTTCCGGGATGTGCCACATTCGAGGACTTATGCTTCGTAAAGGCTCTTACATGAATTCCATATAGAATTGTATCTTCAAAGGGAATCTCCGGATTCGTATCCGCTTCCCAGTCAAAGTCCTGCTTTTTCAAAACACCATAGGTCATTCGCTCTTTGGTACTCTTACCTCCAAACTGTTCCAGTCCGGTAACGCCCTGCACATACGGATCCGTATAAACCTCATCCCCATTGTAGAAATTATAGGTCAGCTGATTAAGATCCTCTCCCCGGATCTCCACGCCAAACAGTTCTCCCTTGCGTCCCTTTTCACTCAAAGGAATTCTCTGTTCCTTTTTCTTATCATCATAAAGAAGGATTCCGCTTTCGCAGCCGTTCTTCTTATTGACCAGGGCAAACCGAAAGCCCGAAACGGTTCTCTCGATTCCGGGTTGGTACGGTTGAAAATATGTCACAGCAAGACTACTCATGCTTTTCCTCCTGATTTTAGTTAATCGTTCTATGTTTAGTCTAACACAAATCCCATTCCCTGTGTAAAAAACTTCGCAGAAGCCTCTTGCAGATCGCCCCAAAGCCTTGTAGAATAAAGGAAAAACCGAAAGGAGAATTTATATGAGCCAAACATTTGAACAGCCCGAAAGCAACGATGAAGAAATGACCGTCACTTTGGATCTGGAAGACGGATCCTCTGTAGAATGTGCCATTGTAACCATCTTAACCGTAAATAATCAGGATTACATCGTCCTGCTCCCTCTTGATGAGAATGGTGAAAACGAAGATGGAGAAGTCTGGTTCTATCGTTACTCTGAAAACGAGAACGATCCCAATGAAGAACCGGTGCTTGATTATATCGATGATGATAACGAATACGAAGCGGTTGCCGATGCATTCGATGAGTTTCTGGACACCCAGGAGTTTGATGAAATCACGGAGCAGTAATTCATCTGCCTATTGCCGCAGTGCGATCCCCGCGGAGCTCCTTGCCTTATAGGAAATTCCGTCGGAATTCCTATAAAACAAGAAACCGCGTCACCTTACGGTTGCGCTCCCTGGTTTCATATAAGAACAATTTTTCACGGGCTCTTGTTACGGCAACGTACAGGAGCCTTCGTTCTTCCTCAATCTGCTTTGCATCAACAACACCCTTCGGTGGAATAATCCCTTCATTCAGATCCGGCAGATATACATGCTGAAATTCCAGACCCTTTGAAGCATGCATGGTCATTACATGGATTCCCTTTCTCTGCTCTGCTATCGGGCTTTTATTTTCCTTTTCCTGACATTGCTGGATAAATTCATCTAATGGCTTTGTCCTTTGGTAGGACGCAAACACTTCCTGAATGGTCTGTGCCATTTTCTTCTTATCTTCGTATTCCACATAGCTTCTGCTTTTCTTCTTCAGATAAGAATCATATCCGATCTCATTCCGAAACAACCGGATAGCCAGATGCGTCTGCAGCCGTCCGGCAAGTGCAAGCTTTGAAAACAGCTTCCGGATCTGTCCCCGCATCTCAACGTTATTTCTGTAATAACGCATAAGCTCCTCTTCACTTACAATTTCTGAGACAAGCGCCTTTCTCGTAAGATCCGGTTCCAGCTTATCCATAATGCGCATGAAATCCTTCCGGTGTCCTCCCTCATACAGAAACCTTAAGAACGCATACAGATCCTCTGCTACTTCTGATTGAAAGACTCCCTGTTCCTTCTTTATACTTCCGGCAACCGGAAATTGTTTTCCTTTCAAAAGCGCCTCATACTGTCTGGCCTCCAGATTTGTTCTTACAATAATCGCCGTCTGATCCAGACATTCCATCGAATTCCTCCGGATATCCTGCACCAGAAGCTCTTCCTCTTCCCGCCTGGTATTCAGATGCTGAAAAGAGACTTCACCGCCTTTTTTCTTTGGGAGAAATTCTTTTGGGAAACGTTCTTTATTCTGTTCGATAATTTTCCGGCCAAGTGCAACAATCCGTTCCCCACTGCGGTAGTTCGCGGTAAGTTCATAACGCTTCACATCTGTGTACTGCTGAAGAAATCCCCTCATAAATTCCGGTCTCGACCCACGGAATCCATAGATGGACTGGTCATCATCCCCGACCACGAACAGCTCCCTCTGTGGAAGCGCCAGCATCGTAATCAATTCATACTGGGAAGCATTGATGTCCTGAAATTCATCCACCAGAATATGGGTAAAAAGCTGCTGATACCGTTCCAAAACCGCCGGTGATTTCCGAAAAAGTTCATTGCACTTCAAAATCAGATCATCATAATCCAACAGTCTCCGTTCTTCCAGATCACTCTGATACAGGGCAAACAGCTTTTCTGCATCAAATCCAGGCGTCTCCACATCCAGTAATTCCAATGATCTCTTCTCTATACCTCCTGCTTTTCTTGCTGCAAGGGCATTTAAAAGAATTGCTTCCTGATCATGGGTACATAAAGAGGAAAGCCCTTCGTTTTTTAGAATAACCTCCAGGAAATGATACTTCTGCTTATCTGTAATCAATGAAAAATTTCGGAATTGACCTGTGGATCTTAAAATCTGATAACCAAGACTGTGAAATGTTCCAAACCGGACAGGATTTGTGGAAGGATTGGAATCCGCAGATTCCAGATACCGCGTCTGCATCTCTATGGCAGCCGCTTTGGAAAAGGTCACAACAAGAATTTCTTCCGGTGGAATCTTCTTATTGCGAATCAGATATTGAATGTAACTGACAATCGTAAAGGTCTTACCACTTCCCGGACCGGCCAGTACAAGTGCCGGTCCGGAATCGTGGTTGATTGCCTTTAACTGCTTTTCATCAGGAGTTCTCAAGAAGCTCAATTCCCTTCCTGATACGTGCAAGGGACTCTTCTTTACCAAGAAGCTCCATTATTTCTGTTGCGCCTGCCGGAGTCATCTGCTTGCCGGATACTGCGGTACGAACCGGCCAGAGTACATAGCCGTTCTTGTATTCATTCTCAGCCGCAAAGCCGGTCAGAAGCTGATAAAGCGCATCGTTACTGTAATCCTCCTGCTGTTCAAAAACAGGAAGTAATTTGCGAAGCACATCAAGAGAAGTTTCCCTGTTGGTCTTCATCTTCTTATGCTCATACATGGACGGATCGTATTCCGGCAGCGTTTCAAAGAAATCAATGAGATCCGGAATATCCGGGAATACTTCAATTCTCGTTTTTACCATGTCCGCAATTTTGTGAAGATCCATATTCTTCGTAATGGTGCTCTTTAAATACGGCTCTGCCATTTCAAAGAACTTATCATCGTCCATGGCCTTAATGTATTCTCCATTCATCCATTTCAATTTCATATAGTCAAAGACAGAAGGAGATTTATTAATTCTGTGATAATCAAATTCCTTAATCAGCTCATCCAGTGAAAAGATCTCGCGGTTGTCTTCCGGACTCCAGCCAAGTAATGCGATATAATTTACAACAGCCTCCGGAAGGAATCCCTGCTCCAACAGATCCTCAAAGGAAGAATGTCCGCTTCTCTTGGAAAGCTTCTTATGATTTTCATCGGTAATCAGTGGCAGATGAATGTATACCGGTGACTCCCAGCCAAACGCATCATACAGACGCTGATACTTCGGTGAGGAAGACAGGTATTCGTTACCACGTACCACATGGGTAATGTTCATGGTATGGTCATCTACTACGTTTGCAAAGTTATAGGTTGGATAACCGTCAGACTTAATCAGAATCATGTCATCAAGTTCCGCATTCTCTACGGTAATATCTCCATACAGTTCATCATGGAATGTGGTCGTTCCTTCGGCTGGAATGTTCTGACGGATGACAAACGGCTTTCCCTCTGCCAGATTCTTCTCGACCTCTTCCTTGCTCAAATGCAGACAGTGTTTATCATAAATCATGATTTCCTTGCCCTCTACGACCTCGGTCTTTAAGGTAGAAAGACGTTCCTTGTCACAGAAACAGTAATACGCTTCTCCCTTATCGATGAGCTCTTTGGCATACTTCATATAAATGCCGGTCTTCATACGCTCACTCTGTACATAAGGACCATAGCCTCCATCCTTGTCCGGACCTTCATCATGGCTGAGTCCCGCCTTTGCAAGCGTATCATAAATGATATCGACTGCACCCTCTACAAAACGCTCCTGATCGGTATCCTCGATACGGAGCATAAAATCTCCACCGTCATGCTTTGCAATCAAAAACTCATACAATGCAGAACGTAAATTTCCGACATGCATTCTCCCTGTCGGACTGGGTGCAAATCTTGTTCTGATTTTCGTCATTTCCTGTTTCCTCTTCTTTCCAGCGTGATGCATAACTTCAAACACTGCAAATTCTGAATATTTCACGCCATCTAATCTGTTGTGTTATTTTCATAATCCTCTTAGTCTTCCTTTGAGGGCAGCTTCTCCTCGGCTGCATTCTTGAAGGAGGTCACTTCCTTAACTGCCTGCGGAATCGGAATATTGGTTCCAGCGCCGGCAACACATCCACCGGGGCATGCCATACCTTCAATCAGACATCCGTTCTTCTTTCCCGCCTTGGCAAGCATCAGCATCTTCTTACATTCGGTAAGGCTTTCTGCATGTTCAATGTGCACTTCCACATCCGGATAGTACTCACGGATACAGCTTTCGATTGCACTTGCAACACCACCGGCAACACCATAACCACGTCCCGCTGAGGTTGCATCGTTCATATGGTCATGTGCTTCCACCGCTTCCGGAAGAAGTCCCTTTGCTTCAAACATACCTGCCAATTCCTCAAATGTAATTACAAAATCCACATCAGAACGGACGGTTCTTCTGGATGCCTCCAACTTCTTTGATGCACAGGGTCCGATAAATACCACGCTGGCATCCGGATAGTCTTCCTTGATCTTCCGTGCGGTTGCTACCATAGGCGTCAGTTCGTTGGAAATCTTATCAATCGTTTCCGGGAAGAACTTTTTCGCAAGCATGGACCAGGAAGGGCAGCAGGAAGTCAGAAGGAACGGAAGCTCTCCTGTTGCAACCTCCTTCACATAGTTCTCTGCTTCTGCCATCGCGCCCATATCCGCACCGATAGCGGTTTCATATACATCATAAAAGCCCAGCTCCTTCAGCGCTGTTTTAATCATATCCGGTGTTACCTTCGATCCAAACTGACCAACAAAGGCAGGTGCAACCTGTGCAATAATCTTCCGTCCGGACTGCATTGCACGGATCAGCTGGAAAATCTGGGATTTGTCTGCGATTGCACCAAACGGGCAGCTTACCATACACTGACCGCAGGATACACACAGATCCGAATCAATCACAGCCCGTCCCTTATCATCGCTCTTGATTGCATTCACGCCGCAGTGGTCAAGGCACGGTCTTACCTGATGGGAAATTGCATCGTAAGGACAAACCGCCTTACATTTACCACACTTAATACACTTCTCCTGATCAATAACAGATTTGCCATTCTTCATGGAAATGGCACCTCTTGGGCACACCTCACGACAGGGATGTGCCACACAGCCCATACACTTGTCCGTAACCATATAACAATTAACCGGGCAGGCATTACATGCAGATGGAATGACCTGCATGAGCGGCGGCTCATAATACTTTTCATCAATATTACTTTCTTCCAGCCCCTGTGTCAGATGAACCGGAGCGTTCTCCGGTCTCAAGGATAATCCCATTGCAAGACGGATACTCTCACGGACAATTGCCCGCTCCCTGTAAATGCTCTGATACTCGGATTCATCATAATCTACAATTTTATAAGGCAGTGCCTCAATGTCATCCTTCAGATTTTCTGAATGATACGCAAGAGACGCTACTTCTTTAAAAATACGTCTGCGGTTTTTGCGTACCTGGGTATCGATTCCTCTCATACTCAAACCTCTTATTTTCTTTTAAGTCTATATATTACTCTAATTCTATAAGTTACCCTAATTTTATAGTTTGCTTCTCAAATTATACAGTTTTATAGGCTTAATATAAACTCTGTTTTCCATTCTATGGCTTATTTATAAGTTATGGCGCACTTTTGATAATATACAGTATTGCATACTTTCCATTTGTATATTCTTACACAAACACGGTCGGAAATCAAGGTATAAATCTGATTTTCATCCTGTTATTGTTCACTCGTACCTCGTTCCACCATCAAACCTGCCACCGGTATTTTCTCTGGCTGCTGTGTGATTCATCCTTTTTCGGTTGTATACCCAATATTTCCTTTTTCCAACACCAATCCTGCACAAATTCATAGAATATAGTAATAAAAACAGCATACAAGGAGTATTATGCAGGATCGTTTTAAAAGTGAATATATTGATAAATTTCCGGTTGCGATGGCATACGTTCCCTGGCAGCATCTGACTAACGTTTTTGAAAACCTCGAGGAAGCATTTAAAGCAGGAACGATTTTCCCTGAGCTTGAAAAACCTTTCAAGGGAAGGAGATGCGTGAAATGACCAATTTTAATTCTGAACAGAGCCGTCTCCATCACAACATTGATATCATGGATTTCGTGATTGTCGAAATGAATGAATATCTGGACACACATCCGACTGACCGCGATGCGATCGAATATACCAGGCATTATGTGAGGATGAAAAATCAGGCTATGAAGGAATATGCTGCAAAGTATGGTCCTTTGAGCATTCAGGATATTGATGCAAGTAAACACGATGAATGGAAATGGGCTTTACAGCCATGGCCATGGGAAGGAGAATATTAAGCTATGTGGAAATATGAAAAACGATTACAATTCCCTGTTAATATCAAAAATCCAAATGCAACACTCGCACAGGCCATCATGAGCCAGTACGGAGGTCCTGACGGAGAACTCGGCGCTTCCATGCGCTATCTGTCCCAGCGCTATTCCATGCCTTATCGTGAGGTTGCCGCTATTCTGACGGATATCGGCACAGAGGAATTAGTACATTGATGTTGCATATGGTATTCTAGCTGATAATAAACAGTAGTTTTGCTTATGATGAAAATGGTATATATGGCTACCGTAGGAAAGTGGATGGTGCTGATGCAGTAATCCCTTTTAAGAGTGGTAATGATGTAAAAGTAATATCATTAAGCGGTACAGGACGAGTATCAAAAAATATTGACTTTTCATACCTTACCAATTATTCAGCATTAACTAATGACGCATTTGCCGTATGTCCAACCGGTGTGCAAAATTATGGTTCAAGTCCGAATACGTCACTTACAATAAGTACATCATATAATGCAAAAACCGGAATTCTTACTGTAACCGCAAATGAGGCTGACGGATTTAGATTTAATGTAAATAATGTATGTGTTTATGTTAAATAAGTGCTGCTGTTACAGTAGGTGTCCAAGTAGTAGTCATATCTGGTCTTTGTACATAAATCGTTTGTATAGATATATTGTTTGACACTATAGAAACACCATCCGAGTCAATAGATAATGTCAATGCCCCCCTTACTACAGTACCGGCTTGATCGGCATATCTGTTCTGATTTGGAAATGTCAATGTTACTGTTCCACCAGAGCTAAAAGGGATCACTGAATCTGCACCTACCTTGTAACCCCATTTGCCGTTTTCATCCTGGGCAAACGATAAGCCGCCCAAACTACTGTTTTATACGCAAAAAATCCCGGCATAACGCCGGGATCCCTGCTATTTATCCAACCATTTCAATACAGTAGCAATAGGAAACAACACTCCTACTGCTATTGTAAGAAGTATCAGGCAGAGCACTTCCAATACACCATCAATTAACCTTTGTACAATTCTTCCCATGTCTTTGTCCCCACAACACCGTCAACCGCAAGTCCTCTGTCTGCCTGGAATGCTTTCACTGCTTCCAGAGTGCTGTCACCAAACTTACCGTCCGATCCGTATTTACCACAGCTGTATCCAGCCTTAATAAGTAAGATCTGCAACTCTTTCACCACGGATCCTGAAGATCCTTTTCGAAGTGTAAGGCAATCGTATTTTGTCAGATTATACTTATTAATAATACTCATAATCGTTGATACATAATCAGGAGCTGTTGCATACCCACCATTTTTAATAGCAGTAGTGCACTTCTGTGGATTCTTTTCATTGACACATGCCTTGTACCTCTTACAGGTACCGAGCATATCATAATAATCCTCCACTGCATCATCGATACTGTCATACGCCCTGAACAGGTCCGTGATATTAGTGTATGTCTTACCGTCATAGCACTCTTTTGTACGTGTGCTGTATGCCTTATCATGCCATGCTGTACCGAAATGCGCCTTTGACTTACCAACCTTGATACCGAATACAGCATTTGCCCGGATCATCTTAGGACTTGTCCCATATGCAGACTCACAACAGGCCTGTGCAATACACACGGACGGCAATGCCCGCCCTTTAGACTTTGCCTGTGCGATCGGTGCGATTCTTTCAATAAATGCTTTTACCTGTGTCTGTGTTGCCATCACATAAACCCTCCATTCACAATTGCATAGATCAGGCACCCGATGGGGATTGTGACCACATACACAACTCCCATCAGAACTGCCATTATTAATAAAATGCTCTTAATTGCCTCAACTACCCTTTTCATAAAACCATAGCCTCACATTCAATCTGATGCCTCACATCCCGGTACTGCACCGGTTTTGTTTTCCATGCCACCAGTAATGCAAAAACAAGATACACGATTAGTAAGATCAGGACTATTTTATCTTGTTTATTCATACTTTTTCCTGTTTCATTGCATAAACGGCTGCTTCGATTAAAGTATTAAGCTGTTCATCAGAAATGGAGATATTTTTCTTCTGCAACTGTTCCTTTAAAAATTTAGTTACAATAGCTTTCTTTTCCGGTCCTGTCTTATCACCAAGAATAGTCTGCTCTGCAGATCTCACTGCTAACTCAGCCCACTTCACAAGCCACTCATTTTTCGTTCCTTCAACCTGCAGCTTAAGCCAGGGAATTAAATATCTTACCACCAGTACAATTGCCAATAAGATTACTGCTTTCAAAATTTCAAATAATACTTCATTCATAATTTGATTTCCTCCATTTCTTCTGACTCCGGTTCTTCCGAACCTGTTTCCATTTTCATTTCTTCCATTCTTACTTTTTCAGACTCCCGTGTCTCGAAAAAGGATTTTGCACAGTAGACCAGAAATACTCCGATCACTTCGCTCGCAATAATACCTCCCAGTGTTTCTGCAATCGCATTCTTCCCCAATAAAGCCAGGATAAATGGAAACTGCATATCTACCAGGGCAATATTGATAATCCGGGACATCATCTTTTTCGTATAGGTCGGGTGTCTTCCGCATCTTGGTTTCTTACTGCTCATCCTTTGGCTCCTCCGGCATATCCAGCATGGTATGGTACAACTTTGTAGCCACATCATTTCCACCAAGATTGTGATATGCCTCATATACCCGTTTGATGGATTCCTTTGCATAAATAGGGCAATAGTCTTTGTCCTGATATTTGTTGTAATTGGCCACTATGCTCTCTCTCAAAAGGCACTGTACTCCCAGCATAAGAGCATCATTCTTTCGCTTTTCTTCTTTCAATTGGTTCATGATACGTCTGTACATAAAGCCAAGTAATCCGATGGCTGCAGCAAACAGCCACTCCACCCAGTGAGCCTGTATGTACACAATGATAGGATTCGGCATCATCTTCCCCTCTTTTCTTTCATAATCGAGCCAGTAAAGAGCGTTCTCTACTGGCTCTTAAGTGTTACTCTTTATCCGGATATGTAAAACCAGTAATCTCCTTATACTCTGCTTCTGTGATCCACTTGCCTACAGCACTGTATACCCTGTCAATATCCCATAAGCCGCGATTATAATAGTTCTTTACTTTCTGAAAATTCTTTGAATGCTTCTTTGCTGCCATTACACATTTACCCCCGTTTCCATAGCAATATAGTCAATGTCTGCAGTGTTCTGATCTGTCTGATTAGCCACATCCACGATCTTTGGAAGTTTTGCCAGTGTAACAGTAAGAACATCCGCCTTGGTTTCTGCAAAACCGCTGTCTGTAGTCTCATCCTCGATGGTGTAGTCCACGGCAAGTACCTGGGACATTCTCTTCACGTAGGACTGCAACTGATCGAACCGCGCATAGGCAATCATCAGATCCTCTTCAACGTAATACTGGATCACGGAAAGGTTGTCCGCATCCTTGAAGGTTTCTTCCAATGCGGTTGCATCCCCATTGAGGATATCAATCTGCAGGGTATCTCCAGACTGCGTGATGTTGTAAATTTCAATTTCTGTCTGATCGACTAATCTTATTTTTTTCATGTGAGCATTGCTCCTTTCTCCGGCACTAAGCGACCGGTGCTTTATGTGTGTTAAACAGTAGTTTAATGGACTTAGGTGGGTTCAAACCTGTGATAGATGAATCAACAGGAGAAATCACAGGCTATAAAACAAAGGCAGGTGCTGATACAGTGTTCCCTTTTAGAGGTGGTTTTAAT
>FR902872.1 GCA_000438155.1 Firmicutes bacterium CAG:95
TACAGGTTGTCCCCGGATTACAGGTTGTCCCCGGATTACAGGTTATCCCTGGATCCCCAGCACAGTCCCTGACAAATCCCCTGGGCTGCCCTTACATAGACTATGAGCATTTAAAAGCTTTCGAAATAGTATACAGAAAAATCAGCATATAATTTGGAACTGATGAAGTGTTATAAATAAAGCCAAAGCCGGTGAACTGTCATAAATAATTGACACTTCTCGCAAATAGTGATAAATTATTATCATTGTGACCCATGAGGGAGTAGCAAGCGTATATCGTAGCAAGTCAACATACTGACCATCCGGTCTGGCTTGTTTTAAATTGCGAGACTCATGTATAGGAAGTAACTATACATGCAGTCCATATATCGAATTGATTGGAACCTGGATATAGTTACTGCTGTATCCGGGTCTTTTTATTAAGAGTATACCAATCGGAGGAACAAAAAATGGAATGGAATGTATTATTTTTCTTGAACAGTGCCCTGCTCGGGGTTGGACTGGCTATGGATGCCTTTTCGGTATCGCTTGCAAACGGTCTGAATGAGCCTCACATGAAAAAAAGCAAATCCTGCGGGATTGCCGGTGTCTTCGCTTTCTTTCAGGCATTGATGCCTATGACCGGATGGATCTGCGTTCACACAATCGTAGAGTATTTCCATGCATTCGAAAAATTTATCCCATGGATTGCCCTGATTCTTCTTGCCTTTATCGGTGGAAAGATGGTGGTTGAGGGAATCCGCAGCAGGGGAGAAGATGTGGAGAAAACAAAGCTCGGCTTCGGGACACTGATGGTACAGGGAATTGCCACTTCCATCGATGCCTTATCAGTCGGATTCACCATTGCAGAATATGGTTTCGCCATGGCACTGACCGCATCCCTCATCATCGCAGTAATTACCTTCTTTATCTGCATTACCGGACTGATAATCGGTAAGAAATTTGGAACCAGGTTCTCTAATAAAGCCTCTATCCTCGGCGGTGTCATCCTCATCGCCATCGGACTTGAAATCTTTATTACCGGAGTGTTCTAAATATTCTAAATCAGAAATGAATCAGACAAAACTGTGAAGAAATTGCATACGCCCTGCGGACAAACTGATATGCCCTGTCTATTTGACAGGGGAATATCAGTTTGTCCGCAGGGCGCTTATCATTTTAGGTGTCTGAATAATGATACCGACAGGCAAGGATATACACATTATTTTCATCTGTCCTGTAAATCAACCGGTCTTTGTCATTGATACGCCGGCTCCAAAATCCTGTCAGATTTCCGGTTAATGGCTCCGGCTTTCCTATTCCTTCGTTGCCGTTTCTTGCTATATCTTCAATCAGCTAAATCATGCTGCACCTACATCGAAATCCATCCAAATGCATTCGCTACAGAGCTGATCAGAATAATTGCTGCAAATACCGGACAGAGATACTGGATCATAAAGTAGAACACCTTTTTCCTGCGGAATCTGCTTTCTCCATGCAGCACCTCCTCTTCCACACGCTTCACACCGATCACCTTCGATACCAGCAGGCAGGTTGCAATCGCTGCAATCGGCATCATGACGGAATTTGTCAGAAAATCAAAGAAATCCAGGAACTGCATGTTGATAATCTTCACACCACCCAGCGGGCCATATCCTAAGGAAGAAAGGGTTCCAAGCAACAGCATAATCACACCGATTAACACCGTCGATTTCCTTCTGCCCCAGCCAAGCTCATCCTCAAAGGTCGATACGGCACTTTCTGTCAGTGCAATCGAGCTTGTGATCGCCGCAAACAATACCAGAACGAAAAAGACAATTCCGATGGCTGTTCCGAATCCCATGCTGGCAAATACCTTCGGAATGGTGATAAACATCAATGCGGGACCAGCCTGCAGCGTGTCCGGATCTCCACCGGAAAAGGCAAACACCGCCGGAATAATCATCAATCCTGCCATAATTGCAATCAGCGTATCAAATATCTCTACATTTCTCGTAGAATCCTCAATAGAAATTTCCTTTTTCATATAAGAACCAAAGGTGATCAGAATTCCCATGGCAATCGACAGGGAATAAAACATCTGTCCCATCGCGGAAACTACCGTCATCCAGGAAAAATTCTCAAGATTTGGAACAAGAAAATATTTCACACCGGCAATTGCTCCCGGTCTTGTCACGGAATAAACCGTAATAATGAGGGACAACACAACAAGCACCGGCATCATAAATTTGGAAACACGTTCAATCCCGTTACGCACACCGGCAAAAATAATTCCAAGAGTAAATAACGCAAAGACAATAAAGCAGATTTCCGTGGAGGCACCGTTCGAGATAAATTCTGAAAAGTAACCATCCTCTGCAAGCCTTGCACCATTTCCAAGTGCATATTCCAGAAGATATTTAATGACCCAGCCGCCGATTACTGAATAATATGGCACAATCAGAATCGGAATAATCGCATTGATCCAGCCCCCGAAAGCCAGCCATCCGGATTTGCCAAAGGACTGATAGGCTCCTACTGGGCTTTTTCCGATCATACGTCCGATCGATGTCTCTGCCACAATCATTGCATAACCGAACGTCAATGCCAAAATAATATAGATTACCAGAAAGATACCGCCTCCATACCTTGCAGCCAGATAAGGAAATCTCCAGATATTCCCCAAGCCCACGGACGCTCCCGCCGCTGACAGCACAAAACCGATCTTCCCGGAAAAGGAACTTCTCTTATTGTTTTCTTTTTTCATATGTCTTCTCCATCCCAATTAAAATCATAAGCAGTTCCAGTGTAACATATCCGCTTATGAAAGACAATGAAACGATTTTCAACATTCATTAAGCTTATGAAACGATTTTCAGCATTCATTAAGCTATGAACTGACTTTCAGCGCTCATCAAGAGGAATCATCCGAATCTCCACGCTTCCGTCCGGGTGCCGGGTAATCAGTGTTCCGCCCCTCTGGGTGTGACGCTTCAGAATCCCATTGTAGCCCAGATAATCAATCGACATGCCATAGGTCATGCGGATTCCTTTATACACAACGGACAGTGTATTCAGATGATCATGTCCACAAAACATCCATTTAATTACGCCGTTTTCCACTGCCTTCCGGAAAAAGGTGCCTTCATTTCCCGGAATACCAAAGTGATCGTTCACCTCTCCGATATTTCCATGCATATACGTTACACTTTTGTCGCCCAGACGCATCTTTTCATAAGCCTCTTTAAATTCCGCTACAGGTATATGGAAAAAAGCCATTGCCTTCACATCCGGGTCCTCCTGCCTTAACGAAAGGAGCCTGTCCATACACCAGTCTGCCTGATCCTCATGAATGCAGTCAAATCCACTGTAAAACCAGCCGTTCTCCCCATACATATTTGAATCCAGGAACACCAGCGGAAGCAATACCCTTCCCTGTTCATCGGTCAGATTTAAGAAGTAGTTGCCGACTCCGTAAATCTCCGGTCTTCCCTTCATAAAAATACTGTATTTACCGGATGCAAACAGCTCTGCCATCTTCTCTTTGTTATATCTGGAAAACATCTCGCAGTCATGATTTCCAAAAACCATTGCATAGGGAATCCGGAATTGATCCATAAACCGGATAAAAATCTGCGCCTGCCGCTTGTTGTTCAGCGTTCCTGCTTTGGGAAAAAAGGGAAATACCGAATCTCCGGTAATGGCGATCAGATCCGGCTTTGTTTTCTTCACAATGGTACTTACCGCTTTCAGTGCAAGCTGATCCCGTTTCTTGGAAAACAAACCGAAGCCAAGGTGCAGATCCGTAAGCTGAAGGATCTTAAAATCCCGGTCCGGTGATATTTTTAATATAAAGGTTTCTTCGTCTGCTTTTTTGAAATTATCCGCTGTGTACATAATCGAAATTTGTCCTTTTTATCTTATTAGTAATTTCATTTTTTATATTTTGTAACTATTCAGAGCCATGCAAAATTG
>FR902873.1 GCA_000438155.1 Firmicutes bacterium CAG:95
GTTTGGCAGAAGTACATCCGGAGCTTGTTTCGGAGTGGTCGGAGGAGAATTTACCGCTTACACCTGATGATATTACCTTTGAAAGAGGGCTTTTCCCATAAATGTGCATGGCTCGTAGCGTTCACACAATCTTCACAAAAGAATTAGCACTCGCCTATTGACAGTGCTAACAACTAGTGTTATAGTATCAATAGAACATGAAAAGAGCATGTTTATAAAGTAGTTTCATTGTATATGGGATATCATTGTTACAGATGAGCAGCTTTGAAGCGCTGCATGGAGGATACCATGAGTAGGAGGTGGGCTTATGAATATCAATAAATTTACACAGAAATCAATGGAAGCAGTACAGAACTGCGAGAAGATTGCCAGTGATTACGGCAATCAGGAAATAGAACAGGAGCATCTCCTGTATAGTCTTTTAACCCTTGATGACAGTCTGATCGCCAAGATGATCGAAAAAATGGAAATTGATCCGCAGACCTTTTTGAACCGGGTGGAGGAGCTGATTGAGAAGCGTCCGAAGGTACAGGGCGGTCAGCCTTATGTTGGACAGTATCTGAATAAGGTACTGATTTCCGCAGAGGATGAGATGAAGGTGTTTGGTGATGAATATGTTTCGGTAGAGCATTTATTCCTTGCCATGATCAAGCATCCAAGCTCCACGATTAAGAATCTGTTCAAGGAGTTTGGAATCACCAGAGAGACCTTTTTACAGGCATTATCTACTGTGCGTGGCAATCAGCGGGTAACCTCCGATAATCCGGAAGCAACCTATGACACCCTGGAGAAGTACGGTCAGGATCTTGTGGAGAAAGCAAGAGAGCAGAAGCTTGATCCGGTTATCGGACGTGATGAGGAGATCCGGAATGTGGTTCGTATCCTTTCCCGTAAGACGAAGAATAATCCGGTTCTGATTGGTGAACCGGGTGTTGGTAAGACGGCGGTTGTGGAAGGACTTGCACAGCGGATTGTAAATGGTGATGTTCCGGAAGGATTGAAGAATAAGAAGATTTTTGCGCTGGATATGGGTGCACTGGTTGCAGGTGCGAAGTATCGTGGTGAATTTGAAGAGCGTCTGAAAGCTGTGCTTGAGGATGTGAAGAACAGTGATGGTGAGATCATCCTGTTTATTGATGAGCTGCATACGATTGTCGGTGCAGGTAAGACAGACGGTGCACTTGATGCCGGTAATATGCTCAAGCCGATGCTGGCCCGTGGTGAGCTTCATTGTATCGGTGCGACCACACTGGATGAATACCGTCAGTACATTGAAAAGGATGCGGCCTTGGAACGTCGTTTCCAGCCGGTTATGGTAGAAGAACCTACCGTAGAAGATACGATTTCCATACTTCGTGGTCTGAAGGATCGTTACGAGGTATATCATGGTGTTAAGATCATGGATAATGCACTGGTCAGTGCTGCCGTTCTTTCAAATCGTTATATTTCGGATCGTTTCCTTCCGGATAAAGCGATTGACCTGGTGGATGAGGCCTGTGCACTGATTAAGACAGAGCTGGATTCCATGCCGACGGAACTGGATGAGCTTCGTCGTAAGGTTTTACAGATGGAAATAGAAGAAACTGCTTTGAAAAAGGAAGATGACCGGTTGAGTCAGGAACGTCTGGAAACCCTGCAGAAGGAGCTTGCAGAGCTTCGTGAGGAATACTCCAACCGTATGGCACAGTGGGAGAATGAAAAGGCTTCCATTGAGAAGCTGCACAAGATCCGTGAGGAAATTGATAATGTGAACAATCAGATTGAGATTGCACAGCGTGAAGGCGACTATGAGAAGCTTTCGGAATTAAGCTACAGTACGCTTCCTTCCTTGAAGAAGCAGCTGGAAACAGAAGAGGAGCAGGTGAAGAATAAGGATCTTTCGCTGGTTCACGAGAGTGTATCCGAGGAAGAAATCGCCAGAATCATTTCCCGTTGGACGGGTATTCCGGTAGCCAAACTTACTGAGAGCGAACGGAATAAGACCCTGCATCTGGATGAAGAGCTACACAAACGTGTTGTCGGACAGGACGAAGGGGTTACGAAGGTAACCGAGGCCATCATCCGTTCGAAGGCAGGAATTAAGGATCCCCGTAAGCCGATCGGTTCTTTCCTGTTCTTGGGACCTACCGGTGTTGGTAAGACAGAGCTTGCCAAAGCTCTTGCAGCTGCATTGTTTGATGATGAGAACAATATGGTCCGGATTGATATGAGTGAGTATATGGAGAAATACTCCGTGTCCAGACTGATCGGAGCGCCTCCGGGATATGTCGGATATGAGGAAGGTGGACAGTTGACTGAAGCAGTCAGAAGAAAACCTTACTCCGTTGTCTTATTTGATGAGATCGAAAAAGCACACCCGGATGTATTTAATGTTCTTCTTCAGGTGTTGGATGACGGACGTGTTACCGACTCGCAGGGTCGTACAGTGGACTTTAAAAACACGATTTTGATTATGACCTCCAACATTGGAGCAACATACCTGTTAGACGGTATTGATCAGGACGGTAACATTAAACCGGAAGCGGAAGAGATGGTTATGAATGATCTTCGTGCCCATTTCCGTCCGGAGTTCTTAAACCGTCTGGATGAAACGATCCTGTTCAAGCCTTTGACGAAAGATAACATCGGTGGTATTATCAAACTGATCATTGCCGATCTGAATAAGCGTCTGGCAGACCGGGAGCTCACCGTAGAGCTTTCCGATGCAGCAGAGCACTTTATTATTGAAGAGGCTTATGATCCGGTTTATGGTGCAAGACCTTTGAAGCGTTATATCCAGAAATATGTAGAAACACTTTCTGCAAAGCTGATTCTGGAGGATAAGGTCGATCAGGGAGATATCATTTACATTGATGTGGATGGCGATCATCTGACTGCAGGTGTGAGGAAATCGTGAGCAGATTAAGGACAGAGATGGCATTACTTTTTAGCATGTTGTAATAGAAAATGAGATCATACCTGCAGGGTAACAGGACAAGTACAGAAGGGAGAAAAGAACCATGGAATTACCACAGGATGCGAATATCCTTTTAAGCTATGTGAATCTGAAGCTGCGTGACTTTTATTCAAGTCTGGATGCCATGTGTGAGGATTTGGACGAAAGCAGGGCGCAGATTGAAGAAAAGTTATCCGGAATCGGGTATGGGTATGATCCGGAGAAAAACCAGTTCGTGTCATGCATGTCATAACGCATACGTGCATAGGATAGAGTGAGATTATGGAAAGGTCTCACTCTATTTTTATGGAAAAAAGTTTCAATGTCTGGTTATGGATGGCGGGAGCGTTTGCTGTCTTGTGTCTTATTGGAAGTGCGGTCAGAGCAGAGAGCCTCGGAACAGTGCAGGTGATTGGAAGTGCGGAAGCGGAAAATGTAAAGAAAATTGCCCTCACGTTTGATGATGGACCGCATCCTGTCTATACACCGGTTCTGCTGGACGGACTTGCGAAACGGAAGGTAAAAGCAACCTTTTTTATTACCGGAGAAAATGCGGAAGCCTGTCCGGAGCTTATAAAACGGATGCAGGAGGAGGGGCATCTGATTGGCAACCATACTTACAGCCATATCCAGCTTACGCAGGATAACAGAGAGCAGTTTAAGGCAGAGCTTATGAAGACAAACACCATCATTGAGGAGATTACCGGACAGGGAGTGACCTATGTACGCCCGCCATACGGCAGCTGGGATAAAAGCTTTGAAAAGGAGCTGAATATGATACCGGTGCTGTGGAGCATTGATCCGCTGGACTGGTGCTGTGATGATGCAGCCTGTGTGGTGCGTAAGGTAGAGAGCGCAGCAGAGGAGAATGCCATTATTCTGCTTCATGATTCGTATCCATCGACTGTGACAGCAGCATTACAGATTGTGGATGATCTGCAAAAGCAGGGGTATGTGTTTGTTACGGTGGAAGAAATCTTGTTTGATTAGCAGTTGAAAGTCATACAAAATCTGTTGTATAATAAAAAAGTATGGGTCTGAATATCAGAGCATACCTCAGAATAAAAGACAGATGGAGAATTCTATATGCATTCACCGTTAGAAATAGCGAAGAATTTTGTTGAAATCGGAATCCATAAGGTAAGGATGTCTGCATTGAAAATGCTGGCACTCGGTATCTTTGCAGGAATTTATATTGCGTTTGCAGGAATTGCTTCAACGACATCCTCTGCAACGATCCAGAACGCATCGGTAGCACGGCTCGTAAGCGCCTGTGTGTTCCCTGCCGGAATGGCGATGGTTCTGATTGCCGGAAGTGAGCTTTTTACCGGAAATAATCTGATTATAATTTCTGTTCTTCAAAAGAAGGTTACCTGGCTTCAGATGCTGAAGAACTGGGGAATGGTTTTTATGGGGAACTTCATCGGAGCCTCTTTTGTGGCTTTCATGGTGGTTTATGCCGGAATCCCTGAACTGTATGGCGGTGTGCTGGGAGAAAAGATGGTTGCTGCTGCACTTTTCCGTGTAAATCAGTCCTTTGGAGAGGCCTTTGCACGAGGAGTGCTTTGTAATATTTTAGTATGTATTGCCGTATGGGCGGCATTTGCAGCAAAGAAGGTATCCGGGAAGCTCCTGATGAGCTTCTGGCCGGTCATGCTCTTTGTGTTGTGTGGCTTTGAACACAGCATTGCAGACATTTATTTTGGAGTATCCGGACTTTTGACAATGGACAAATACGGAATCTCCGCACCGGAGCTTACAACAGCTGCCTTTTTACTTAAGAATTTACTTCCTGTTACCCTTGGTAACATCGTTGGTGGAGCGGGAATTGTAGGCTGTGGCTACTGGGCAGTCTACCTGCGTCATACCCCGGGCTTTGCAGAACCAATCGAAGCAGAGCAGGAAGAAATCGATGGTGCCGAGGAGTATTAAGCCATGGATTTGTTTGAATATATGAGGAATACCAATAAAGAAAAAGAATCCCCGTTAGCTGCAAGACTGCGGCCGTCCACACTGGATGAGGTGGTAGGGCAGCAGCATATCATCGGGAAGGACAAGCTTTTGTACCGGGCAATTAAGGCAGATAAGCTGAGTTCCCTCATTTTTTACGGACCGCCCGGAACCGGGAAAACCACCCTTGCGAAGGTCATTGCGAATACCACGCAGGCGGAATTTACCCAGATCAATGCAACCATAGCCGGGAAGAAGGATATGGAGGAGGTTGTCGGGAAGGCCAAAGAGCTGCAGGGGATGTATGGAAAGCGGACCATTCTGTTTATCGATGAAATCCATCGTTTCAATAAAGGACAGCAGGACTATCTGCTTCCCTTTGTAGAGGATGGAACAATTATTCTGATTGGCGCAACCACAGAGAATCCTTATTTTGAAGTCAATGGAGCGTTGTTATCACGTTCTGTCATTTTTGAATTAAAACCCCTGGATCAGGAAGATATCAGGAAGCTGATTTTGCGTGCTGTGCAGGATGAGCAAAAGGGAATGGGGGCATACAATGCCGTGATTGAGGAGGATGCCCTTTCATTTCTTGCACAGCTTTCCGGGGGCGATGCAAGGCATGCCTTAAATGCGGTAGAGCTTGGGATTATGACGACGGAGCGTTCGGCAGATGGGAAGATTCATCTGACCCTGCAGGTTGCGCAGGAATGTATTCAGCGCCGTGTGCTGCGCTATGATAAAACCGGGGACAATCACTATGATACGATTTCTGCTTTTATCAAAAGTATGAGGGGGTCGGATCCGGATGCCGCCGTGTATTATCTGGCAAGAATGCTGTATGCCGGAGAAAGCGTCACCTTTATCGCAAGAAGAATGATGATTCACGCAGCAGAGGATGTCGGACTTGCGGATCCGCAGGCTTTGCAGGTCGCAACGAATGCAGCTCTTGCAGTAGAACGTGTAGGAATGCCGGAGGCGCAGATTATTTTGTCAGAGGCAGCCATGTATATCGCATGTGCGCCGAAGAGTGATGCGTGTGTTAAGGCAATAGGAGAAGCCATGAGCGAAGTGGAACGATCCGGGGATCTCCCGATCCCTCCCCATCTGCAGGATGCCCATTATAAGGGCGCAGCAAAGCTGGGACATGGAACGGGATATCTGTATCCCCATGAGTATAAAAATAATTATGTGAAGCAGCAGTATCTGCCTTATGAGTTAAACGGAAAGGAATTTTATCACCCATCAGGAAACGGCTATGAGGTAAAGATCAGAGAGCACATGAAGAAGATTAGGAACTCTTCCATATAGGTCGAAGCACTTGCTGCTGAGACCGTAAGATGATGATTTGGAATGGATTTTGCATCGTAACTGTGAGGGTACTGAACCAGTTACAAAGATTAAAAACAAGAAGGAACACAGTTTGATGAGTGATAAGCAGAAGAAAGCAGTTAAGAAGAAAGCGGTGGAAGGCAGAGAAGCAGAAACGAAAGCTGCAGGGAAGGAACCGGCGAAGAGAAAACCGGTCAAAAAGAAAAAAGGAAAGAAGAGTGGAAAAGGCTTTGTTGTTTTATTTATCGTGATCGTGGTGCTTCTGATTGGTGCAGGATCTGCTTTTGTGCTCCTGAACCAAAATAAGGAAATCCCAATTCTGGATACCGTGGAAACCATGGTGCAGCCAAGTGCAGCTCCGGCACCTGAGGCAACGAAGCTTGGTGACGGCGTACTGGCAAGTCTGGTACAGGGTGGAATGTCCGTGGAAGAGGCTTATCGTAAGCGGCCGGAGGAAAAGGTACTGACCGATGGAAATAAGAGTGACTTTGCCAATATTGTAAGCTGCAGGATTGACACAGAAACCGGAAAGATTAAGGTGGTTGCGGAAAGTAACGGAATTCCGGAGAGTGATGACAAATATTATTACCTCTTTGCGATGAATACCTATGACAATGGTTTAGCCGAAGGGGCAGAATATCTTGACCGGATTTATAAGAATGATACCGTGGAGCTTACAACCTCGCTGAATTATAATACGGCTGCAAGTAAGCTTTATAAGAAATTCATAGTTGCAGTGAAAAAGGATGACGAATATGTTACTCTCAACACGCCACAGTACATCACGAATCCGGAAGCGATTGCGAAGTACACCGGTGTATACCAGACACCGGCATCCAAGAAGGGACTGCTTGTGGATCCGAATAAGTTAAGAGGAAACGAACTGGATGATCTTGGCGTGAAGCAGGCGGCCTATAACATTCCGGTAGCCCGGATTCTGGGACCGAGTACGAACAGCGCTTATCCGACCATTCACTATAATTATAATGGCAAAACCTACACCTTTAACGGACAGGTCATTGCAGAATATGATCTGGTATTCAGTACACTGACCTCTAAAGGAATCTGTACGACAGCGATTATTCTGAACAATTATTCCTCCGCATATTCCCAGCTGATTCATCCCAAGGCCCGGGGAGGCGGGTCAGCACCGTATTATATGTTTAACGGTGCAGAAGAGGGTGGCGTGGAATACATGGCAGCCATCGGCTCCTTCCTTGCAGAACGTTATTCGGGAAGCAAGCACGGAAGAATTTCCAACTGGGTCATTGCCAACGAAATCAATGCCCGTAAGGAATGGAACTATATGGAATATACCGATGTGGCAACCTACGTCGAGGAATATGCCAAGGCTTTCCGTGTTTTCTATAACGCGATTAAGAGTGTAAGCAGTTCCGCACGTGTCTATATGCCGATTGACCAGCAATGGGATCGGAACATTAAGAACAACACGAACTACGATGGACGGGATATTTTAGATGAGTTCAATAAGAACATTACGGCCGGGGGAAACCTTGACTGGGGACTTGCCCAGCATCCGTATAACGTGCCCCTGACAGAAACCTGTCCATGGAAGAGCTCCAAGTACATTGAACACAATGCCGGCACCTCCATGATGTCTATGGGAAATATTGAAGTACTTGTAAATTACATGAATCAGGATACCTTCCTGAATCCGGATGGTGAGGTCCGCAGCATCCTTCTTTCCGAACAGGGATACACCTCCCAGGGCGGAGAGGCCAACCAGGCAGCAGCCTTTGCCTATGCGTACTATAAAGTGGAAGCTTATGGCGATATTGACGGCTTCCTGTTAAAACGCCAGACGGATGCCCCCGAAGAGGTTGCCCAGGGACTTGCTTTCGGCTTAAACCACGTCGGTGGTGGCACCAAGAAGCAGATTTACAATGTCTTCAAGTACATTGATACACCCGAACATGCCGCCTACACAGACTTCGCCAAGTCGATCATAGGAATTTCCAGTTGGAGTGAAATTATCCGATAAATCTGTTTGATAAGATGAATGGGTAAGACAATTTCTTATAATATAATGACACAATTAAGAGGCTATGCATCAGCATGGCCTCTTGAATTATAAAAAATAACGAGAAAATAATTTTATAAAATAAAGATGGTGTCATAGCGTAGAATAGGCGCAACATTTTTTGATTTTGTGATTTTGCGGAGGGGGTTAGAAGTTCTATTATTTCGATCTACAGACAGCAATGCACGGACAAGGATGTCCGGGCAAACCACAATCGGACCCGGATGGTCCGTTGGGGTGTTTGCGTCCGTTATAAATAATCTGTTTCGAAATAATTAGTACTTCTTAGCCCCGTAGGAATGAACAAAATCAAAATCGTTGCGCCTGAGTCAGTAGCTTAAATATAGTCAATAACTTATATATAACCAATATCCAATCATTTACACTTTAAAACAACTCCGTAATCAGATACTGATAAATCTCCTGATTCTTTTTCTGCCAGTTATCGCAGATCGAAGCTGCAGTTTCCTCCACCGGTACCGAAATAATAATATCCAGCAGCGTAACCTCCTTATCCTTCGCTGTCAGATGCGCCTCAAATTCCCCCGAGGTTGACTTATAATAATCCGCGAGAATCGATACCTCATTGCGGAGCGTCATTTCATTTTCTTTGAGATATGTGTTGATCTCTTCCTTAATCGTATCGCTGATTTCATTACTGAAGAAATCCAAGGTCTGGCGTCCTTCCTTCGTGATGCTTAAATGCGTCCGGTTCCGGATCGAATGTGCGGTTATCATGTCCGCATCAATCAGCTCGCTGATCACCTGCTGGAGCGTCAGAAAGCTTGTATACTGCTTTTCTAAAATAAAGTCGCTGATCTGCGCCTTCGTCAGTGGAAAATCCACCCGTTGCAGCATATAAAGAATAATTAATTTATAAAGTGTCAATGGATCCTGCATATAGCCTCCCCTGATATGTTTCGTGAATTTTCATCTCGTGATGAAGTGTGTTTAGTACCTTCCGTTTATCAAGACTCCACATTGGTGAAAGTAAAAGCTCCTTCGGTGCATCTCCCGTAAGCCGGTGTACAACGATATCCGGACGAAGATGCTCTAAGCAAAGAATCACCATGGAAACATAATCTTCCAGCGTTTCGTAGGAGTGATAACGGTAAGGTTCATTTTCATATAAAAGCCCAAGATCAGTGTCTTTTAAAATATGAAGTAACTGTAATTTAATACCCCATATGGGCTGCGTATCCAGATAGGAAATCGTCTGCAGCTGCATACTTGCGGTTTCACCGGGCAATCCTAAGATTACATGGGTAATGACCGGAATCTGTAACCTGTGCAGTGCCGTAACCGCATCTTCAAAGCAGGAAAGCAGATAGCCTCTTCGGATAAAAGAGGCTGTCTTTTCGTGAATGGTCTGCAGTCCCAGCTCTACCCAGATGAATTTATCCGGATAGCGCTGTTTTAAATCCTGAAAAAGCTGTAAAACCTCCGGTGGAAGACAGTCCGGTCTTGTAGCAATTGAAATGCCTGCAATCTTCGGAAAGTCAAGCACCGCCGTATATTTTTGCATAAGCTCGTCAACAGAAGCATACGTGTTTGTGTATGCCTGGAAATATCCAATATAACGATTGCCGGGATGCTGACAGGTCATCTGCTCCAGATAGGAATGGATGATGTGAGCCATGCTCTGATTCGAAGTAAGAGACATGGAAAAATCCCCACTTCCTGCACCACTGCAAAAGATACAACCCCGCCGGTCTAATGTTCCATCACGGTTCGGACAGGTAAAACCGGCGTTTAAGGCAATCTTTGAAAGCTTCTCGCCGTAGGTGTTTTTGCAGTAGGCGTTCAGGGAATAGTAGGGCTTTCCATGCCAGAAAGTCTGGTTGTTCATTATTTTACAATATGTTCCTTTACTGCGGCTGCAACGACTTCGGCAACCTTCGGATTAAATGCTTCAGGCATAATGTTGTCATCGCTTAATTCGTCATCCGGAACGAGAGAAGCAATGGCATTGGCAGCAGCCAACTTCATTTCTTCAGTGATCTTTGTAGCACGTCCTTCCAGAGCACCCTTAAAGATACCTGGGAAGGCAACGACATTGTTGACCTGATTCGGGAAGTCACTGCGTCCCGTACCAACTACGCGGGCACCGGCAGCCTTTGCAACATCCGGCATAATTTCCGGAACCGGATTTGCCATGGCAAACAGAATGGCATCCTTATTCATGGAAGCGACCATTTCTGCAGAAACAATACCGGGAGCGGATACACCAACGAAAATGTCAGCACCCTTCATGGCATCTGCTAGCGTACCGGTCTGCTGCTCAAGGTTGGTAACCTCGGTCATTTTCTGCTGCATCCAGTTTAAACCTTCGGTCTTTTTGGAAACGATACCGACCTTGTCACACATGGTAATATGCGGAAAACCATAGGTTAAAAGGAGTCTTGTGATAGCAACACCGGCACTTCCCGCACCGTTTACAACGACACGGCAGTCCTCTTTTTTCTTGCCGACAACCTTTAAGGCATTGATGATTCCGGCGAGAACGACGATGGCTGTACCGTGCTGGTCATCATGAAATACCGGGATATCGAGAATTTCTTTTAAACGTTCTTCAATTTCAAAGCATCTGGGAGCACTGATATCTTCCAGATTGATACCGCCATAAGCAGGTGCAAGGTAGGTCACAGCCTTGATAATTTCTTCGGTGTCCTGGGTATCCAAACAGATCGGAACAGCGTTTACTCCACCGAATTCCTTGAACAGTACGGCTTTTCCCTCCATAACGGGCATGGCGGCGTAAGGACCGATATTGCCAAGACCAAGGACTGCGCTTCCATCGGATACGACAGCGACAGTGTTGGCCTTCATGGTATATTTGTAAGCAGCTTCCTTATCCTGTGCAATCACCTTACAGGGCTCGGCAACACCGGGCGTGTATGCAATTGAGAGATCTTCTCTTGATTTAACAGGGACTTTGGATACAACTTCAAGCTTGCCGTTCCACTGTTCATGAAGCATGAGTGCTTTTTCTGAAATATTCATAGTAGCTTCCTTCCTTTGCTTATGCAGTATAATGTTGTAACTATTCAGTACAGGTCGAAGCATTTACTGCAAAGACCGTAAGAAAATGATTCAGTAATGCAAAATCCCATCGGCGAAGCCGATTTGGAATGGATTTTGCATCGTAACTGTGAAGGTACTGAACAGCTACGATATGTTTTTATTGTAGTATAAAATAAGAAAGTTTTCCAGTATTACTTTACAAGGATAGAGTATAATGTTAATATAAGTAGTAATGAAAACTACATAAAATAGTGATTTGGAACAGGAGAACTGAAATGTCATATAAAATTATTGCAGACAGTTGTTGTGAATTTCCCGAAGAATATAAGGAAGATCCACGTTTTGTAAATATACCGTTAGGACTTGATGTGGCAGGTGAACACCTGTGGGACGATGAGACCTTTGATCAGGCCTCCTTCCTTCAGAAGGTGGCTTCTTCGAAAACCTGTCCCCGTTCCTGCTGTCCTTCTCCGGAGAAATATATGCGGGCGTACGATACCGATGCGGAGAATATCTTTGTTTTTACCCTTTCATCGAAATTAAGCGGCAGCTATAACAGTGCAGTGATCGGAAAAACGTTGTATGAGGAAAAGCATGGTGAAAAGAATATATTCGTATGTGATTCCCATTCGGCAAGTGTCGGAGAAACACAGCTTGCCCTGAAGGCGGCGAAGTGGAGTGAAGAAGGCCTCCCCTTTGCGGAAATCTGTGAAAAGCTGCTGGCATTCCGGGATGAGATGAAGACTTACTTTGTACTGGATAATCTGGAAACGCTTCGCAAGAATGGACGCCTTACAGGGGTTAAAGCATTAGTTGCTTCTACCTTAAGCATTAAGCCTGTGATGGCAGGACGCGAGGGAGAAATCGAAAAGCAGGCACAGGCAGTCGGCATGAAAAAAGCCCTTGCCAAAATGGCAGAGCTGATGCTTCATGAAGTGCCGGATACGGCGAAACGTGTTCTGATGATTTCTCATTGTAACTGCAAGGATCGTGCTGAATATGTGAAGAAGCTGTTTCTGGCAAAAGCCTCTTTTGAAAAGGTATATATTCTCGATACCGCAGGGATCAGCAGCATGTATGCTAATGATGGCGGTATTATTGTGACTCTGTAGGCCGGTGGCTGGTAAGTACCCTTACAGTTTTGTAAGATTCTTTCTTGCATAGCTTAAGAACGGGCGGGAGTACAGTGGACAGGAAAGTCTTTTTCCATCGTCCATTGTGACCTTCAGTCCGTTTATTTTTTCTACATGGGCAGCGTTGATGATGGTGCGCTCGGAAACCAGCACAAGATGCTTATAGCTTTTAATCATGGAGTAAAAGTTCGAAGCCGTATCAAGCATGGTGACGTCACGGCCATCGGTCAAGTGAACGGTGAGGCAGGCATTTTTCGAGGTGACATAGGCAATGTCGTCTTCGTACGCATAAACAGTAGTGCGGTCGCTGCGCAGTTCAATTGTGGAAGCACGGTTTAAACCAAGGTGAAGTGCTTCGTCAATAATGGCAGTAAGATCTGCAACCTTAATGGGCTTGTCGATAAACAGAAGATCGGCAGGCCTTTCCTGTTCGGGGAGTTTATTTAATGCTTCCCTGTAATTGATGGAAGAGGAGCACAGAGCGATGGGAGCAGTGACACCGAGGCGCCGCAGTTCGATGGCAAAGGAAAGACCGTCCGGTTCTTCACTTGTCATATCCAGAAAGAAAAGCTCGTAGGGCATGGGATTGCGGCTTAAGTGCTCGCTGTTCCCGTAGGAGTCACAGAAGAATACACCTGAGGTGCCCTTGCGCCGGTCGGATTCCCGGTCGAGTAATCGTTCCAATTGCTTGCGGTCTGCAATATTATCATCACAAATAGCTATGTGCATAAGTTTCCCTCCTGTTATAGAGTTACCAGATGAAACGGTGCTGATATTATCAGTATAACCAGAATGACCTGCAAGATCAAGATGGCAGGCATGCCAAAAGTGAAGCTGCGGTGCCTGGTTTTATGGTGAAAGGTATACATTCCAAGGATCGAGCCAATGCTCCCGCCGATCAGGGCGATGGTAAACAGGGTGGCCTCAGGGATGCGGAAGGCTCTTTTGCGGGCACGGTATTTGTCAATTCCCATGATTGTAAAGCCGAGGAGGTTGACTGCGGCAAGATAAATGATGAGAAGAGTGGTTACATGAATCATAATGGTGTCCTTTCTGACTATTGTTCTGAACAGATATTCATAGTGTCAATTCAGAAGCACATCTGTAAAAACACTGCTGTACAGCGCAGGGCTTACTCATATAATAAACCGCCATACGGAAACTGTCTATCTGCAATTTCCATATGGCGGTTCTTAATACCGGTTCCGGCAGGAACAGTAACACTTATTTCAGTTCGCCAAGCTCCTGCATTTTCATGGCACGTACCTTGGTAGAAAGACCAAAGAGGTTGATGAAGCCTTCTGCATCGTGATGGTCATAAAGATCGCCTGTTGTAAAGGATGCAATACTCTCATTGTAGAGAGAGTACGGAGAAGTCGTTCCGGCCTTGATGATGTTTCCTTTGTAAAGCTTGAACTTTACTTCGCCGGTTACATACTTCTGGGTGGATTCAATGAAGGCCTGTACGGCTTCACGTAATGGAGTAAACCATTTTCCTTCGTATACGATCTGAGCCAGCTTGTTGCCCATATCCTTCTTGACTGCATAGGTATCACGGTCAAGAATTAATTCTTCAAGCTGCTGATGTGCTTCATAAAGAATGGTTCCACCGGGAGTTTCATATACACCACGGGACTTCATGCCGACAACACGGTTTTCTACGATATCAACGATACCGATACCATGCTTGCCGCCTAAACGGTTCAGTTCACGAATAATATCGGAAACCTTCATTTCCTTGCCATTTACGGACTTCGGAACACCCTTTTCAAAGGTCATGGTTACATATTCGCCTTCTTCCGGAGCCTTCTCAGGAGTGACACCAAGAACCAACAGGTGATCGTAGTTCGGCTCATTGGCAGGATCTTCAAGCTCTAAGCCTTCATGACTGATGTGCCATAGGTTACGGTCACGGCTGTAGCTGGAATCTGCGGAGAACGGAAGATCAATGCCGTGCTGCTTGCAGTATTCGATTTCGGATTCACGGGAATCGAGAGTCCACTTATCACTTCTCCATGCTGCAATGATTTTAAGATCCGGAGCAAATGCCTTGATACCAAGTTCGAAACGGATCTGGTCATTTCCCTTACCGGTAGCACCATGACAGATGGCAACAGCGCCTTCCTTACGTGCAATTTCCACTAACTTCTTGGCAATCAGCGGTCTTGCCATAGAGGTTCCAAGTAAATATTTGTTCTCGTAAACGGCATGAGCCTGTACACAGGGAACTATATAATCGTCACAGAATTCATCGGTTACATCGAGAATGTATAACTTCTCAGCTCCACAGTATTTCGCTCTTTCTTCAAGTCCATCGAGTTCTTCTCCCTGTCCGCAGTCGATACATACGCAGACAACTTCATAATCGAAGTTCTCTTTTAACCAGGGAATAATTGCGGTAGTATCAAGACCACCGGAGTACGCGAGAATTACTTTTTCTTTCATATTGAAATACCTCCATGTTTATTAAAATTTAATATTGTTCGGTTCCACATTTGCTAATATACAACATCTTCTGTAAAAATGCAACACCTATTTTGCATATTTTTGCATAAAAGATGGGATTATATAAATTAATTTGCAGAAAAACCCAAAAAATGCTTGAATAATATACATAAAAGTTGTATTGTTATACATGCTGAAAGTTATACTTTTCTATAGTAACAGTTGCGGCATTTCCAATCTTGGTATAAGATGATGATAACTATTCAGAGCCATGCAAAATCGCAACAGTAATAAAGAAAGGACAATCATTTTGTTATGAAGACGAAAATTTTTATCGACGGAAGCGAAGGAACGACAGGATTACGGATCCATGAACGCTTTGCGGGAAGAGATG
>FR902874.1 GCA_000438155.1 Firmicutes bacterium CAG:95
ATTGATCAGGTGTCGGGATATAACCAGTTAAAGGTCATAGCCGCCATGCAGAAAAATCAGGTGAGCGAGGCCTGTCTGCTTGGTACAACGGGCTATGGCTATGACGATCTTGGAAGAGATACCTTAGAGCGTGTCTATGCCGATATTTTTCATACAGAGGATGCCCTGGTGCGTCCACAGATTACCTGCGGAACCCATGCACTTGCACTGGCGCTCATGAGTAACCTGCGTCCCGGACAGGAGTTGTTATCCCCGGTTGGAAAGCCGTATGATACACTTGAAGAGGTCATTGGAATCCGTCCCTCGAAGGGATCGTTAAAGGAATATGGCATTTCTTACCGTCAGGTAGACTTGTTGCCGGATGGTGCATTTGACTATGAAGGAATTAAAGCGGCTATCAATGAAAAGACCCATTTGGTTACGATTCAGCGGTCGAAGGGCTATCAGACCAGGCCAACACTTTCCGTAAAGCGGATCGGGGAACTGATTTCTTTCATTAAAGAGAACAAACCGGATGTGCTCTGTATGGTGGATAACTGCTACGGAGAGTTTACGGAAACACTTGAACCGACGGATGTTGGTGCAGATCTTGTGGTTGGTTCACTGATTAAAAATCCTGGCGGCGGTCTTGCACCGATTGGCGGCTATCTGGCAGGGAGAAGAGAGTGCATCGAAAATGCAGCATACCGTCTGACATCTCCCGGACTTGGCAAGGAGGTCGGTGCTTCCTTAACGGCACTGCCAGCCTTCTATCAGGGGCTGTTTTTAGCACCGAATGTAACTGCAAATGCATTAAAAGCAGCGATTTTTGCAGCGAATATTTATGAATCCCTTGGATTTCAGGTCGTGCCGGACAGCACGGAATCAAGACACGATATCATTCAGGCCGTAACCTTTGGAACACCGGAGGGTGTAATCGGATTCTGTGAGGGCATTCAGAAAGCAGCCGCAGTCGATGGACATGTAACCCCTGAGCCATGGGACATGCCCGGATACGACAGCCCGGTCATTATGGCTGCCGGTGCGTTTGTGTCAGGCTCCTCCATTGAACTGAGTGCAGATGGACCGATGAAGGAGCCATATGCGGTATATTTTCAGGGTGGACTTACGTGGCAGCACGGTAAATTCGGTATCCTTATGAGCCTGCAGAGACTTGTCGAACGTGGTGTTGTTTTGTTGGAATCTGCCAAACGATAGCTACAAAAAATGTATGAATTTTGTATACATAAATTTATAATTGTGTTAATATGTAACTATTCAGGTTCATGCGGATGCAGACGTATGGAGTCTGGATAGTTATTACGGTTAAGAAGAATTTCGAGGTACGGGTGGATGCGTAAAAATAACTGGGCATGTTTTTTATTAATTCTGGCAGGTATTGTCATTGGAGGCTTTATTGGAAATTTATTTCCGAGCAGCTTCCTGAATTATGGACAGACCTTTGGACTGGCAGAACCATTGATCCTTGATCTTGGAATCCTTTGCATAACCTTTGGACTTACAATTAAGATTACGGTTGCCAGCATCATTGGCATTGTGATAGGAATTATTGTTTATCGAATGATTTAGTGCCGCTTTGGGAGAAGGAGTGGAAAGGAAATCATTTGAAACCCTATGAAAAATTTTTAAAGCATGGAGCAGCGTCCCTTACAGATGCGGAGCTCCTTGCCATTATTATCCGGACAGGAACGAAGAATGCTTCTGCCTTAACGATTGCACAGAAGCTCCTTGACCGGTTTGAACAGAACCGCCAGCTCAACTCCCTGCATCACATTACTATACAGGAGCTGATGGAGATGGAAGGAATCGGAGAAGTGAAGGCGGTTAAGATTAAGTGTATTGCAGAGCTTTCTGCACGGATGGCGAAGCAGCATGCGGCACAGACTCTGGATTTTAAGACTCCGTCATCCATTGCGGATTATTATATGGAACAGATGCGGCATGAAGAGGTTGAAAAGGTGCTGCTGTTATTGCTGGATACGAAGCTCCATCTCATGGAAGAATATCTGTTATCGAAGGGAACGGTGAATGCTTCGCTGTTATCTACAAGAGAGGTGTTCCGGCATGCACTCCGGGCAGGAGCCTGTAAGATTGTGCTGCTGCATAATCACCCGAGTGGAAGCTGTAACCCGAGTATGGAGGATCTTTCGGTTACAAAGAAGATCATGGAAGCCGGAAATCTGATGGAAATCCCGCTTCTGGATCATCTGATTGTAGGAGATGGCTGCTATTTAAGTCTGAAAGAATATGGCTATATATAGAAAGGACATAAAGAAGATGTTAAACAATGTTTTTGGTATTGATTTAGGAACAAACAATATTAAGATTTATAATCGTGCCGATGATACCATACTGGTTGAGAAAAACATGATCGCCATTGAGAATAAGAATAACGTATTCGCTTACGGGGATTCTGCTTTTGACATGTATGAAAAAGCACCGTCCAATATCCATATTTCCTATCCGTTATCCAATGGGGTTATTGCAGATATCCATAATATGGAAAAGATTGTACGGTTTTTCTTAAATGATCTGACCGGAAACAGCATCAAATCTGCGGATTACTACATTGCAGTTCCGACAGATGTCACGGAAGTAGAAAAGAGAGCCTTCTATGATCTGATCCGTGATGCCAATGTGAAGGCAAAGAAGATCATGGTAGTGGAAAAGGCAGTGGCCGATGGCCTGGGGCTCGATATTGATGTGAAGAATTCACAGGGAGTTCTTATTGTGAATGTCGGCTTTGATACGACCGAGATTTCTATTTTATCTCTTGGAGGTATCGTATTAAGCCGTCTCATTAAGGTCGGTGGACAGAAGTTTGATGATTCCATCCGTGCGGCGGTACGTAAGCAGTACAATCTGATTATTGGTGGCAAGACGGCAGAACATGTAAAGATTTCTCTGGCTGATCTGGAAAAGGAAAACAAGGGAGCGGTTGTATACGGCCGTGACATTGTGACCGGACTACCGGTAGAGCGTGAGCTTCCCACCGCAATGATTGATGAATCTTTAATTGAGCACTTTTATACCATTATTGATAACATTAAAGTCATTCTGGAGAGAACACCTCCGGAACTGGCTGCAGATATTTACCGTCATGGTATTTATCTGACAGGCGGCGCTTCCCAGGTAAGTCATCTTGCAGAACTGATTCAGAAGGGAACGGGCTTAAAGGTCAACGTTTCTGAAAATCCGATTACCAGCGTTGCCCTTGGCTTATCCAGGATCATCAAGGATGACAACCTGAAAACCGTTGCTTATTCAATCGAAGGAATGAACAAATGAGTCCGATTATAAAAAGAAAAGGAGAAAAGTTTACATTACCTGGTAAATATCTCCTTTTTATTTTAACAATATTATGTATAGGGTTGATTGTACTGACCTTTAATACGAATCTTCTGAGTGCACCGGTAAGTGCGGTTGGCGGATTCCTTATTACTCCGTTACAGAATGGGATCAGTAAGGCCGGGAGCCTTATAAGCAGCCGTACCGAGGAGCTGGTACAGATCCGTTCCCTGCTTAAGGAAAACGAAGAGTTAAAGGCACAGATTGATGAACTGACGATGGAAAATATCAAGCTCCAACAGGATCGTTACGAATTGACGAATCTCAGGGAATTATACGACCTGGATGCCCAGTATGACGACTATCCCAAGATCGGAGCGCGCATCATAGCCAAGGATTCCGGCAACTGGTATCATTCCTTTGTTATTGACAAGGGATACGACAATGGACTTTCCATTGATATGAATGTGATGGCAGGAAGCGGTCTGGTGGGAAGAATCACGGATGTTGGTCCGAACTGGTCCAAGGTTATTGCGATTATTGATGATAATTCCAATGTCAGCGGTATGGTACTTTCTACTTCAGATAATCTGATTGTATGCGGAGATCTGGAGTTATATGACGATGGATTGATCCGGTTTGAAAAGCTTGTGGACAATGCCGACCGTGTGGTAGAGGGCGACAAGATTGTAACCTCACACGTCAGTGACAAGTATCTGCCGGGGATACTGATCGGTTATATCAGCAGTATCAGTATGGATGCCAATAATCTGACAAAGTCCGGACTCATTACTCCGGCGGTCGATTTCGAGCATCTTGAAGAGGTGCTTGTTATTACGGAATTAAAACAGGTTGTGGAAGAATAGGAGATTGTTATGAGACGGTTTTTATTTTCCGTAGTGCTGATCATAGGAAGCTTCGTATTACAGACCACATTGTTTCAGGCACTGTCCTTTGGCGGGATCGTGCCGAATCTGATGATTGTACTGACGGCATCCTATGGTTTTATGAGAGGGAAGAAAGCAGGACTTCTGACCGGATTTTTCAGCGGTCTGCTATGTGATATTTTTTTCGGACCTGTCATTGGTCTGAATGCATTGATCTATATGTATATTGGCTATCTGAACGGACAATTCCATCATATTTTTTATCCGGATGACATTAAACTTCCATTGATTTCCATTTTTGTAAGTGATCTGTTATATGGAATACTGTATTACCTGACGTTGTTCATGCTCCGCGGACGATTCCATTTCAGTTATTATCTGGTACATATTATTGTTCCTGAGACAGTTTACACGATCCTTATCACCCTGTTGTTTTATCCGTTTATTCTGTGGATGAACAATCGGTTGGAGAAATTTGAGCAAAGGAGTAGTCGGAAATTTGTTTGAGCATTTGAAAGAAAAGTTTCTGAATATGATTACCTCAAGGGAATTCCTGCTGATGATCGTTATGATTGCTGTTGCTTCTGTAATGATTCATCGTGTGTTTGAACTCCAGATTGTACATGGAGAGGACTATATTGATTCTTTTCAGATGAAAATTAAAAAGGAGCGTACAATAGCAGGAAGCCGCGGGTGTATATATGACAAGAACGGAAACCTGCTTGCCTATAATGAACTGGCACATTCTGTAACCATCGAGGATGTGTATGAAAGTGGTAAGATGAAAAATTACAATCTGAATACCACGATTCATACACTGGTTCAAATGATTGAAAAGAACGGAGATCATATTGTCAGTGACTTCAAAATCACGCTGGATAAAAACAATCATTATGCATTTACCGCAGAGGGAACAACCCTGAAGCGTTTTCTCGCAGATGTCTATGGAAAACGAAATATTGAAGATCTTGAAGAAAAACAGAGTACAGCAACCGCACAGGAGGTTGTAGATTATCTGTGTGGCTGGGAACGCTTCCGGATCGGAGAGTATACCAGAGATACTACTAAGGATGAGTTCATTCCGGGAGCCGGATATGATAAGAGTGAGGTCTTAAAGATACTGACGATTCGTTATGATATGAACAGTAATTCTTATCAGAAATATATTGCAACGACAGTTGCAACAGATGTGAGTGAGGAAACCGTTGCTGTTGTCATGGAAAATAATGACATTCTGGAAGGGGTTTCCATTGTGGAAGATACCATCCGCAAATACGTGGACAGTGTCTATTTTGCACATATTATCGGATATACAGGAAAGGTTTCTACTGATGAGCTGGAGGAATTACAGGCAGAAAATCCGGATTACGATATGAATGATACGGTAGGAAAGCTTGGAATTGAAAAATCCATGGAAACCCAGCTTCAGGGAATTAAGGGGAATGAAACTATTTTTGTAAACAGTGTCGGAAAGGTTACGGAAACGACGGATTATCATGAACCGATTGCCGGCAATGACGTATATCTGACCATTGATAAGGATCTGCAGATTGCGGCATACAAAATTCTGGAAGAAGAGCTTGCCAGTATTTTGTATACCAATATTATCAATGCGAAAGACTTTGATGCATCCAAAGTAACAAGCAGTAAAATTAAAATTCCGATTTATGATGTTTACTTTGCCCTGCTTGATAATAACGTGATTGATATCAGTCATTTCACAGATCCGAACGCCGGAGAAACAGAGAAGCTTGTGAAGGAACGGTTTGAGGAACGTAAGGCAGAAACCTTTGAGCAGCTGCGGACGGAGCTGATTGATACGAAGACTCCTTATGAGAAACTTTCCTTAGAGTATCAGGTATACGAAAGCTATATAGCCGAGCTTTTATATAATAACGGGATTCTTATGCGGGATGTGGTTGATACTTCAGATGAAACCTATATTGCATGGACGCTGGATGAGATCATCAGTCTGAATGAATACCTTAATTATTGTATTTCCCAAAACTGGATTGATGTATCGAAGCTGAATTTGAGCAAGCAGTATTCCGAGTCGGAAGAGATTTATTTAAAGATTGTGGATTATATTTTTGAGCAGCTTGACAATGATCTGGCCTATACGAAGAAGGTTTATAAGTACATGTTAAAGGGTGATATCATCAATGGCACGCAGATCTGTAAGCTGTTACTCGAGCAGGATATTATTGATATTGATGAAGAAGAAGAGCAGCGCTTTTTGAATGGCAGTATAACAGCCTATGCATTTATGATGAACCGGATACAGAATCTGGATATTACTCCGGCGCAGCTTGCCCTCGATCCTCATTCGGCTTCCATGGTGATCACGGATGTCAATACCGGGGATGTACTTGCACTTGTGTCCTATCCGGGATATGACAATAACAAGATGGCAAACGGTGTAGATGCAGAATATTTTAACAGTCTGTTAAATGATCAGTCAACGCCAATGATTAATTATGCAACAAGGCAAATGACCGCACCGGGATCCACATTTAAGATGGTATCGGCAACCGCCGGACTTATGGAAGGAATTATAACACCACGGTCTACCCTGTTCTGTAATGGGCTGTTTGATAAGATTACGCCTCCGGCAAGCTGTCTGGGACGCCATGGTTCCCTAAATGTGACGGAAGCCATTAATCATTCCTGCAACATGTTCTTCTACGAGGTTGGTTACGAACTTGGTACAGAAGGAGAGAGCTATTCCAGCGAACTGGGACTTGAGAAAATCCGGAATTATGCAGATCTGTATGGTCTTACGGAAACAACCGGAATTGAAATTGAAGAGTCCGCACCTACCGTATCTACTGAAGATGCGGTCCGGTCAGCAATCGGACAGGGTACCAACAACTATTCTACCGTCGGACTTGCCCGGTATGTAACAACCATTGCCAACAGCGGAACCTGCTACAATCTGACGCTCGTTGATAAGATTACCGACCGCAGCGGCATTGTGCTTACCGATAACCACGCATCGGTCCGCAATACCATCAATATGGATTCCTCTTACTGGGATGCCATCCAGCAGGGTATGCGTAAGGTGATTGAAAGTAAAAGCTATTATAACGATCTTGGCGTAAAGGTGGCCGGCAAGACCGGTACTGCAGAAGAAAACAAGAATCGTGGTAATCATGCATTGTTTGTCTGTTATGCACCGTATGAACAGCCGGAGATCGCCGTGTCAACCAGAATTGCCTATGGTTATACGTCTACTTACGCAGCAAGAATGACGAAAGAAGTTTTAAAATACTATTTTGATCTGGCAGAAGAAGACGAGGTTATTACAGGAACGGCCTCACAGATTACCGGAGTGATTGAAGCGAATGATTAGTATGAGAAAGGAAGGATAGATTTGAATAATTCCTGTTTAATCAAAAGCTTTCCAAACGGCATTGTGCTGCATCTTGATCCCGAGAAGCCCTTTGCTGATTTATTAATAGATATTGCTGAAAAATTCAGTGAATCAAGAGCCTTTTTCAAGGATGCGAAAATGGCGCTTGCTATTAAGGGAAGAACCTTAACCGAAGAAGAAGAGATTCAGGTTATCGATGCGATTACCGCTAATTCCGATCTGCAGATTATCTGTCTTGTTGGAGAGGATGAAGAGACAAACCAGAACTTTTTCCGTGCCATTACGCAGGCTGAAAGCTTAAACGGTGAGGAAGGAAACGGCAATGGGCAGTTTTATCGGGGAACACTGAAAAACGGACAGGTGCTTGAAACCTCATCAAGCATTGTTGTGATTGGAGATGTGTATCCGGGTTCCTCTGTTATTTCAACGAAGGACATTATCGTTCTCGGAGGATTGTTCGGGGAAGCCTATGCCGGAGCGTCCGGCTCGGAGGAACATTTCATAGCGGCACTTGAAATGTCTCCGCAGAAGCTTAAAATCGGTGATTATACCTATAAGAGCAGGGAAAAGTCCAGGTGGTCCATTAAACCGAAGGTACAGCCGCAGATCGCACATGTGAAAAACAAAAGAATAGAGCTCAATCCCATTACAAAAGAATTACTGGGTGAATTGCCAATGGCTCCATTGGAATAATTGAATTCTCCCGGGGGACGACTAATAATTCATCAAAGGAGATGCTTTTATGAGTGAAGTAATTGTCGTCACATCAGGGAAAGGCGGAGTGGGGAAGACCACCACATCCGCAAACGTTGGAACAGGTCTTGCTGCCATGGGCAAACGTGTTGTACTGATCGACACAGACATCGGATTGCGAAATCTGGATGTAGTCATGGGGCTGGAAAACCGGATTGTTTATAATCTGGTAGACGTGATTGAAGGAAAGTGCAGAATTAAACAGGCTTTGATCAAGGACAAGCGACACCCCAGTCTGTATCTCATGCCTTCTGCACAGACAAAGGATAAAACAGCAGTCCGTCCGGAACAGATGATAAAGCTGATTCATCAGTTGAAAGAACAGTTTGACTATATCATTCTGGATTGTCCTGCCGGTATCGAGCAGGGCTTTCAGAATGCCATTGCAGGAGCCGACCGGGCCCTTGTGGTAACGACACCTGAGGTTTCGGCAATCCGTGATGCAGACCGGATTGTCGGACTTCTTGAAGCCAGTGAATTCCGCCAGATCGACCTCATTATCAACAGACTGCGTTATGATATGGTGAAACGTGGCGAAATGATGAGCTCACAGGATGTGGTAGATATTCTGGCACTCAATCTGATCGGAATTGTGCCAGATGATGAAAATGTGGTAATTGCAACCAATCAGGGAGAACCACTTGTTGGGGATCATACACTGGCAGGGCGTGCTTATCAGAATATCTGTTACCGTGTGACGGGCAAAGAGGTTCCTTTCCTTGATCTGGAACGTAATGTTTCATTCTGGACAAAAGTATCCGGAATATTCCACAGGAATTAGGAGGGGAAGCCATGAAGATGAAAAATTTATTCCGACGAAGAAAATCAAGAGAGATTGCCCGTGACCGTTTAAAAATTCTGCTGATATCGGACAGAGTGAACTGCTCAGCCGAAATGATTGAAATGATTAAGAACGATATTACCAAGGTGATTTCAAAGTATATGAAAATTGATACCCAGTCGATGGATATTCAGATTACGACAACCGACAGCAAGGGACGTAACAAAATGCCGGCACTTTATGCGAATATCCCGATTCTGGACTTACATAAGGATGACAGAGGTTAAAATTGATGTTTACTAAATACAAGATCCGTCACTACAATTTTAAATTGCTGATTATGGTTATTGCACTCGCTGTAATTGGAATTTTTGCGGTAGGAAGTGCAGAACCGGCGCTGCAGAACCGTCAGATTGGCGGATTCATACTGGGTGTCGTTCTGATGCTTGTATTATCGTTATTTGATTATTCCGTAATCCTTAATTTGTATTGGGTGATGTATGTTGTCAATATTGCATTACTTCTTGCGGTTATTTTCCTGGGAGAGGATGCAAATGGTGCGCAGAGATGGCTGAAAATCGCGGGAATCCAGTTTCAGCCGTCCGAGCTTGCCAAAATCCTGATTATTCTTTTTCTGGCGCAGTTTATTAAGAAGCATTATAAGAAGTTTAATACCTTTAAGATGATTTTTTTATGCTGCATTTTGTTTGCGGTTCCGACTGCACTTGTTTTAAAACAGCCGGATCTTTCGACTACGATTGTTTTATGCCTTGTGTTTGTAACAGTGATGTTTACGGCCGGTATCCATTATAAGGTGATTCTGGGTGTATTTGCCGTAATAGTACCGGTTGCGATTATCTTTGTTTATCTTGTTATGCAGCCGGATCAGACAATTCTGAGCGATTACCAGAAAGGGCGTATTACGGACTTCCTGAATAAGGAAAGCTCGGTAAATGAGGGCGGTTATCAGCAGTATTATTCAGAGATGGCAATTGGCTCAGGACAATTATATGGAAAAGGATATAAAAACAATCAAATCAGTTCTGTAAAAAATGCAGATTTTATTGCTGAACAACAGACGGACTTTATTTTTGCAGTTATTGGAGAGGAGTTTGGATTTGTCGGAACGGCAACAGTGATTATCCTTTTGCTCTTCATATCCCTGGAATGTCTGTTGATTTCACACAGGGCAAAGGATATTTCCGGTACAATTATTGCCGCCGGGGCAGGAGTGCAGCTTGGCTTACAGGGCTTTATCAATATTGGAGTAGTTACTTATATTCTGCCAAATACAGGACTCCCACTGCCATTTGTGAGCTATGGTCTTACATCACTTGTATGTTCTTTCATTGAAATTGGATTTGTTTTAAATGTGGGGTTACAATGTAAGGAAAAATGATGTATAATAGGATTGTTTAGGATGGGTTATATGCAGGAGGGGCCATAGCATGAATATCGCATTAATTGCACATGATGCAAAAAAGAAACTGATGCAGAATTTCTGTATCGCATACCGGGGAATTTTAAGTAAGAATGATTTATATGCCACCGGTACAACCGGACGGCTGATTGAAGAGGTTACGAACTTAAATGTACACAAATTTCTGGCTGGTCATCTTGGGGGAGAACAGCAGATTGGTGCACAGATTGAACACAATCAGATGGATCTTGTCATTTTCCTGAGAGATCCGTTGACATCCAAGAATCATGAACCGGATGTGAATAATGTTGTACGTTTGTGTGATATGCACAACATTCCACTGGCTACGAATCTGGCTACGGCAGAGCTGCTGATTAAGTCATTGGACAGAGGAGATTTAGAGTGGCGTGAAATGTATAAGTAAATGCAATTATTTAAAGCGCATGTTCAGTATCACAATTTTAGGGATCTTATTATTTTCTGTTCTGACCGGATGTGGTCAGATACAGAAATATGAAATCCCCTATACAGCTGATTCTGAGGTCAGTAGTTTT
>FR902875.1 GCA_000438155.1 Firmicutes bacterium CAG:95
TAAATGCTTCGACCTGTACTGAATAGTTACGAATTATTTTCCAAGTACAACGGAGAGACGGATCTCTTTTTCCGTTTCACTCAGGTCGAGATCGCCGCCGTCAGCGACGGTTACACGCAGTTCATAGAGTGTGCCGTCCGTCAGTTCCGTTACGGCTTCACCATTCTCGTCTGTAATCGACCACAGCTCTGCGGGAACCTCCGCCAGTCTGTCATCCATACCATAGGCATAGAGTGTCAGGTCGGAAACGCTGCCGGAGAGATTATTCATGCGGAAGGCAACTGTGGTGTTGGGATGTACGTTGCGGACACTTACGCTGTTGCGCCAGCCTGCCACTTCACCTTCGCCACCGTCTTGTGTAAACTGATCCTGTGAAAGAACATTTCTTGCCGCCTGATCGAGATCAACCTTGCGGTATGGAAGCTCCGGCAGGTAGACGAAGCGGTCCTGTAAGCGCAGCAGCTCCAGATAACCCGTCGGGCAGTAGAGCGCGTTGCCGCTATTGCCGGCATACATGCCGATGGCCATATTGTTGTAACCATATTTATCGGAAACATCCATTGTGAAAACGGTCTTGCCGGTTTCAAAGTCCAGAATGATATACTGCCACATGCCTGTGGTCAGATCCTGTACATAGCCGTAGATATAGCCCGTCGCGGTGGAAAGCTTCATAATCGAGGTGTCGCTTAAGTCATTTCGGCACCAGATGCTCTTCATTTCATAGCCGTCGGCCGTTTTCACGGTATCCACGCGCTCGACACCGGGCGCAATCATGACATTACCCTTCATGATCCAGTTCTGGTCATAAATGTTTGAGTAGCTCTGGATTGAGGAGTCATTGTCAGGGTCGGAAAGTCCTGCATTACCTGCACCAAACCAGTTGCAGACGATAGTGCTGACCGTGCCGTTACCGTCATCGTAGATCATTGCGGAGTTCTCAATGGCCACCTGATAGCCTTCAGGCAGATCATCCAGTATCGGGCAGCTTGCTACAACTTCGCCGGTTTTCATATCGAGCGCAAGCAGGTTTACGGGATCCTGATTGTCGGTGAACAGGACGAGGTTTGGTGTCAGCGTAGGAGAGCAGCCACCGCCCCAGGCAAGACCGCCGCCGGTTGTTTTATCGCCTTCGCCGCTGACTTTTGCACCAACGCTTTCATATGGTGTGCACCATACGACATTGACGCCCTCTTTGGCTCGCAGCAAATAGCAGTTCTGGTTTGTCAGAATGACCGCACCGTCACGGGAGGAGGCAATGCCGTTTTCCGCACCCTCGCCGGGTGCCAGTTCATGAACAAAGACCGCGTTTGAAAGGTCTTCCTGTCCGCCGTTTAAGATTGCATCAATGGCAGGACGGGCAATGTAACCGATGACGCCCTGCTGCTGGCGTTCCGGATAGATACGGAAGCCGCCGGTAGCAAACCAGAGGTTTCCGTCGTAGTCAAAGACTACAGACAGAAGATTCTGAGTCAGCTCCTTGCCAAGCACAGCTTCCGCTGCCGCCTTGATATCAATATCCAGAACCTTTTCAAATTCAGGAATAATGCTTCCGTCCTCCTTTGTTGTACGCAGCATCAGCACGTGATTATTGCTTGTAGGACAGACGATACGGTTTTCTGAATCCAGGAACGTGTAGGAGCTCTGGATAACATAGCCGCCACCGTCATGCTGTGTGGGAGAGAAATAACCGAGCGTCTTCGTCTCCTCGGCGTTGAGGTCCCGGATGGCGATGCCGCCAAGCAGCGGTGCAACCGCATGGCCGTAGCTGTCAAAATAAATGGCAGGAGAGGCGTTCGGGTTCGTCGTTTCATAAGAGACATTGATCTCAGGGTAAATGCCGAGTGGCAGAATTTCATCCGTTGAGTCGGTATTGTAGCCGTCGTGGTGGATGTTTGCATCACTTTTTGCCATGTATGGGTTTTCGTCCACCTGCTTTGGCTGAAGGGCCTTTACGGACAGTGCGGCAGTGGAAGGTTCAGTTTCGGTTTCGGGCACAGTATCTTTTGCTGATTCAGTTTCCGGCTCCGGTACGGAAGGCTCCTGCACAGTTGTTTCTTCCTGCGCAGGCGTGGGCTCAGCGGGCTGCCGGGTTTGGCTGCAGGCTGTTGTACTAAAACACAACGCTGTTGTCAGCAGCAGTGTCAGAACAGAATAGATCTTGTTTTTCTTTCTCATGAATAATCCTCCTGGTTTGCTTGTTCCATTGTAACTGTTCAGCAGCTTCACAGTTACGATGCAAAATCCATTCCAAATCGGCTTCGCCGATGGGATTTTGCATTACTGAATCATTTTCTTACGGTCTCAGCAGTAAATGCTTCGACCTGCACTGAATAGTTACGTTCTATTCAGTATAGACAGTTCTGGCTGTCCTTTTCAAGCTGTCTGTCACGAAAACCCGTAATCTGGCACGAAATGCCTGATTCCGGCATGAAATCCGGGTTTGCCGACACCTGACAGTCATGCTATAATCAAGCTGAATTCTTACAGGAAGGAGACATGCGGTTATGAGAATTGCAATTGTCGATGACCTTGCGGCCGAGCGTACGCTGATGAAAGAACGGCTGGTACGGCAGCTTGGGCTGCGGGGCGCACAGGCTGAAATTCTGGAATTTGACAGTGGAGAGGCCTTCCTTGCAGCCAGGCAAACGCAGCGTTTTACCGCTGCGTTTCTGGATATTTATATGCCTGGCCGCAGTGGAATGGATGTGGCACGGGAGCTCCGGAAGAAGGATGCAGACTGCATTCTCGTTTTCACCACTACCTCGACAGATCATGCACTGGAAGGTTTTCAGGTACGGGCTCTGCACTATCTGGTCAAGCCGTTTTCGGAAAACGAGCTCTCCGGACTGTTGGACGAAATGCTTAAAAGGCTGCCGCAGCAGGAAAAATATCTGGACATCAAGGTCAGTGGAAGTGATATCCGTCTGTGCTGTAGTGACATTGTGTATGCTGAGCATTTTGCCCATATAATTAATATCCATACGGTCGCCGGAAAGACCCTCGCTACGAGGCAGAGCTTCAAGGTATTCACGGAGTCCCTGAAGGAAGATCCGCGCTTTTTCATTTGTGGCCGCGGCGTCATAGTCAATCTTGAACAGGCAGAGGATTTTGAAGCGGATGCATTTTGCATGAGGGATGGCAGCCGCGTCTATGTCTGTCAGAATCTTCTGAAAAGTGCCCGTCAGGTGTTTATGGAATTTTTGCTGCAAAGGGGGCGCATCGGATGAAGGATGTTTTACGACCAATTTTAGAGCTGACCGTGATCTTACCCGGTCTTCTTCTTTCGTATTTTCCGGTAAAGTCCTATTTAAAGCAGTCACCGGGAAGGCTTGCCGCGTGGGTGCTGCCGCTGCTGGCAGGATTTTGTACCGCAGGAGGACTCATCTGCTATAATCGTCGCATGTCCATAGTGCCTGCTCTGGTGCTCATTGTATTGTTTACGATCGTACTGTATGTGAGTACACTCCGGATTTCCCTGTGGAAATCCGGGTCGATTGCACTGTCAGCCTGCGCAGTATTTTCATGCATCAACAGCCTGTCCAGAGCCGTCAGCGCAGCAATTGTGATGCATGCACAGGAAACGGTGCAGGGGCCGTGGTTCTGCTTTGAGGCCTGTGTTTTTTATAATGCGGTCTGTTGGCTGATCGTAGCTGCGGCATATTATCCGGCAACGCATGTAGTCCGGACGATGGTTGAAGATGACAATTTCGCACAGACATGGTATGTGTTCTGGGTGCTTCCTGTGGAGTTTATTCTGCTGAATCTTTTCATGATCCCGCGTTACCAGTCAACTCTCCAGACCGGAAGGGTTTTACAGGGCTATATCGTTATCAGCATTGCACTTCTGGTGTTGATGCTCTGGTTCAATATGATCTTTCTGCTGATGGCGGTGAGTATCAACCGGAACGCAAGACTGCAGAATGAAAACCAGATGCTTTCCATGCAGCAGCAACGTTATGATAATCTTACGGCTGCGATTGAAGAGGCGCGGCAGGCACGGCACGATATGCGCCATCAGCTCTATCAGATCTCGGCTCTGGCAGAAGACGGTGATCTGGAAAGTCTGAAGACATATCTTGCAAAAACGGTTTCCAGAATTCCAACTCTGGATATGAATTTTTGTGAAAACCGCGCAGCGGACAGAGTAGTTGGTTACTACTGGACACTTTGTACGCGCGAGGACATTTCCTTCTATGCACAGCTCGATTTGCCGGAATTACTTCCGACAGATGAGATGGATATGTGTCTGGTGCTGTCAAATCTTCTGGAAAATGCACTGGAGGCAAGCCTTCGTACTGCGGCCGTACGGCGGCAGATCAGGGTTACCGCATATGTTCATGCTGAGAGAATTTTACTGATTGAGGTCGAAAATGCGTTTGACGGCGAAGTCAGGGAAAAGGGCGGAGTTTTCATCTCATCCAAGCGCAGGGGGAACGGTCTCGGTATCCAGTCCGTCCGCCATATTGCTGAAAAGACCGGTGGTGCAAGTACATTTACCTGTCAGGATGGTGTGTTTACCGCCAAAGTGATGCTCTGTGGATATCATGGCATGGAATAGGGACAGGCTATGAAAGATAGGGTACAGACTGGATGACAAAATAGAGGAACTGTCGCTGAAAATATAATGGATAATCCGGTTCAGGAAAAGGATGGAAAAATGAAGATAAAATTAGTTGCGTTGCCATGTCTCTGCGTAGACGTGTTTGATGGAACAAATGAGATGAGGCCGGGTGGTGAGGCCCTTAATTTTGCAGCTCATGCGTCCGGATTTGATGAAATGGAAGTCACTTTACTGGGAGCTGTGGGAAGAGATGCTTATGCAGATTGTATTATGGATTCGATTGCAGATAAGAGAATCAATATCGATTATATAAGAGTGGAATCGGGAATGACAACTGCCAATAACAGAACTTATCTGACGGCAGAAGGTGACCGGTATTATAAGGAAAACTCCTGGAATGGAGATATTGTCGATAAAATGATTTTGAACGAAGCAGAATTAAATGTCATTGCCCATGCGGATGCTGTTTTCATTCACTTCTGGGCAGGATGCTTTCACCAGGTCCTGGATGCGAAGAAGAAATATCATTTCAAACTGGCGGTCGATTTTGATATTTACCGGGACTTTGATGATATGGAACAGTATGCGCCCTACATAGATTATTTTATGATAAGCGGAGAGGAAAATTTATTATGTCACTTCGAAAAATTTTCTAAGAAATATGATGGGCTGTTTAATATGTCTTTGGCGGGACGTGGCAGCGTTACCTGTTTCCGGGGAGAGCGTTATCGGGTTCCAGCAAGTAAGGTAGGGCATGTGATCGACACTACCGGCTGCGGAGACAGCTATCATGCCGGATTCGTATGTGAACACCTGATTCATGGAGATATTGCTGAGGCTATGAAAAAGGGATCGGAGCTTGCAGCAGAAACATTAGGGCATTATGGCGGATTTTAAAAGCAGCTTTACATTTCAGGAAAAGGTGGCGGTAAAAGCAGTAAATCAGTGGATTCCCTGCCCTGCATGTGGTGGGAATACAAGGACGAAAGTACGGGAAGATACCGTGTTGTATCATCAACCATTGTTTTGTCCGAAATGCAGGAGAGAGTATCTTGTAAATGTAAAACAATTTAAAACTCAAATTGTAAATGAGCCAGACGCTAAGACGCAGAGCTGATCCAAAAAGAAAAATGGATTGGTTCTGCGTTTTATCGGTTGACTTGGAGCCACCTTGCAGAGAACAGGTAGAATGTGCCTTGAAAAATACAGCAGCTTCATTTGTGGCATACGAAGAAGAAAAAGCAATCGGTATGGTTAGGCTTATTGGAGATGGCGGTATGTCATTTTACATAAAAGATTTTGCTGTCTTGCCCGGACATCAAGGGAAAGGCGTTGGTCAAATGCTGCTTATGGAATTACAGCAATATTTATTAGAGCATAAGCCAGCGGATTGGGCGGTCAGTCTGGAACTGATCAGTACGAAAGAAGCAGTTGAATTCTATAAAAAGCATGGCTTTGAGGAAAGACCATGTGAGTGGGATGTCGCACAAGGTCCGGGGAACCTTGGTTTGCGAGGACCGAAGCGGAGCGTAGAACCGGGGATGTTTAAAATGGTACGGAACGGTGATAATCTAAAAATTGAGTGAGATTAGAAAGAGGAACAAACATGACAATACATTATGAAGAATTAAATGGTAAAAATTTTAACACATATTCACTGGATCATTTCGTGAGACATCAACGGGTAATCGAATGCTGGCGCAATGTGGATGGACAGTGGAAACTGATACCGATAGAATTTGAAGAAAACTGGACAGTAGAACAGTGTCAGAAAATTGCAGCAGATGTGGCATTACATATGGGAAATGACCAGACAGCAATCGGTGCATTCGATGGAGAAGAGGTTATTGGCTTTATTACGGTATCTCATAACATATTTGGAAATACAGCAAAATATGTGGAACTGGTATGCTTTCAGGTCTCAGAGCCTTATCGTGGAAAGAAAATAGGAAAAACACTTTTCTATAAGGCTTGTGAGGAAGCAAAGAGGTTAGGTGCGGATAAGTTGTATATCTCAGCACACTCTTCAAAGGAAAGTCAGGCAGCATATAAAGCGATTGGCTGCGTACATGCAGAGGAAATCAACCAGAAGCTGGCGGAAGAAGAGCCATGCGATGTGCAGCTTGAATATGTTCTTGACTAAAGTGATAGTAGGAGAGGCTTCCATGCTCCGGAAAGAGTACAACAGCATCTGATCGTGTAAAAATTTTTGATGGGAGGAAAAAATTATGAATATTTTCAAAGATACCATGTCAGAAATGACATATGAACAGGTTGAAAAATTAGTGGAGCAGGAGGCAATCGTATTGTTCCCGGTAGGAATTATCGAGGAGCATGGACCGCATCTGCCATTGGGAACTGATATTTATCTGGCATATAAACAGGCACATGATGTATGGGAAGAATTAAATTCCATGAAAATTCCATGTGTGATTGCACCACCTTTTTATCTTGGAGGAGTACAGGCACTGACCAGGCATTTTCCTGGGACATTTGCTTTTAGTAAAGAAACGATTATGGCATGTATCGAGGAATATCTTGAAAATCTCGACAGATTTGGTTTTAAACGTGTTGTATTTTTTAACGATCATGGGGATGGATTACATATTTCTGCAATCGTAGAAGCCATAAAGAATGCAAACCGGAAATTAGAGTTACAGGCTTATTGGATGGAATATGAATATGAGCTGAAGGAGCATGGTTTTTCCGGTGAAGAGGACTATATTTTGAAACTTACTGATATGCCATTTGAAGAAATGTTTCAGATCAGCAAAGAGCCTCGGGATGCGTTTGATGTCCATGCCGGAGCATTTGAGACAGCAACCATGCGTGAAATTTATCCGGAGGCAGTCAGAGAAAATGTACTTGTCATGTTAGAACCAACATTTCTGCAGGGAGAACAGATTGGCAAATGGTGCAATGGAGCAGCAGAGGACAAGGCGCTTATTCCAAACGGATATGTAGGAGATCCAAAAGGCAGCCAATATATTGAGACAAATTTGAAAGAGGCAGACAGGCGGATTGCAAGGGATATTGTAAATAGCTTCGGAAAGCAGGTGAATGATAATTATGAGTAAATATGATCCTTTATGGAAGTGGATCAATAAACATAAAACAGACGATTTCAAGTTGACTTATGCTGAAATCGAAAACATTGCCGGAGTGCCCATAGATCATTCGTTTCTTACATTCAAAAAGGAACTTTTTAAATATGGCTTTCAGGTGGCAAAAATTTCTATGAAGGAACAGACCGTAGATTTTGAAAAAGTAAAAGAGGAGGCTTAAACCATGGAATTAGTAAGCAACTATATGCGTGACGATACCCTGCGCCACGCTTTAAACGATTTAACAAAGAAAACATTCGGATTTGATTTTGAAGGCTGGGTGACAGGGGGATATTTTGAGGGAGATTATATTCCATATTCATTGATTGAGGATGGAAAAATAATTTCCAATGTATCTGCAAACAGGATGACCTTTCTTCAGAATGGTGTAGATAGGAACTACATACAGATCGGAACAGTCATGACCGACGAGGCATATCGCAGACAGGGATTGGCAAAAAAACTGATGGAGCATGTGATAAAACAGTACAAGGATGACTGTGATGGATTCTATCTGTTTGCAAATCCGGATGCTGTAGTTTTTTATAACAGGTGTGGATTTTCTAAGGAAACAGAGTATCGCTATTCTGTAAAAAATGAGTTTTGCATGGGAAAATCAGCAGGAGAAATTTTTATGCCGGTAAATACAGCAGATGAGCAGATGAAACAGAAATATATGGATATGGTTCGCCGCAGTGCAGTTAATTCCTCACTAGAGCAGCTTAATAAATTTGGCTTGCAGATGTTTTATTCAGCAGATATGGAAAATGTATATTATGCAAAGGATATGGACTGTTTCATTGTTGCAGAAATGGAAGAAAATACTTTGCATTTACAGAGCATCATATGCGAAAATCATGTAACACTTTTGGACGTTCTGCAGAGAGTGAAAGGGGAATATCATAACTGTCAGCTTGGTTTCACACCAGCTTTGAAAGATATGGATATATGTGTGGCAGAGCAATACGACGGTGCCGATGATTACAGGCTGGTTTTTCTAGGGGAACAGCTGAAAAGTATTGAGAATGAAAAACTTTATTTTCCGGAGCTTTCCCATGCGTAAAGACAAGGAAAAAAATAAGCCAGACGCTAAATACGCTGGCTTTTAAATGGATTTTTGAAATTTTGTTGATGACAGGCATAGAGTATGGCAACAGCAGGTTGCTTTTCAGAACTTAAATTTATCTATATGATATGGTTATGGAGGTGACGACGATGGAAACAAAAAATATTATTTTGAAACT
>FR902876.1 GCA_000438155.1 Firmicutes bacterium CAG:95
ATTCTGTGTAAATGAGCAGAAAGAATTTGAATGCTTTCATACTGAATTACGGGAGCTGCTTCGGGCGATGAATTACCGGAAGGATAAGAGGAAATTTCTTAGTCTGGAGAAGGATGAACGATATGCACATTTATCCAAAGAAACCTGGGAGGCGATAGCAACCATGACGGGTCGTAGCTTTTTTGAAGAAAATATGGAAACATACAAAAGTCAGAATGAGAATCAACGGGAGGAATATGATATGTGTCAGGCATTGCGGGAAATAAGAGAGGATTTTTTTAATGAGGGTAAAGCAGAAGGAAGAGCAGAAGGAAGAGCAGAGGGAAAAGCAGAAGGAAGAGAAGAAGGAATAAAAGAAGGAAGAGAAGAGGGACACCAAGCAGGAATAAAGGAAGGTCGTGAAGAAGAGCGGGAAGCAGGAATCAGACGGTTGATTGAAGATAACCTTGAAGAAAAGAAAACCAAAGAGATTATTATTCAGAAATTGATTCGTTGGTTTTCTATGGATGAGCAGACAGCACAGTTGTATTTGGATAAGTATGCA
>FR902877.1:0-5627 GCA_000438155.1 Firmicutes bacterium CAG:95
TATCGCTTGGAGAACTGCGGAGCGCGACGAGCTGCTTTGAGACCGTACTTCTTTCTTTCCTTCATACGAGGATCTCTTGTTAAGTAACCAGCCTTCTTAAGAGTAGGTCTGAATTCGTTATCTACCTGAAGCAGTGCTCTTGCGATACCATGTCTGATGGCACCGGCCTGTCCTGTGTATCCACCGCCCTTAACATTAACGATTACGTCATACTTGTCAGCGGTTTCTGTAGCTGTAAGAGGCTGACGAACGATAACCTTAAGTGTTTCAAGTCCAAAATACTCATCGATGGATCTCTTATTAATTGTAATATCTCCCTTACCAGGTACTAAATATACTCTGGCGATGGATTTCTTTCTTCTACCTGTTCCGTAAAACTTAGCGGATTTAGCTGCTTTAGCCATTTTACTTATCTCCTTTCAGTCCCTTTAAAATGTTAATACTTCAGGCTTCTGAGCTGCATGCTTGTGCTCAGGTCCAGCATATACATAAAGCTTGGTATACATCTGGTTTCCTAAAGGTCCCTTAGGAAGCATGCCTTTAACAGCGAGTTCTACTACCTTCTCAGGCTTCTTAGCGAGCATTTCACGTAATGTGGTTTCCTTCATGCCGCCAACATACTCGGAATGACGATAGTAAACCTTCTGATCTAATTTCTTTCCTGTAACTTTAACCTTCTCAGCATTGATTACGATTACATAATCACCAGTATCAATATGAGGAGTAAAAATTGCTTTGTTCTTACCTCTTAAAACCTTAGCTACTTCAGAAGCTAAACGTCCTAATGTCATATCAGTAGCATCAACTACATACCATTTTCTGTCGATGGTAGCAGGGCTAGCCATAAATGTCTTCATTCTGATTTCCTCCATATAAAGTTCGATAACCTGTATTGACGAGTTCCTTAAGCGGATGTCCGGGCCACCTAACAAACTTCGCCACATTGAAATATTATATTACACGCTTCCTTGTGTGTCAACCGGAAATTTACCATTGTTTTACTGATTGTTTTACTGACACTGGAAATTTGCTTGTTTTACTGACTTTTCACCACTTTTTTACTTGTGTCTTTTTATTTGTGGCACCTGTTACCTGCATTTATTTTTCTTCGACGGCCGAGTCCCATTCGTAGCCCAAAAGGCACAGTCCCTTTGCCGGTGCAGTCGGACCGCTTTTCTGCCGTTCTTTCCCATCCAGCATCTCTTTCACCCTTTCCGGAGGATACTTTCCCTGTCCGGCTTCGATCAGGGTTCCGGCAATGATGCGCACCATATTATATAAGAAGCCGTTTCCACACACACGGATCCTGATTTCTGCGCCCGTCTCTTCCACTTCAAGCTGATAAATAGTGCGGATGGTCGTCTCCGCCTGCGTATGGACGCTGCAGAACGATTTAAAATCATGTTCTCCGACAAGATACGCCGCTGCTTCCCGCATCTTGTCCACATCCAATGCGGTATGCACCCAGTGCGTATACAGCCGTTCCGTCGGCATGGGAAAGGCATCGTGACGGATCCGGTATTCGTAGGTTTTACAGCAGTTTGTTTTTCGCGGGTGAAACTCCGGTGAAACCTCTCGCGATCCCACCACCCGGATATCCTCCGGAAGACTTTTGTTAACCGCATAAGAAATCTTTTCCGGCGGGATTCTGGTTTCGGTATCAAAACCCGCGACTGCCCCTTTTGCATGAACGCCGGAATCCGTGCGGCTTGCACCAATTACCCTTATCTCTTCCTGCAAAAGGCGGCTCAGCTCCCGGTTTAAGACTCCTTCTATCGTTTCTCCGGACGGCTGGATCTGCCAGCCACAGTAATTCGTTCCATCATAGGCAACGATCAGCATAATTCGTTTCATTTTCTTACTTCCTATATTGGGGCTTCCCATCTGATTATAATATTTAAAACAGAGCTGAAATCACTCTAAAACAAGCTTTTCAGCAACTATCAAAATCAGATACAAAACCAGCATTCCATAGGCCAGGTAATCCCGCTTTTTATATTGAAGCGGCTTCATCTTTGTTCTGCCCTCGCCACCGCGGTAACAGCGTGCTTCCATCGCCATTGCAAGATCGTTGGCACGACGGAATGCGGAAATAAACAGTGGCACCAGCAGCGGTACCAGGTTTTTCGCCCTGGTGATAAGGTTACCGCTTTCAAAATCGGCTCCTCTGGCGATCTGGGCTTTCATAATCTTATCCGTTTCTTCTAATAAAATAGGAATAAAACGCAATGCAATCGACATCATCATGGCGATTTCATGAACCGGTACATGAATCTTTTTTAACGGCCCCAGCAGCTTTTCCAGTGCATCCGTCAACTGATTCGGAGTAGTAGTCAATGTCATAATGGAAGATCCAATAATCAGGAAGCAGAGTCGGGCTGCCATCAGAAGTGCCAGCTTAATACCCTCTTTCGTGATCTTCAGCTTCCAGAAAGATACCACCACCTCTCCCGGTGTCAGAAACAGGTTGAATACTCCGGCAACCACAAGCAGGAATACAATGGCCTTCATGCCACGTACCATGAATTTAAACGGTACATGGGATAAACGGATCATCACAACCAGAAAAGCAGCAGCGATCAGATATCCCCAGAAACTATTTACAATAAAAAGGGAAACAATAAATGCCAGTGTCGCCACCAGCTTGACTCTGGGGTCAAGACGATGGATGACCGAATCGGTCTGGTAATATTGTCCCAATGTAATATCCTTCAGCATCTCTATATCCTTCTATCTATGCAATGCATGTAAAATTTCAAGCCTTGCTTCTTCAATCGTTGTTGCATCTGCCGAAACCGGCATTCCCTTATCCTTTAAGGCATGCATGATGTAGGTTACCTGCGGTGCCGCAAGTCCTACCTCCTCAAGCTCCTTATATCGCTTAAACACTTCCTTCGGGATCTGGTCCATCAGGACTTCCCCTTTATTCATCACGATAATACGGTCTACATATTTCGCCACATCCTCCATACTGTGGGAAACCAGAATGACCGTCATCCCCGTTTCCTTGCGGAATGCAGCAACCTGATCAAGAATCTCATCGCGTCCCTTCGGATCCAGTCCTGCCGTGGGCTCGTCCAGGATCAAAACATCCGGCTTCATGGCAAGCACTCCGGCAATCGCAACACGTCGCTTTTGTCCTCCGGATAAGTCAAACGGTGACTGGTAAAAATACTCATCCTCCAGTCCAACCTGCTTTAACGCCTGATAGGCGCGCAGTTCTACTTCCTTTTTATCAAGCCCCAGGTTCTTCGGTCCAAAGCAGACATCCGTAAACACATCCATTTCAAACAACTGATGCTCTGGATACTGGAACACCAGACCGACCCTGCTCCGCAGCTCCTTACGGTTATAATCCGCATCATGGATGTCTGCGCCATTATAATACACATGACCGCCTGTCGGCTTCAAAAGTCCGTTCAGATGCTGGATCAGCGTAGACTTTCCTGAACCGGTATGACCGATGAGTCCGATGAACTGTCCGTCCGGGATCACCAGATTAATGTCCTTCAGAGCATGAAATTCCATTGCGGTTCCTTCTTCATATGTGTGACTGACATGATCTAAAATAATGGACATTCCGTATTCCTCTCCTGCGACTTCTTTATCCGGTTCATCCAGTGCTTCCTGCTGCTGTGAAACCGATATTACAAAAACGGTAATTATTCAGTATCTTCATAATTACGATGCAATGCATTACTATCTGTCAATAACCAAGTGCAGTAACCAGTTCTTCCGTCGTTAAAATTCCATCAGGAAGCGGAACACCGTTCTGCTTTAATTCATGGGCTAGCAAAGTAACCTGCGGGACATCCAGCCGTAAGCTCTTGAGCTTCTCCACCTGACTGAAAATCTCCCTCGGTGTCCCCTCCATGGCAATCTTTCCTTCATCCATGACAATGGCCCGATCCGCATGAATAATTTCTTCCATATAATGGGTAATCAGAATTACCGTAATCTCCTCGACATCATTCAGGGCACGCACGGCACGAATTACTTCCTTGCGGCCATTCGGGTCAAGCATGGCGGTCGGTTCATCCAGGATGATACACTTCGGATGCATGGCAATCACTCCGGCTATGGAAACACGCTGCTTCTGTCCCCCGGAAAGCTTATTCGGGGAATACTTACGGAACTCATACATGCCAACAGCCTTAAGACTTTCTTCCACCCGCTGCCAGATCTCCTCTGTCGGTACTCCCAGATTCTCCGGTCCAAAGCCAACATCCTCTTCCACCACCTGTCCGATGATCTGGTTATCCGGATTCTGGAATACCATTCCCGCCTCCTGACGAATGTCCCACAGATGTGCTTCATCTGTGGTATTCATGCCATCGACCCACACGGTTCCCTCTGTTGGATACAGGATCGCATTGATATGCTTCGCCAGTGTCGATTTTCCGGAACCATTATGTCCTAAAATGGCAATAAAATCGCCCTGCTTAATCTCCAAAGAAACATCGTCAATGGCTGTCGTGATGCCCTCGACATTACCCTCGTCATCACGGCGGATATATTCAAATTTAAGGTTTTTCGTCTCTACAATGCTCATGACCTGTATTTTACAGGATTCTGTTTTCATTTGCAACGCTTTTATACGGTGCACAGATGAAAATACAAAGCAGAAAATCCCAGGGCAGGAATACACAACCGGAATACACAGATTATAACCGTTCTTCCTTGCACGGTTTACTATTATGCAGTACACTGTAACTATTCAGAGACATGAAAAATTGCCTTCCGTTACCATACACATGAAAAAATGATCCAGTGGATCATTTTTGAGTTTATGCCTGCATTCATACAGAATGGCTTTATATATGGTGAAGTAACCACATGAGTAAACTACTCTGTGTAACAGCGGTTTTACGAATGGAGTGCTGAATAGTTACTAATAATTTAACATCTGGAGAACGAACATGGATTTAAAGAAAATTATCAAAAGCATCGGCATGATTGCCTGTATTATTATTTTGTGTACTGTAATTGTGAAGTATACCATTCCGAATGAAACGCTTTTAGATTATGCAAACGAAAATCCGGAGCTTGCCTACGCTTCACCGGAAGCATCTGCCCTTGATCAGAACTCTGATGCTGAGGATCTCACTTCTATTGAAAAAGCTAATGGAAATAAAACAGACAGTGAAAGTACTTTCGATGCAGAAGATACCAATGCAAAAGATACCAATGTAAAGAAGACAAATACTGAAAAATCAGACAGCAATATGACAGGTGTGTCACTATCTGAGAATCCAGAAAATACTGCTAATTCCACACCTTCTGTCGCTGCTGTCGATTCCTTCTGCTATGAAGAGTTGACTGATGAGGTCAAGGCAAGAATCACCGGAATCTCCTATCCGATTACGGAAGAGGAAGCAGACTCCCTTGCAATCCCTGCCGTAAACCTGGTTTCTGATCCTGCTGCCCTGCAGATCAGTTACGATGATCTGCGTTACCTCAAAGTTCTTTATTATGACTTTGACGGAAATGTTCAGGAGGGTGAATTAATCTGTAATGTATCTATTGCAGAGGATCTGAAGGAAATCTTTTATGAACTGTACCGCAATCAGTATCCGATTCAGAGTATCCGGCTGATTGACGACTATAACGGAGACGATACCGCCTCT
>FR902877.1:5647-8799 GCA_000438155.1 Firmicutes bacterium CAG:95
ACAATCCCGCCTCTATGGAGGCCAATAATACCTCATGCTTTAATTATCGGGTTGTAGATGGTACAACAAGTCTCTCCAAGCACGCCTTGGGCTGTGCTATTGATATTAATCCATTCTATAACCCTTATGTGGTATTTGATAAAACAGGAAACGGTCAGGATTACATCTCACCTAAAGGAAGTGAGATCTATGCTGACCGTTCCAAAGATTTTGCTTATAAAATTGACGAACAGGATCTGTGTTACCGGCTATTTAAGGAGCACGGCTTTACCTGGGGTGGCAGTTGGAACTCCTGCAAGGATTACCAGCACTTCCAGAAAACACCCTAAATAATTGTCTCACTCTTAGTAGTATGATCCTGATCCATATTTTCCTCGGGCTTAACCACTTCTGCACACGACTCGATCTGCTCTTCTGCCTTTGCATCTACAGTCACTGCTTCGAGTTTTTCTTTCTTTACCTTCACTTCTGTCCGTTCAGTTAAAACCTCGGCCTGTGTCTGTTCAGTATCGGGGTCTTCTTCCTTCTGCGCTTTCTGCTCCTCTGCTTCTACAACCGTTATAAACTCTGCAAACTCCTGCTCCAGAATCATCCGGATCAGGGTATTCTTCTGCTGAACTCTTCTGGATGAATAAATCATGGTACATGCCACGGCTCCGGCAGCCAGAAGCACCACGATAAGTGCTTCCCGGTTTTGATTGGCAGTGCCCGTGCCCTCAAGCAGGATGATCATTCCAGAAAGGGTCAGTATTACCGCTAATGCCATCTGGCAGCGGTTCTGCCCATTATAGGAAGCTTCACTATATGCCAGATTATAAGTATCCCGGTCAACGACCTTCTTTTGTAATTCCTCACGAAGCGCCTGAATCATTGATCTGTCAGACGTCCTGTTTCCTCTCCTCATAACTCCCGGGAAAAGCCTTTTCAGGCTTTTTCCGGCATTCTCTTCCTCTGTACAGACCCCGGATTTCCGACTTCCATTTTCCCGTAACTCCCGGAACTGCCCGGAAGCATGGGGTCTGATCTTTTCAAAAAGGCAGGCAATTCCATTTAAGATTCCCGCCAGCAGATCCACAACTGCCACAAGCAGGATTATAATTGCCCGGCATAAGCCCTTAACCGACTGATATATATTATCCATCCTGTTCCTCTTATACTTCAAACATATTCATGTTTTCCTGTAATTTATCTGCAATCGCCTTCTGCTGTCCGGCAATTCTGGTAATATCCCGGATGAGTTCGCCGATCTGCGCAACTGATGCTGCAGATTCCTGCGTACCTGCTGCATTTTCTTCTGCCACGGCAGTCAGATTCTGAACAGTATCGGTAATGGTAATCCTGGTTTCATTCAGCTTCTTGCTCTGCTGTGCGATTCTGCCAATAGCGGCAATGGAGTCGTCCACCTGACCGATTACCTGACGTACCTGATCATTGGTCCTCTCTACATTTGCATTCTGTTCATCCATAATTTCTTTTACAGCTTCCATGGTCTCTACAGCCTTACCGGAATCATCAAGGAGTGAAGTGATGATCTCTTCAATCTGTCTTGCTGATTCATTCGACTGTTCTGCAAGCTTCTGAATCTGTCCTGCAACAACAGCAAAGCCCCTGCCCTGTTCTCCCGCTCTTGCAGCCTCAATAGAGGCATTTAAGGACAGCAGGTTCGTTTCCTCTGCAATCTCGGTAATGAGCGCCGTAGCCTCCTTAATACGCTGTGCAGAGGAGTTCGTGGTATTGGTCTGATTGTAAATCATATCCATGGATTCCCTGGTCTTTTGATTGATCTTCTGTAACTCCTCAATTGTGGTTACCGCATCCTGGCCTAAGGTTTTGATCTGCTTTGCATTTTCATTTAAAGTCGTAATTTCTTTGGAAGTATCTTCAATCATATTGCCCATGGAAATAACATTCTCTGTCGCACTCTGGGTTTCCTGTGCCTGACTTCCTGCTCCCTGTGCAATTTCATCTACCGCACGCTCAATCTGACTGATGTGCTCCATACTGGCAGAGGTCTTTTCATTTAATACTTCGCTGCTTCCAAGTAATTCCTTACTATTGTCCTTAATTTCAGTAATGACATTAGTAAGATCCTGCTTCAGCTTTTGAACTGCACGGCTGATCTGACCGATCTCATCCTTACGATTTGCAAACCTGCTGTCCAGTTCCACATTAAGCTTACCGGCTGCCACCTGCTCGAGCGCACCGGTTCCACGGATCAGGCCTTTCGCCATACTTTTAACTACTGCAATCGTTGTACCGGTAAACAGTAACATAAACAAAAGCATAATTCCGGCAATCAGGCTGATAATCCTGTTGATCTCAGTCTTGGCTTCTGTCTGTGACATTCCGGAAAAGACCATACCCACTACCTGACCATCTTCTGTAACCGGAACATAATATCCAAAATAGGGAACTCCGTTCACGTTAACATCATCTGAAAAGTACTCCTGATTTCCATTGAGCACCTTATCAATAACCACTTCCTGTGCAGTTGTACCAATAATACGTTCTCCCTGCTCATTGACAACAGAAGACATATATCTCGTATCACCATAAAACACGGTAATATCCATGTCTGTCGCGGATTTAACATGGTCAGCGATCTCTGTTGCATTGGTAACATCAAATTCACCCTTATATAGAATGCCATCTTCCACATGAAGCTCACCTTCATCTGCATAATCAATGGTATCCCGGACAGCTACTGCTGCACCACGAAGGCCATTTTCAATATTATCAGTAACGACTTCCCTGATTCTGGTATTTCCAAAAATGATGGTTGTTAACCCAAGAATAATTAATGGAAATAATGACATTGCCAGTAATTTGGTTTGCATTTTCATAGTTTTCACAGCCCTTCTGTTTTATTTGTGTATAATTTGTAACTATTCAGAGCCATGCAAATTATGACAATATGGACGTCGAATGCTCGCATTCGTAAGGACATTTGGCATAATTTATATGGCGAAGTAACCACATTCGTAAAACTCAAGTTGTGTTAGCAACGGTTTTACGAATGGGATTCTGAATAGTTACATTTATTTTATTATAACATACCTCACCATATTTTACATGGATATTATGTGCTATATACTAAAAAGATGTTACAGTTCAGCCATGCGCATTCATAAGCTGCCGGATTGTACAGATTG
>FR902878.1:0-11095 GCA_000438155.1 Firmicutes bacterium CAG:95
CCTTTTGAGGGCTAATACCAAACCACCAGTTGAACTGGTGGTTGCTGACTTAAAATCAAAACGAATGTGAAAGGCAACAAAAATGGCAACGGCTTTGCAGATTTTGCATGATAGTATTTCCTTTATATTTTCGCATCTTCTGATCATCAATGTGCTTCTAAGTATTGTGGTGGTCTTTTTTCAGCGGCGAAATCCCAAATCCGTGTGGGCCTGGCTTCTGATCCTGTATTTCATTCCGGTGCTGGGATTTGTGTTTTACCTGCTGATTGGGGCAGATATGCACAAGAGGAAAATGTTCCGTACCAAGGAGATCGAAGACCGTCTGGCAAATGCGATCCGGCGTCAGGAGCTGATGATCCGAAGTCAGGAGCTGAAGGAAAAATATCCGGGTGTTACAGATTATTCGGATCTTGTGATGTATCATCTGCATACCACGAGTGCCATGCTGACCGATGACAATAACGTGGAATTTTTTGTGAATGGGGAGGATAAGTTTGCAGCCCTTAAGGAGGATATGCGGAATGCGAAGAAGTCCATTCATATACAGTATTATATTATTAAGAACGATGAGCTGTTCCGGAGTATTGTGGAGATTTTGAAGGAAAAGGTAAAGGAGGGCGTGAAAGTACGCATTCTCTATGATTCCATGGGCTGCTGGAAGATGCGTAAGAAAATCTGGAAGCAGCTGGAAAAGGAAGGCATTCAGTGTACCGAGTTCTTTCCGGCCCTGGTTGGCAGACTGCATCTTCGGATCAATTACCGGAATCACCGTAAGATCGTGGTAATCGATGACTGCATCGGATATGTGGGCGGCTTTAACATTGGTAAGGAATATATTGACAAGGATCCCAAGTTCGGGCACTGGCGGGATACACACATGCGGATTACCGGTTCAAGTGTGACAGCTTTGGAAGCCCGGTTTATTCTGGACTGGAACTTTGCAGACCGCAAGCGTCTGCTTTCCTATGAGGATTATATGGATAATCTCAAAATGGAGCATACGGGCATATCTCCTATTCAGATTATTACAAGCGGGCCAGACTCCCATGATGAATATATCCGTAATACCTATGTGCGTATGATTCATAAGGCGCGTAAGAGCATTTATATCCAGACTCCGTATTTTATCCCGGATGAATCCGTGATGACTGCACTGCAGATTGCCATTCATTCCGGTGTGGAGGTAAATATTATGATTCCGTGTAAGCCGGATCATCCATTTGTTTACTGGGCAACCTATTCCTATGTCGGAGAGCTTGTCTTAGAGGGTGCGAACTGCTATACCTATGAAAACGGATTTCTGCATGCAAAGGGCATCATTGTCGATGATATGGTGTTCTGCTATGGAACGGCCAACATGGATATCCGGTCGTTTGAGCTTGATTTTGAGGTTAATGCCATTGTCTATGATGAAGAGAAGGCAAAGCAGATGGTGGAATTTTTCAGGCAGGATATAGAGCAGTCCAGGCTTCTTACCAAGAATAAATATCAGAGCCGCGGGCTTTTTATCCGGTTTAAGGAACAGGTCAGCCGGCTGCTGTCCCCATTGCTTTAAACCTTAAAATATGGTAAAGTTGACAGGATGGAACGAGGTACGAGTGAACAGTAATAAAATTTTTTTGAGGAGTTGAGGAGAATGAAAAAGAACAGATTGATGGCACTTTTGTTTACGGGAGCGATGCTGCTTTCCATGACAGCATGCGGAAAGGATCCCAGTGAGCTTGTATATTTAAAGGATTTTAAGCCGGACAAGTATGTCACGCTTGGAGATTATACCGGATTACCGACAACGATTGCAGCACCGGAGGTTACCGAGGATGATATCGACACGGCGATTATGAATTCCGGGCTTAGTGATGACTGCAAGGTTCCGGTCGGGGATCGTGATGTGGTAGAGGTTGGAGATCTTGCGAACATTGACTTTGTAGGAACGATGGATGGAGAAGAATTTGAAGGGGGAAGCGGTGCAGGCTATGATCTGCTGATCGGTTCCGGTTCCTTTGTCCCCGGATTTGAAGAAGGGGTTGTAGATATGAAGGTCGGTGAAACGAAGGATATCGCTCTTACCTTCCCGGAGAATTATTATGAAGAGATGGCCGGTAAGGATGTGGTATTTGCAGTTACCGTAAATTCCATCAGCACCTATGACCGCGAGAAGGCCAGGGAAGAGCTGGAGCAGTCTGCCAAGGAGACTTATAACAGCCAGGTGGCAGCCGAACTGATTGATACCCTTAAGCAGAGTTCAACCATTAAGGATGCACCGTCCGGAATGGTGGATCGTATGAATCAAACCCTGATCAGTAACGTGACTGCACAGGCCGGTGCCTATGGAATGGATGCCGGTGCTTTTGTAGCAGCAGTTTACGGTGGTACAGCCGATAACTATGAGGAAACACTGCGTACCTATTCTCAGGATGTGGCAAACCAGTATATGATTCTGGCAGCCATTGCAGAAAAGGAAAATATTACCGTGACCGATGAAGAGGTGACAGAGGATATCCGTGCTTCTCTCGGGGCAGACGCAACGGATGATGAAGTGGCATCCATGATGGAGTCCATTGATGAAGAGGCCTACAGGGAATATCTCTTAACCATGAAGGTGTGTGATTTCCTTGCGGAGAATGCAGTAACAGCAGAAGAATAATCGTTACAGTTCATGCAGCAGCCTGACACCTGTTGCCGGGCTGCGTAAGAACATGATTCAGGAGTGAACAGTAACGAATAATCAGATTTAGTGAAAGAATTTGATGCAGATGAAGAAAACAGCGAGACGCTTATTAGCAATAGTAATGTCATGTCTGATCATGTTTTTGGTGGTAGAACCGGTGTGTGCTGCCACTATTTCTGATTTGCAAAAGCAGCAGGAAGAAATTGAAAGACAGAAGCAGGAGGCCGAACAGAAGAAAAAGCAGGAACAGCAGAGACTGAATGAGGCTTCCGGTAAAGTAAATAATATTCAGGGAAATGTAGATGCGGTCGGTGCGGAAATCGAAGAGGTGGACAATGAACTGGTGGAGGTATTGGCAAGCATTGATATGATTCAGGAGGAGCTTGCTGCCAAGGAGGAAGCCATTGAAGAGACAACGGCAGAATATGAGGCAGCCAGGGCAACCGAGCAGGCGCAGTATGATGCCATGAAGGTCCGCATTAAGTATCTTTATGAAAAGGGAGATACGACCTATCTGCAGCTTTTGTTTGAAAGTCATAGTATTGGCGAAGCAATTAATAAAACCGAATATTTTGAGAAGCTATATGATTATGACCGTAAGCTTTTAGAAGAATATCAGCAGGCCAGACAGGAAGTTGAAGCACTAAAAGAGCAGCTGGAAAACGAAAAGGCAGAGCTGGAAGCACAGCAGCATGAGCTGGAGGAGGAACAGGAATCCCTGCAGGTGATCCTCGATCAGAAGCAGGCAGAGTATGACGATTATTCGTCCCAGCTTGCCAGGGCAAAGCAGGAAGCTGCCGTTTATATGGCAAATGTCCGGAAGCAGAATGATGAAATCAAGCGTCTGCAGAAGGAAAGTGATCAGAAGCAGTCCGAGATTGAGGCTGCAAAGAAAGCAGAGGAAGAAGCGCGAAAAGCACAGGAGGAAGCACTGCGGCGTCAGGCGCAGCAGGAGGCTTCGGAAAGCTCCTCAGGCAGCAGTTCATCCGGTAGTTCTTCGGGAAGCTCTTCAGGAAATTATGCATCTGCCGGCAGCTACAGTGGTTCAGGAAGCAAGGGTCAGCAGATTGCCAATTATGCGTGTCAGTTTATCGGCAATCCTTATGTGCCGGGAGGAACCAGTCTGACGGAGGGTGCTGACTGCTCCGGATTCGTGTGGCGGGTATATAAGGACTTTGGATACAGCGTTCCGAGAACCTCAGGGTCGCTTCGAAATGCAGGAACCGAGGTTTCGTATGCCAATGCACAGCCGGGAGATATTATGTGCTATGCAGGACATGTTGGAATATATATTGGAAACGGACAGATTGTACATGCAAGTACCCAGCGTACCGGGATTAAAATTACCGCAGCGACCTATCGTGAGATTCTGGCCGTGAGAAGAATCGTGTAAGGTAGACTGCCAAGCATAAGTACCGATCATGCCCGCATGAGGAGGTACTTATATTTGGCAGTCAGGAAACATGAGAAAGGAGCGATTTTCAAAGAAAATCAGCGGATTTCGAATGCTTTCAGGATTGCGGGAGTACGAAGTACGGAGCAATCCGTACCTTACACAAGTACAAGAGTAATAAGTACAGGAATAATAGCTATGAGAAAGAAAGGCAGGAGACAGCAATGTCAGATTTTGACAGAAAGGATTGGGATCAGGACAGCAAAGGTCCTGAAAATATAGAATCAAACCGGAAGGAACAGGATCCGGACCGCTATAAGGAAGTAACGGATGCAGAAAAAACGATTGTGGCAGACAAGGAGGAAGATGCTTCTGTAATCGAAACAGAGGCAAAAGCTGCTTCTGACCCAAACGACACGGAAGATGCGAAGAAGGAAAGTGAATATGAGGATGTCTGTTTTATCTGCCGCCGTCCGGAGAGCAAGGCTGGCAAGATGTTCAAGCTCCCGAATAATATTACGGTGTGCAGTGACTGTATGCACAAGACCATGGATACAGTCAGCCAGTTCGACTATATGGGAATGCTGAACAATCCTTCCATGATGGACGATCTGAACAAGTCCATGGGACAGGGGTTCCCTAATATCCGCTTTGTCAATATCAATGATTTGCAGGGCGAGGGAGGAATTCCGAATAAGCAGAGGCTCAAAAAGAAGAAGCCGAAGAATGGGGAAGAGCCGGTACTGGATATTCATAAGATTCCGGCACCGCACCAGATCAAGGCGAGTCTGGATGAATACGTGATCGGACAGGAGCATGCAAAGAAGGTGATTTCCGTAGCAGTTTATAATCATTATAAACGTGTAGCTACCGGAACGATGGATGACATTGAGATTGAGAAATCCAATATGCTGATGATCGGACCTACCGGTTCCGGTAAAACCTATCTGGTAAAGACGCTGGCCCGTCTTCTGGACGTGCCGCTTGCGCTTGCTGATGCGACCTCTTTAACCGAAGCCGGATACATTGGTGATGATATTGAAAGTGTGATCAGTAAGCTTCTGGCTGCCGCAGATAATGATGTGGAAAGAGCAGAACGTGGAATTGTCTTTATTGATGAAATTGATAAGATTGCCAAGAAGAAAAATACGAACAGCCGTGATGTGAGCGGGGAAAGTGTACAGCAGGGGATGCTGCGTCTCTTAGAGGGTGCTGATGTGGAAGTGCCGGTTGGAGCAAACAGCAAGAATGCAATGGTTCCGCTTGCTACGATTAATACACGGAATATCCTCTTCATCTGTGGAGGTGCATTCCCGGATCTGGAAGAAATCATCAAGCAGCGTCTGACGAAGCAGACCTCCATTGGTTTCAATGCGGAATTAAAGGATCGGTTTGATAACGACAGGGATCTGTTATCCCGGGTGACAGTCGAGGATCTGAAAAAATTCGGTATGATTCCGGAGTTCCTTGGACGTCTGCCGGTGATCTATACATTGAAGGCGCTTGACCGGGATATGCTTGTGAAGATCCTGATGGAGCCGAAGAATGCGATCCTAAAGCAGTATCAGAAGCTCCTGGAGCTGGATGAGGTGCAGCTTAAGTTTGATCAGGAAGCACTGGAAGCTATCGCGGACAAGGCAATGGAGCGCGATACCGGAGCTCGGGCGCTGCGTGCAATCATCGAAGAGTTTATGCTGGATATTATGTATGAAATTCCGAAGGATGATAATATTGGAACCGTTACCATTACGCGGGAATACATTGAAGGAACGGGAGGACCCAGGATTGAAATCCGGAATCAGGCAGAGCTTCCCATGCATATGATAGAAGAAAAGCCTCAGGAATAAGAAATGACCAATCGCGAGAAAATCATATCCAATGATTTTTACGATGTTGTAGCCGATTATGTGTTACTGGAAGAATTACGGGCGAGTGCTCCTGCCTATGTCTACCAGCCGGTGGGCGGAGAAATTGGAATTGCCTATATTGAGCGGAATAAATTTCCGCCTTTGAGCGTCGGAGGGATGTATCCTTATGAGTCGATACCAAAGCTGTATGGACTGATGCAGGATACGTTTGATCCGGCGCCTTTGCTTGTAAGCGGAATTACTGCAGTTTCCCGTCCACCGCTTAGTCTGACCGGAAGAGGTGTTGTGGTGGGATTTTTGGATACCGGGATTGACTATCAGAATCCGGTCTTTTTAAACGAAGACGGTGGCACGCGCCTTTTGGGAATCTGGGATCAGACGATACAGGAGGGAGAGCCGCCTGCCGGAATTTATTATGGAACGGAGTACCGGAGGGATGTTATCAATGCCGCCCTGCAAAGCGAAGATCCCCTAAGTATTGTACCGAGTGTGGATGAAAACGGACACGGAACTGCGCTTGCCAGTGTGGCAGCCGGGAGCCTTTTAAATGAAGGCTTAAGCTTTGCTTCGGGAGCTGCGGATGCCGATCTTGTCATGGTAAAACTCCGGCAGGCAAAGCCTTATTTAAAGGAATTCTATGGAGTATCGCAGGAAACGGAGTGCTATGCGGAAAGCGATCTGCTGGTAGCAATCCGTTATCTGGAAAGCTATGCGATTTCCCTGTACCGGCCGCTCATTATCTGTATGGGAATGGGAACCTCCATGGGAGACCATGAGGGACATTCAGTGCTTGCTGACTACTTAAGCAGTATTGCACTGCGCAGAAGCCGCTGCGTGATCTGCTGTGCCGGAAACGAGGGAAATGCTGCGCATCACTATGAGGGAGGCTCACGTGCAGGGCAGACGGAATCTGTAGAGATCCGCGTCGATGAGCGGGAAAACGGTTTTACCATGGAGCTTTGGGGAAAGATTCCGAACCGGCATGCCATTACCATCCGCACGCCGGGAGGGGAGGTGACACCGCAGGTGGATTTCCGGGAGCGGGATGTACGGGAGTTTTCATTTGTCTACGAAAGCACAAAAGTACAGGTGGGACACATTCTGGTGGAGCAGCGCTCCGGTGAGGAGCTGATCTTTTTCCGGTTCCTTGATCCGGCACCCGGTGTATTTACCATTTATGTGACGGCGATGGGAACGGGAAGTCAGGAGAATCAGGACAGCTTTCACATGTGGCTGCCGTTAAAGGAATTCCTGCGTGGAGAAACGTATTTCCTTCGTCCGTCACCCTATACAACGATTCTGGAACCGGGAAATGCAAGGGAGATCATTACGGTGAGTGCTTACGATGACCGGAACGGGAGCTTTTATATTTCTTCGGGAAGAGGATATACGAGGCAGGGACTGATCAAACCGGACTTTGCAGCTCCCGGTGTATCGATCAGCACAGCCCTTGGCAAAGGAACGGGAACCAGTCTGTCTGCAGCAATTTCGGCAGGCGCAGCTGCACAGTTCCTTCAATGGGCCATCGTTGAAGAAAACCAGCCCTGGGTCGGAAACCGGGAAATCCGCAACTATCTGATTCGCGGAGCCAGGCGTCAGAGCGTAAGCGAAGCCACCTACCGGATTTATCCAAACAAGGAGGAGGGCTTCGGAAAGCTCAGTATTTCGGGAACCTTTGATATTCTGGCCGGAACAGATTGATTCTGTAGGAAGTAAATGTGACACAACAGAAAAATAATATGACGGAACAAAGATAATATAACAGAAAAAGACATAATAACACCCCAATAACACAACAGAGCAATATTTGATTAACAGACGGTCGGGATTGCAAAGAAAAATCACCTGCATACCTCTATACTGTTGAGTAGAAAACAGTAACGCTTTTTGAATGGTTATGGAAATGGAACCGTAAGGGAGGTTAGTCAGGGGGGACGGCAATGAACGAATTACAATTACCGCGATTGATCAGCAATCATATGGTCTTACAGAGAAACAAAGAAATTCATATCTGGGGACGGGATCTTCCGGGACACCGTGTCATGGTTTCCTTCCGGGGGGAGGAGGCTGTAGTGCAAACGGATGAGAAGGGAAATTTTTCACTCTTTCTGCAGAAGCAGGAGGCGGGGGGACCGTTCAGTATGCTGTTCCGGGATGACCTTGGAAATGAAGAGGTTGTTGGCGATGTGTACATTGGCGAGGTCTGGTTCTGTTCCGGGCAGTCCAATATGGAGCTTCCCATGAACCGGGTTAAGGACCGGTTCCCTGAGGATGTGGCAGATTGTAAAAATACACAGATACGCACCTTTAAGATCCGGGAAAACGGTGTGTTTACCGCTCCTTTAGCAGAGCCAGAAAGCGGAGAGTGGAAGAGTGTACAGCCGGAGACAATTCTGGATTTTTCAGCAGCCGGGTATTATTTTGCCAAAGCTCTGCAGGAGCTTTTAAAGGTTCCGGTAGGATTTATTGATGCAAGCCTTGGAGGATCCCTGATTGAATCCTGGATGAGCCGGGAGATGTTGCATGGAATGACTGCAGAGCTTGCACTTGCAGAAAAGTACAGTGATGCAGCGTTTGTGAAGGAACAGCTCCTTAAGAATGAACAGCAGAGCAATGCATGGCATGCCCGTCTCGATGCAGCGGATCAGGGCCTTAAACAGCATTGGGAGAAGGAGTGCTATGATAACGAAAACTGGGGAATGGTAACGGTTCCATTCCGGTTTGATGAGGTAGGGGAATTAAAGGGATTTATTGGAAGTGTGTGGCTGAAGCGGAACTTTACGGTGCCCCAAGAGATGGCAGGAAAACCCGCAAAGCTGTGGCTTGGAACGATTGTGGACAGTGATGTGGCATATCTTAACGGACAGCAGGTGGGGATCACCTATTATCAGTATCCGCCACGGAAATATGAGATTCCGAAAGGACTGCTGCGGGAAGGAACGAACACCATTGTGCTGCGTGTCATCAGTGAAAAGGCACAGGGACGGTTTACGGAAGGAAAGAAGTATGCCATTTTTAATGAGCAGGGAGAAATACCGTTAGACGGAACGTGGAGTTACTGCATCGGGGCTGCCTGTGAGCATGTGCCGGAGACGGATTTTGTGAACTGGAAGCCGACCGGACTTTACAATGGAATGACGGCACCCTGCCACAAGTATACGATTGCCGGAGTGAACTGGTATCAGGGCGAAAGCAATACACACCATCCGGACAATTATCTGGATCTGCTCCGGCGCATGATCGAGGGGTATCGTAAGGAATGGAATGATCCGAAACTACCGTTTCAGATCGTGGAGCTTCCCAATCTCATGGTGGATATGGAGGGCGCAGAAGAGGGGTGGAGAGTACTTCGGGAATTGCAACGCCGTTCCGCAGTAATTCCGGATGTGGATGTTGCAGTAACCATAGACCTTGGCGAGGACAATGACCTGCATCCGCAGAATAAGAAGGATCTCGGAAAGCGTCTGGCACTGCTTGCCGCTGCGAGACTTGGCATTCCGGTGGAAAGTAAAGGACCGGAGGTAACGGAGATTACCGTGGCTTCAGATGAAGCGAATAACCTCCGGACGATCCGGTTAACATGCAGCCATGCGGAAGGACTGCATGCCTCGTCCAAAGACAAGGGAAAGGAAATTCTGGATTTTGAAGTGGTAAATGATAACGGAGAGGTTCTGCAGCCCAAAACACAGATTAAAGGGCAGGAAATTGTACTTACGATCCCGGACAAGGAAACGGAAGTGAAGCTTATCCGCTACTGCTACCGGACTTCCAATATCGGGGCACTGGTTTATAACCAGGCCGGCCTGCCGATGAGCCCTTTTGTAAGGAGGGTATATGAAGAGACTGTTTAACGGAGGATGGAGCTTCTGGTGCGGAGAGCCGGATTTAGATGTGTCAGAGGCAGGGAAGCATCTTACAGAGTTTCAGAAAGTGGATCTGCCGCATGACTGGCTGATTGCAGATGCAAAGAACCTGTACCGGGACGGCTGTGGATTTTACCGGAAAATTTTTTCGATGCAGCCAAAGGAAAACAAACGATATTCCCTGATTTTTGAAGGGGTGTATATGGATACCACCATCTGGGTAAATGAGCAGCAGGCAGGAGAGTGGAAGTATGGCTATTCCACCTTTGAAATCGACCTGACGCCATTTGTAAAGGCGGGGGAGAATGAGATTCTTGTTTCTGTGAATTTCCGTTCCCCTAACAGCCGCTGGTATTCCGGTGCCGGGATTTACCGGGATGTATGGTTTAAGGAAACGACAAAGACCTATATCCGGGAAAACGGGGTTTATATCCATACGGAAGCCTGTGAGAAAAAGGTTGGGAAGGAACCGGACTTTTTACTCTATGCGGATACGGAGATTGTGGGAGATGCCTGGGACGAGGTGCGTCATACCTTATATGCGAAAAGAGAAGTCCCACCGGAGATTGAGCTTCCCTTCGAACTGCTGCTGGGAGATGAGATGGAACTGGTAGAGGAAGCTTCACCAGAAGAAACCTATGCAGGTTCAGAGAGGGCAGATTTCTGTGTCTCTGAAACAATTATTTTTCATAATACAAATAAGAATACCAATATTTACCGTGTGAAATCTCCCAGATGTTGGGATGTGGAGCATCCCCATCTTTATATTCTGAAAACCGGACTCTGGAAGGACGGAGAAATAATTCAGGAAGAGTACAGCCAGATCGGGTTCCGGAGCATTGCGTTTGATCCGGAGCAGGGCTTTCTTTTAAACGGACGGAGGGTGAAGCTGAACGGTGTCTGTGAGCATCATGATCTGGGTGCACTGGGAGCTGCCTTTCACCGGGCGGCCATGGCAAGGAAATTTCGTATCTTAAAAGAAATGGGAGTGAATGCACTGCGTGGTACGCACAACATGACAGCGCCCGCCGTAGTGGAGCTGGCAGATCAGATGGGAATCCTGATGATTTCAGAAGCCTTTGATATGTGGGAAAGGTCGAAAACTACTTATGATTATGCACGGTTTTTCAAGGAATGGAGCGAACGTGATGTGGAAAGCTGGGTGATGCGTGACCGGAATCATCCATGTATTATCATGTTCAGTATTGGAAATGAAATTTATGATACCCATGTGGATGCACATGGACGAGAGATTACGGTAAGGCTGCGTGACCTCGTGAAGAAGTATGATTACCGCAGGAAT
>FR902878.1:11117-22903 GCA_000438155.1 Firmicutes bacterium CAG:95
GAATGCAGGTATTACGATCGGTTCCAATTATATGCCGTGGGAAAACGCGCAGCTCTGTGCAGACGAAGTGAAGCTTGCCGGTTATAATTATGGAGAAAAGTATTACGAAGAGCATCATAAGGCACACCCGGACTGGGTGATCTACGGAAGTGAGACGTCATCGATTGTACAGAGCCGCGGAATTTATCATTTCCCATTAAGGGCAAGTATTCTGACTGAGGATGACGAACAGTGTTCGAGCCTGGGGAACAGCCCGACCAGCTGGGGGGCAAAGTCCATGGAGCGATGTGTCTGCGAAGACCGGGATATGGATTTTTCCATGGGACAGTTCCTGTGGACCGGGTTTGATTACATCGGGGAGCCGACACCGTATCATACGAAGAATTCCTACTTCGGACAGGTGGACACGGCCGGATTCCCGAAGGATGCTTATTATGTCTGGCAGTCGGCATGGACCGATTACCGGAAAGCACCGATGATTCATATTTTTCCATACTGGGATTTTAATGAAGGACAAAGCATCGATATACGGGTCTGTTCCAATGCGCCCTTCGTAGAGCTGTTCTGCAATGGAAAGAGCTGCGGCAGGCAGCAGTTAACGCATGAAAAGGGAAGCGGTCATCATATCATTGCAGATTATTCGCTGCCCTATGAAAAGGGCGTGTTATATGCCGTTGCCTATGACGAAGAGGGAAATGTGACAGCACGCGAAACGAAAGCTTCTTTTGGCAATTCTGCGGAGATTGTGCTACGGGCATCAGGAAGAGCTGCGGTGGCCAATGGCAGGGATCTTTTCTTTGTGGAAATCGGAACGCGTGATGAGAATGAAAATGTGGTGGAAAATGCAGTAGACCGCGTGACGGTGCAGGTCGAAGGGGCAGGACACCTTGTGGGACTGGATAACGGAGACAGTACCGATGAGGACAGCTACAAAGGAAACAGCCGCCGGCTGTTCAGCGGAAAGCTTCTTGCCATCATTGAGACCGGAACGATACCGGGAGCTGTCCGGATCAGGGTATCCGGAAAGGGCCTAAAGAGTGCGGAGCTTGTTTGTGAAGCTGTGGAGATTGATCAGATGCTGACCTTTATGAAGGGAGAGAAGGCACAGCGCATTTATCATAATTTCTGGCAGGATTTATGCGAAGAAACCTATGCCCCGGGACCGACAGAACTGATAGAAGATCACGAAGAAAGACAGAGAGAAAGACAAGAGGACGAACAAAAACAGAGCCAGAAAGAAAGACTGGATGAGAAACAGGAAGAGATCCCGGTTCGAAAGATCACCTTATGTTCTCCGATGGGACAGAAGCTTTCGAAGGAACAGCCGTATCTTACCGTGGAAGCAGAGGTTGAGCCGAAGGAAGCCACGGACCGTCAGTTGATGTTCCGCGTGGTAGATGAGCATGGTGTAGATTCCAATCTCGTTAAGCTCCTGGTGCAGGGGCATACCGCACAGCTTCATGCAATGGGAGATGGCAGTTTTTACCTGCGGTGTATGTCACGCAGCGGCACAGACAGAATCCGCGTGATCAGCCAGTTGGAATTTACGGTAGAGGGTATGGGACAGGCATACCGGAATCCTTATGAGCTGATTTCGGGAAGCCTGTACACCTCGTATCAGGGAGAGGTCAGCAACGGAAACGAACGCGGCGTAGCAACGGCAAGGGATGGAGAAACTGTGGTAACATTTGGAAATATTGATTTCGGACCGGTGGGATCCGATGAAATTACGATGCCGATTTTTGCACTGACAAGTGAAGAATATCCCATCCGGATCTATGAAGGAGTTCCGGGAGAAGAGGGCTGTCAATTGCTTGCAGATGTGGTCTATCAGAAGCCGTCCATCTGGAACACCTATCAGGAAGAAACCTATTCCCTGGCAAAACGGGTTACCGGTATCAATACGATCAGCGTAGCCGTTCATCAGAAGATCCATCTGAAGGGCTTTGTGTTTAAAAAGCTGCAAAAGGCATGGCTGTCTTTGAATGCAGCAGAAGCGGATTCAGTTTACGGGGATACCTTTACGAAGGAAGAACGTGCAATTACCGGAATCGGAAACAATGTGACGATTACTTATACGGAAATGGATTTTGGAGAAGAAGGAACCGCAGGCATCCGGATCTGCGGACGGGCACCTGAAAGCAGCAACAGTCTGCATATCCGGTTTTTACAGGGAGAGGAAGAAAGTAAGCAGCTTGTGGAGTTCCCAATGTGTGGGGAGTATATAGAGAAAGAGTTCTCCTTAACACCCGTAAAGGGCAAATGGGATGTCAGCTTCGTTTTTCTTCCGGGAAGCTGCTTCGATCTTCAAAGTGTTCAATTTCTGCCTGCCGGAGCGGCAAATTAGGATTCTCCATGGGGAGCATAGGGCTTAGAGCCTGGACGGTTCAGTTTTTTATATTCAGATGGAGTACAGTTTTTGGCAGATTTAAAAATACGGTTAAAAGTAGAGAGGCTGTTGAATCCCGAACGCATGGAAACCTCCGTAATGGACAGATCCGGTTCGATCAGCAGCTTTTCTGCGTAAGCAATGCGTTTCTGGATAATATAGTCGTAGCAGGAGGTATTTGTAAACTGCTTAAAGAGCCGGGCAAAATGAAATTTGGAGAAGCCGGCAAGCGAAGCCAGTTCGTCTACGGTAATGCTTTCGGTGCAGTGCTCGGTAATGTAGTTGCAGACGTTCATGAATTTATCCACATATTCGTGCTGTTTGCTTGAGGTAATGCCGGGAAACATTTCCTGGGGATTGATGTTGGCGCGTCCGAGCGTTACGAAAAAGCGGATCATCAGGGAATAGATGGCAGCCTCTGCATAGGGCGCCAAGTAGTCGTATTCGCGGATGATTTCTTCCAGATAAAACCGCAGCTTCCCATTCAGATCGCCATGGGAATCACGGCGTACCAGCAGAAACGGATGGATGGTCTGCAACAGGGAGTCCATGCCCTTGACATTGCAGATCAGGCTGTAGTCGAAAAGAAGAATCAGGCGTTCCCCCGTCTTCGGCGCTTTCAGCTCATGGAGCGTGCCGGGAGCAGTGATCCAGATGTCCCCCTCATTCAGGATATGAGGCTTGCCGTCAATCATCACCGTATATTCATTTTCAAAAGGCATGATGATTTCAAGCGCGGTATGCCAGTGAAGCGGGTAATCCTCGTATTCCCGGTTGTGCCAGAGACGAATGCCCTGTAAGTCTTTATAGGTAACGGTTTCGTGTGTTCCGTTTAAAATTGCGATCATGTCAGATCCTCCCTGTAAGCAGGTTCGTAAAACCAGTTAAGATAAGAATACGCTAATTCTGAGGGAACGTCAAACGAAAGAGCAATATTTGACTAGAACTACGCAAGAAATAAAATGCACAGGAGGGGGCTTATGCCATATACTTGGAGCATGAACAAAAAGGAAGCTGTATGACAGAAGACAGATGGAAAATGCAAGGAGAAAGCTTATGGAATTAGTTAGAAATGAAGAAAAGCGTGCGGAATATACGAAGCGTGCGAAAGAACTTGTGTCGAAGATGACGCTGGAAGAAAAAGTACAACAGACACTTTATCAGGCACCTGCAATTGAACGTCTTGGAATCAAGGCTTATAACTGGTGGAATGAAGCGCTTCATGGTGTGGCAAGAGCTGGAGTGGCTACTGTATTTCCACAGGCGATCGGACTTGCTGCTACGTTCGATGAGGATCTGGCAGAGGAAGTGGCAGAAGCAGTATCCACGGAAGGACGTGCAAAATTCAATATGCAGCAGGAATATGACGATACGGATATTTATAAGGGACTGACCTTCTGGTCACCCAATGTCAATATTTTCCGTGATCCCAGATGGGGACGCGGACATGAAACCTTCGGAGAGGATCCCTATCTGACCTCCCGTATGGGCGTGCGTTATGTTGAGGGACTTCAGGGACATGATGAAAAATACTTAAAGGCAGCAGCCTGTGCCAAGCATTTCGCGGTACACAGTGGACCGGAGGATCTGCGCCACCATTTTAATGCCGTGGCAACAAAGCAGGATATGTATGAAACCTACCTTCCGGCTTTCAAGACCTGTGTGCAGGAAGGAAAGGTAGAGGCCGTGATGGGTGCCTATAACCGTACAAACGGCGAGCCCTGCTGCGGAAGCAAGACGTTATTGCAGGATATTTTAAGAAAAGAATGGGGCTTTGAGGGTCACGTGGTATCGGACTGCTGGGCAATCAAGGATTTCCATGAAGGACATATGGTAACGGACACCCCGTTAGAGTCCGCTGCCCTGGCCATGAACAATGGCTGTGACTTAAACTGTGGTACATTATTTGCCTATTTAAAGGAAGCAGTGGAAAAGGGAATGGTGAAGGAAGAACGTCTCAATGAGGCGCTGGTTCACCTGTTTACCACCCGTATGATGTTGGGGGTTTTTGATCAGAAGGGGGAGAATCCTTATGATCAGATTTCCTATGAGGTGGTGGATTCCAAGCCGATGCAGGAGTTAAATCTCAAGGTTTCCGAAAAGTGCATCACACTTTTAAAGAACGAGAACCATATGCTTCCGTTAGATAAGTCAAAGATCAAAACCATCGGTGTGATCGGACCGAATGCAAACAGCCGTGCGGCACTGGTTGGAAACTATGAAGGAACTGCATCCCGGTATTACACAATTTCTGAAGGAATTCAGGAGTATGTCGGCGACGAGGTGCGTGTGCTCGTATCCGATGGCTGTCATTTATATAAAGAAGGAATGAGCAATTTAAGTCAGGGAAAGGATCGTCATTCCGAAGTACGCGGCATTTGTGCAGCAAGTGATGTTGTCGTAATGTGCCTTGGACTTGATGCAACCCTGGAAGGAGAAGAGGGCGATACCGGTAACCAGTACGGAAGCGGAGATAAGCGTGACCTGGAGCTTCCGGGCTTACAGCTTGAAATCCTGAAAATGGCCTATGAAAGCGGTAAGCCGGTCGTGCTTGTGGTGCTTTCCGGAAGCGCGCTTTCCTTTAACTGGGCCGATGAGCATATTCCGGCAATCATTCAGGGCTGGTATCCGGGTGCTGTCGGTGGCAAGGCGATTGCGAACATTCTGTTTGGTGATGTGAGCCCGGAAGGAAAGCTTCCGCTTACGTTCTATCACAGTATTGATGAATTGCCGGAGTTCACCGATTATTCCATGAAGGGACGAACCTACCGCTACATGAAGCAGGATGCGATGTATCCGTTTGGCTACGGACTTTCCTATAATGAATATGAACTTTCCAATGTAAAGGCAGACCGTGAAGTACTTACAGAGGATGGCATCACCGTAACCGCAGAGATTTCCAATCTTGGAGAATATGACAGTGCAGAAACTGTTCAGGTTTATGTGAAGATCTGTGCAGAGGACACACCGAATGCACAGCTTAAGGGGCTTAAGAAGGTTTCTCTTAAGAAGGGTGAGAAGAAGAGAGTGGAAATCCATCTTCCGAAGGAAGCATTCGGACTCTACGATGAGGAAGGAAAGCTTTGCTACCAGGAAGGAGAAGCGATCTGCTATGTGGGAACAAACGGACCGGATCACCGGAGCGTGGAACTGACCGGAAAGAAGCCGGCTGAGATCACCATTAAGGTGCCGGCTGACTGTTGATGCCGATAGATCACAATTGATACTTGTCTGAAAATTATTTCGAATGAGGCCAGAGGGTATAGAGAAGGGAATTTGTTTCAAAATACCCAGAGAAAATGAAGGTAGAAGGTATATAGAAGAGAATAGTTTCAAAATACCCAGAAGAAATGAAAGTGAAGGGTATGGAGAGATAAAATGCTTCGAAATACCCATGTGGAGGGGAATTGGGAATGAATCCGTGGACACAGATGTGGCTGAATTACTTTCCAAGGGCAGCGAAAGGAAATGAAGCCTATTTTGAAAAATACCGGCTGGATGGATTTGAGAAGGAACACCGTGAGATCCGGTCTGCACTTATGGAACTGGAGCGTGGAATACAGGGCATGCTGGTACTTCCGCCGCCGGTACGTTCTTTTTTGGCACAGGCAGAAAAGGGGACCTTCGTTATCCGTAGGATTTCCGAAACAGGAAGCGGTGTGAAAGCAGAAGGATATCATCTGAAGGAGCAGGATGGACGGCTGTTTCTGATGGCAGCTGAAGAGAAGGGCGTCTTATCTGGTGTGTTTGACCTGCTTCGCAGAATTGCCATGGAGGAATCCCTGAAGGGTGTGGATGTGCTTTGTAATCCGGACAATCCGAACCGTATGCTGAACCACTGGGATAACATGGATGGCAGCATTGAACGCGGCTATTCCGGGGAATCCTTCTTCTTTGCAGAAAATGAAATTCTGGTGAATGAACGGACGAGGGATTACGCGCGTTTCGTGGCAAGCATCGGATTAAATAGTGTTGTCATCAACAATGTGAATGTAAAGGACGCGGCAACGTATCTGATTACGGAACGTTATTTTGACCGTGTGGCAGAGCTTTCCAATGTATTTGCCGATTATGGAATCAGGCTGTATTTAAGCCTTAACTTTGCTTCCCCGATGGAGCTTGGCGGACCGGACAGTGCGGATCCGTTAAACGAAGAGGTCATTGCATGGTGGAAAGAGAAGATGAAGGAGGTCTTTGCAAGAATCCCGAATCTTGGAGGTTTCCTTGTAAAGGCAGATTCGGAAGGAAGACCCGGGCCTTTTACCTACGGAAGGACGCAGGCAGACGGAGCCAATATGCTTGCCGATATTGTGAAGGAATATGGCGCCATCATCATCTGGCGGTGCTTTGTTTATAACTGCACGCAGGACTGGAGGGATTATAAGACGGACCGGGCGCGTGCCGGATACGACAATTTCATCCAGATGGATGGTGACTATCACGAGAATGTGATTCTGCAGATTAAAAACGGCCCGATGGACTTCCAGATCCGGGAGGCAGTTTCACCTCTGCTTGGGGGATTGAAAAAAACCAATCAGATGCTGGAGGTTCAGGTGGCGCAGGAGTATACGGGACATCAGATTGATGTCTGTTATCTGATTCCTTTATTTAAGGAAGTACTGGATTTCAAGACCTATTGCCTGCCGGAGCTTGACACGGTTGCGGATGTGGTAAGCGGCCGGACACTTGGAAACCGGAATGCCGGAATTGCAGCCGTAATCAATACCGGTAATGATGCAAACTGGACCGGAAATGATCTGGCAGCAGCAAACTTCTACGGATTCGGAAGACTGGCATTCCAGACGTCACTTTCTGCAGAAGAAATTGCAAAGGAATGGGTGAAACTGACCTTTGGCTGTGACTGCGAGGTTGTTGATTCCCTTGTGAAGCTTCTTCTGGGATCCAGGGAAACTTATGAGAAATATACCTCACCGCTTGGCATTGGCTGGATGGTGACACCGCATGAGCACTATGGTCCGAGCATTGACGGGTATGAGTACTCCCGTTGGGGAACCTACCATCGTGCCGATCATCTGGGACTTGGCGTTGACCGGTCACATAACGGAACAGGATATGCGCAGCAGTATTATGAGCCGAATGCTTCGATGTATGACGATCCGGCAACCTGTCCGGAAGAACTGTTGCTGTTCTTCCATCACATGCCGTATACATGGAAGCTTGCAAGCGGAAAGACTCTGCTGCAGTACATCTATGATACTCACTTTGAAGGCGTGGAAGAAGTAGAGCAGATGATCACGGTATGGGAGTCCCTGGAGGGAAGAATCCCGGATGAAAGTTATGCACTGGTACGGGAGCGTTTTACAAGGCAGTTGGCCAATGCCAGGGAATGGCGTGATCAGGTGAACTCATACTTCTACCGTAAGAGTGGAATTCCGGATGAAAAAGGAAGAAAAATCTACTAGAAGGTTAATTCAGAAGAGAATATTTATGGTCGGAAGCAGGTAATTCTGCTTCCGGCTTTTTTTATCCCATAACTATACAAAAATTGCTATACATTGAAAAAATTGTAGCAAAACGCACAATAAAAACTATAACAAAAGTTTTTATATATATAAATTGCATAAAGAAAGCAAGATTTATGAAATGAAAAGCAATATATGACAAGATAAGAGGAAAACGAAATATTATAATCAATTTATCAAAAGAGTTGATAAACGATTTTTATGGGAGGAGTTATGATGAGTAAAACATCCAAAAAAGTACCTGCCGTGAAGAACAGGAAATCCATTGGCGTGTACATGAAACGGTACTGGCAGCTGTATCTGTTACTCTTTCTGCCAATGCTTTATCTGATTATCTTTAAATACGTTCCGATGGTTTATATCCAGATTGCATTCAAGAAATACAGTATTGTGCAGAGCGTCTGGGAGATGCCGCTGGCGGCACAGCACGGTTTTGAATATTTCATCAAAGCGTTTAAGAACAAGGATTTCTTAAATGCCCTGCGGAATACTCTGGTACTGAATCTCCTTGATCTGGTAGTTGGATTCCCTGCTCCGATCATCTTCGCACTGATCTTAAACGAACTGGTATTTACCAGGTTTAAGAGAGTGGTGCAGACTATTGCTTATATGCCCCATTTCTTATCATGGGTCATTATTTACAGCCTGGCACTTCAGATGTTTGCACCGACCAACGGTCTTGTAAACATGGTGCTGCAGAATCTGGGGTTTGAGGCAGTTCACTTCCTTGATAAACCGGGCAACTGGATTGTATCCTACATATTAATTGGTGTATGGCAGAACTTTGGATGGGGTTCCATCGTATATCTGGCAGCGATCGCCGGAATCAATCCGGAGCTTTACGAGGCAGCATCGGTAGATGGCGCCGGAAGATTTAAGAAGATGTGGCACATTACCCTTCCGGGTATCCGTTCCACCATCGTGGTACTTCTGATTATGAACCTTGGCAATATTTTAGGAAGCGGCTTCGACAGACCGTTCGCTTTCCAGAATAACATGGTTATGAATGTGGCAAACGTCATTTCCACTTTTGTTTATACCAATGGTATTAAGAGTCTTCAGTTCTCACTGACGACGGCGGTTGGATTGTTCCAGTCCGTGATCTGTGTAATCTTCCTGTTGCTGGCAAACTGGATTTCCAGACGGCTCGGCGAACGTGGAATCTGGTAGGAGGTGTGAACGATGATTAAATCAAAATCTGCAAAAGCCGGAGACTGGATCTTTGTTCTGATCTGTGTCGTGGTTGCCATCATCTGTCTGCTTCCTATGGTAAACCTGCTGGTAAAGTCCATAAGCAGTACGGACGCACTGGTAAAGCATGAGGTTTATCTGTGGCCGAAGGGATTGAACTTTAATGCTTATACAACCGTACTTGGTGATGCAAAATACATCCGGGCGTTCTTCTGGACCGTATTTCTTACCATCATCTGCACGATTGTATCACTGGTCATGACAACCTTATGTGCTTATCCTCTGATCTTCGAGGATCTGAAAGGAAGAAGCGTTTTTAACATCATTATTACGATTACCATGTTTTTTAACGCAGGTACGATCCCGAACTACCTGCTGATGAAGTCACTGAATTTGTTAAGCAATCCGCTGGTACTGATTGTGCCGAGCTGTTTAAGTGTCTTCAACATGATTATCTTAAGGAGTTTCTTTTATGGAATTCCGGACAGCTTAAGGGAATCGGCGGAAATTGACGGAGCAACCTATATTAAGATACTGTGTTCCATTTACATTCCTTTATCCAAACCGGTATTTGCGACACTGGCTCTGTTCTATGCCGTAGGCCGTTGGAATGGATATTCCGATGCACTGATGTATATGAAGGAAAAGGATTACTATCCGTTACAGCTCCTTCTTTACAATATCATTAACAACATTAACAGCGTGGAAGTGGCTACGCAGGAAGGGTTCTCCACCCCGGGACTTACCGAATCACTTAAGGCAGCGATCGTTATGTTCTCCACGGTTCCGATTCTGTGTATCTATCCATGGCTGCAGAAGTATTTCATCCACGGGGTTACCGTTGGAGCCGTTAAGGAATAACCGGATTGGGGCTCAATCCGTGCATTCAATAAATCAAATATTCTATTAGGGAGGCAAAGAATGAAGAAGAAATTACTTTCCGTGTTACTTGCAGGTGCTATGGTACTTTCCCTTGCAGCCTGTGGAAGCAAAGAAGCAGCTCCTGCTGATACATCCAGTGATACAGCAGCGGCAACAACGGAAGCATCGGACTCAGCCGATACTTCTGATGCAGCATCTGACAGCGCAGATGCATCCGATCCGACAGGCGGTCAGCTTGTGGATGGCAAATTCGCTGAAACCAGAACCATTGTTGTGGAGGTTTATGATCGTGGTAACGATGGCGGTTCTGATCCTACAAACAATGCATATACCAAGTATATCCAGGAAGGAATGCTTGCAGATCACAACGTACAGGTGGAATTCAAGGCAGTTCCCCGTTGGACAGAGGTGGAAGAAATCAATAACCTTCTGGCAGCAGGTGATGCTCCGGACATCTGTGTAACTTATGACTATCCGACCATTCAGACCTATGCAAACATGGGTGGTGTTCTGGATTTGAGCGAGTACTTAACCGAAGAATACAAATCGGTATTCCCGAACCTCTGGGATTGGCTTGGCGAGACCAACCTTTACTGGGATAAGGATCCTGAAACCGGTACAATCTGGGGAATTGAAGCAAAGCTTGCAAACAGCAACCGTATCAACACCTTCGTTCGTAAAGACTGGTTAGATAAGCTCGGTTTAAAGGAGCCTGCTACCAAGCAGGAATTTGAAGATATGCTGATTGCATTCCGTGATAACGCAGATGAACTTCTTGGCGCAGATGCTGACAAGATGATTCCTTACAGCGTAAGCTATGATGTAGGCTGGAGAGCAGCTACCTTAATTGAATCCTTTATTGATCCGGATATCTCCGATAAGGAATACTATGTAAACGGATTTGATGACAGAAAGCTTACCCAGAACGGCACAAAGGAAGGTGTCCGTCTCTTGAATAAGTGGTACAACGAAGGCTTGATGTGGAAGGATTTCGCTCTGTATGGAAGCGGTGACACCACAGAAGATGATAACTTAAAGGCTGGTTATGTTGGTGCCTTTACTCATAACTGGGATTATCCTTTCCGTAACGGTGAAGATTCCATCCAGGCAAATTTACAGAGACTGGTTGGAGAAGATGCAAAGTTTATAGCAGTTGACTGTTTCGAAGACAGCAAAGGAACTCATACCAAGTTTACTGCAGGTCCGATCGACCGTAAACTGTTCTTCCCTTCTACCAACGATGAACCTTTGGCATCCATGCTTTACCTTGACTGGATCTCTGATCCGGAGCACATCCAGTATCTCCAGATCGGTGAAGAAGGTGTAACTCATGATACCTTAGACGATGGAACCATCGTTACCAAGGCATCCACAGGTGATACCATCCAGAACTCCGGTTTCAACATTGATATGACCATTACCTGTAACGGTCTGAAGCTGGTAGACCCTGAAATTACTGCAAAGTCTATTGCATACAGCTACTCTAACGTAGATCCTGCTGATGTAGAAACAGCAGATGCAATTGCAAAGACAGACAACAGACCCGGTAAGAATGTAAATGTTGGCGCAATCTCCGCAGAAGAAGGTATGGGCGATTCCCTCTCCAGCAAGAGAGATATCGTATATGATACCGCAGTATCTGCGGCAGAAGCTGACTTTGACAAGGTATGGGATTCCGGTATTGAAGAATACTTGGGTGCAGGCGGTCAGGCTATCATGGATGAGCGTGCAGCAAAGTGGGAAGCAACCTTCGGAAGTTCCGATATGTTACCATAATCAAGTTGTTGTGTATAGGCGATTAATATAAATCTTCCGTAACTGTTCAGTACCTTCACAGTTAC
>FR902879.1 GCA_000438155.1 Firmicutes bacterium CAG:95
ATTTATGAAATAACTTTGGAAGATATATATCGAAGTGGTGGATGGAACATAGAGAGTGGAGAAATAAGTGACACATCATATAAAATGAGTAATTATACTATTGTGGATGTATCTGATAGTGCAGGAGAAATAAATCTTTATAATAGTAATGAGGTATATAAAATTAGCTTGGAAGGTGATGAGTCTGAATCGAAAGCCGATATCTTACCAATGAAGGTTACGATAGAAGGAAGTAGTGGAATTTCAATAAGTCGAACGCTTTCTGAGTATTATATTGATAAGGGAACGTCAGTTTCTATTATAATGAAGAATTTAGCTGTAAAATATCAATATGATTATTATGGAGCATATAGTAAGGTGGTAATTGATTGTGATACCACTTTAGATGGAAAGGTAAAATTTGATAAGGAGTTGTTAAATATTCCTTTATGGGAACCGATTCCTAATATTACATTAGGAGATGATACAGTTAATGTAACAATGGGTGTATACTTTTCCATAAATGCTAAAGGAGAAATTGGTTTCTCGTATGAAATGCCAATAAGTGTTGGTGTACAGAAGACCTTATTGTGTACAATGCCGGTATTTAGGATTAATGCCATAAACAATCCTATGATTTATTGTGATGGAGAGGTATTTGTAGGGCCAGAGTTTATTACCCAAATAACTCTTTTTGGTATGAAAGATAATCCGCTTATGTGTTCAATAAAGACCGGTGCGAAGGCACAAGGCTCTTTGATAACAAGAGACTTGGATAACCAAAGTAAAATAATTAGCTGTATGGACATAAAACTTACAGCACCGTATTATGCTGTTGAAGCTGATTTTTTTGGAAAGAAGAACATAGAATTCGAGGATGGATATGAAATTCCACATAGTTGGCATATAGAAGCATACGCATCGGAAGATGTACAGATCAAACTCGTAGATAAATGTACCTACAAAGAATTTGCAGGTGCGCTTGGAAAAAATGAGAATAATAGTACAGATCAATTTGGTAAAGCCCAAATAGATTTATTGGAGGATGAGACAGTATTATATGGTGGAACGATAGCAGATGTGGTTGAGACACAAACGGGAGATTATAGAGTTTGGTGGTCGCTTTTCACAGTATATCAACCAATGTACATATCGGCTTCGGAGGTCGCACTATTTCATGAAGGATTAACAAGAGAGTTTGGGAATAGTGGATTGGCATATGTATGTGTTGAGGGCGATGAGGCAGATTATTGGTATTTTATTCCTGATTATTGTGAAAGCTATAGTCAGGCACGTCAAGAAGGCGAAGAAATCTATAGAATACCCAAAAGAACTTCTTCTGCTAAGGTACGTGTCGAGTATGCGTCTTTTGTGTCTACAGACATTTATGAACCGGCAATGTTAGTAGAAGACTATCAGAACATTGAAACTATTATAGATAAAAATGCGGTGATTTCATACTTATATGATTATGATCATACGGTAGATATCTCGTTTGAAGAATTTTATAAGTATGGGGGAAACAGTATATATTTTAATGAAAATTCAAATACGTGGCGTGGCTTTATGACAATGCTTGTCAATCAAGTGAAGGATGGTAAGATTATGAAATTGACTGAACAGCCACTCATGGGCTAGATAAGTGATACGGACAATTAGGAGTAGCGTTTTGTCGATGAAGATGGATTTGAAGTATTTACGAAAGCGGTTCATCATGACTATATCGTGGTGAAACTGACGGGAGAAGATTGAGAACAAATGTTTTGTGTAGAATAACCTAAAATGTATTTGCAAAATCAAAAATATATGTTATATTTAACGTATGGGTGTTACCAAAACGGGTAGCGGTTCGCCTTTCGCCAGAATGAGTACATTCTGAGAACTTCCAGTATTAACGGAGGTGGTACAGATGGAAAATACAATGAAAGGTACATAGTATATTTGACAATAGAGCTTACTGT
>FR902880.1 GCA_000438155.1 Firmicutes bacterium CAG:95
CAGTAAAAGATCATGTACCGTCATAATGTTGTTCATCACTTACATATCCTTTCTCTTTTTGAAATACTTTCCAACCAGTACTGCCGCAAAATTGATAAGCATGGTGAGAATCATAAGAATCGCCGCAATTGCAAATGCCACTCCGAATTCTCCCTGTTCCTTTGCATATACATAAAGAGCTACTGTCAGTGTAGCTCCGGCACTGCCAAGTCCTTTTACGATATTATTAAGTGCATGGGCAAAGCCGGCGGTGAAAAGCAGGGCTGCGGACTCTCCCAGAATTCGTCCAACCGACAGAATACATCCGGTAATGACACCATCAATACATCCGGGCAGTACTACGGTACGGATCACTCTCCATTTACCCGCTCCCAATCCGAATGCACCCTCACGGTAGCTTTGCGGAACGGTCTTAAGACTCTCCTGGGTAGTACGCATGATCGTTGGAAGGTTCATAATTACCAGTGTCAGGGCTCCTGCCAGCAGGGAAGTCTTCATATTCAGGAACTGGCAGAAGAACAGCATGCCAACCAGTCCATAGATAATAGACGGAATACCGGACAGGGTTTCTGCCGCATATTCAATTACGGTAACCAGCTTCTTATTGGCTGCATACTCGGTCAGATAAATTGCCGCCCCTACACCAAGAGGCAGAACAATCAGCAGGGTTGCAAGTACTATATAAATTGTGTTCAGGATATCCGGCAGAATTCCGATACGGTCCGCCAGATAACTTGGTGATGTAGTCAGCAGCTCGAAGGAAATATTGGGAAGTCCCTTAATAAACACATATCCGATCAGAAAAAGAACAAGGAGAGTAGTGAGTCCTGCGGAGATCCACATCAATACTTTCATCATCCAAATATAAAACACACGTCTGTGTGTCATTCCACCATGTTTCATCTTAAGCCTCCTTATCCCGTTTCAGGAAAAAGTTTAAAGTTGCATTAATCAGCATAATGAACAGGAACAGTACCAGTGCAATGGAAAACAGTGCCTGCCTCTGTAAGCCTGATGAATAAGACATTTCACTTGCCACTGCTGTCGTAAGGAACCGGACGCTCTGGAACAGCTCCGGCATGTTGGGTACATTTCCTGATACCATCATGACTGCCATTGCTTCTCCGATGGCTCGTCCGACACCCAGTACTACGGCTGCTGCAATACCACTTTTTGCAGCCGGCACCGATACCCGGAAATAGGTTTCCACAGGCGTGGCTCCAAGAGCCAGAGAAGCATCCTCATACTCCTTCGGTACTGCTTCAAGACTCGTCATGGACACCTTAATAATGGAAGGCAGGATCATAATGGCTAATACAATAATGGCTGCCAACAGGCTTGCTCCATCCGGAACATGGAACAGCTTGCGGATCCCCGGCACAAGCACCTGCATACCCACGAGACCATATACAACAGAAGGAATTCCGGCAAGGAGACTTACTGCGGATTCCATGACGGTGCGCACCTTCTTCGGTGCCACCTTTGCCAGATATACTGCTGTGAGGAACCCAAACGGAACTCCCAGCAGAATCGCTCCTGCGGTTCCATAAACACTGGTCAGAATAAACGGCAGAATTCCATAGGAAGGCTCTGCTGCCGTGGATGCCCACGTTTTGCCAGACAGAAAAGGAATAAGTCCGATCTGCCGGATGGCAGGTATGCCGGAAATGATCAGATACACCGAAATCAGCAGCACACAGCCTACTGTAATCAATCCGAGCACCAGGAAAATCCCGTGTATGAAGTTTTCAAAAAATTGCTTCTTTTTCATGTTATTCACCTGTTATAATTAATTTCTCTACTGTTATCAAACGATATAACGTAATGATATCCAGACAGCAACCCGGATGTCTCTCCTTAAGATGTCATGCTGTCTGGATGTCAGGTTTGTTTCTCTTTGATGCTTAGCCGCATCCGGTTTAATGTCTAAATCCGATTTTATTATTTTGAGCCGGATTCCCTAATATCTTAGTTCGCTGCTACTGCTCCGGCCTCGGAAATGATGCCTGCTGCATCAGCAGAAGTGATGTAGTCGAAGAACTTCCGGGCAGTTGCGGATAATGCCACACCGTCCTTGGTTACCAGTACGAATGGACGCTGGATGACGTAAGAACCGTCTTTTACGGTATCTTCCGTAGGAACCACACCGCCTACGGAAAGTGCTTTTACACTATCCTTTACAGAAGCAAGGGAAGCATATCCGATTGCATCCGGGTTCTGGGCTACGGTTGTGATTACATCACCTGTAGAGGTTAATTCCTGACGGTATGCACATGCATCTTCAGTTTCGGTAATGGATTCGAAGCCATCTCTCGTACCGCTTCCTGCCTCACGTCCGATCAGAACGATTTCTGCATCATTTCCACCGACTTCACTCCAGTTTTTAATTTCACCCTTATAGATCCTAGCGATAGTGTCAATGTCAAGATCAGCAACAGGATTTTCCGGATTTACGATAATTGCAATTCCATCATAAGCAAGTACTGTCTGTGTTAAGCCTTTTGCAACCTCTTCATCCTTTAAGTTTCTGCTGGAAAGTCCGATATCACATCTTCCTTCTTCTACTGCTGTTATACCTGAACCGGATCCGGTCGGATTGTAGGTAAAGGTTACTCCATCGTTCTGTGCCATGAAGGATTCTCCCAAAGCACCGATCACCTTCTCCATGGAAGTAGATCCATCGGTAGATACGGTTCCGTTGTCCTCAGTTGTCTGTGCAGGTGCTTCTGCTTCTGCAGTCGTGTCTTCTGCCGGTGCTGCCTCTGTTGTTGTCTCTGTTGCTGCCTCAGCTGTAGTTTCGGTTGCGGTATCCGTTGCTGTGGTTGTGTTCGATCCACATCCTGCCAGGAGTGCTGCTCCTGCAAGAGCCATAACAAATACACTTAATTTCTTTCTCATAATAAATCTCCTCTCGGTTCACCTTTTGTTTTTGATTCCGGTGATGTTTTGTTTGTTTTGATCTTATGTATCTCATCATAAAGACTGCTTGTAAAATGAAAAAGTGTGCTTATGTAAAATGTTTGTCAAGGCCGGAAAAGGAAATGTAAAAGGCAGAACCCATTTCTGAGTTCTGCCCTATTCAGTACCGTTGGTTTCTATACCACCACTCTGGCGTACTTGTCATAGTACATCTTCGCCTGTTCTCTGGTTAATGAAAACCAGCGAACCAACTTTCCGATAATCGTCTCCTCTGTCCGGTGCTCTTCCTGATTATCAAGAATCATCCGTTCTATGCTTCGTTCCCGCTCTTCCTCTTGTCCGCTTCTCTTATACTGTTCAAATAATTCACACACTTTTACATCATCCTCCTCTTTCGTCTTCATTTCCTGCATCATGGATAAGGTATCTTCTACATTTTCATCACCAGACAGCACACGCAGAAGCTTAATCAATGCTTCCTTGTGCACAATCTTCCGGTCGGAACAATAACCGTTTCCTTCTGCCAGATAATCAACTACGATACGCATATCACTTTGAAATAATCTTCTCGTTTCTGCCGACAGATTTCTCATTTCAAACACATGCAATTTCAGATTGTCGGTAAACTTAAGCAACGTTTCCGATGCATCCCGGTTATGTAACAGTTCATGCAGGCTTTCCCTGCAATTCCATCGCTCCTCACCCCAGTACAGTACCAGTTCTATTACTGGGAAGAAGGCATTTTTCCTGCTTTTATACTGCTCACGGTATGCACCACCGACGTAACCAGCCTTACGAAACAGCATTTTTGAATCGACTCTGCTCTGATTTGCAAACAGATACATGGCTCTGACACGACCGGAATGCATTTCATACTTACCTACATCCTCCAACTGATTTCTCAGCTTTTCCTGTCCCTGATACAACGTTTCTGTCGGTGCCGCCAGAAGATTTTCCTGCTTTACTCTCTGCTGTCCTTCATGCAAGAATACATTCAGCAGATCGGCTGCCACATCCGGATATGCTTCAAAATCCTTCATCACAAGATCCTTTGTGTCCTTGTTTTTCATTCTTCTCCTTTTGCAGGAGCAAAATGATACAACAAAATCTCCTTCTCCTGCTTATCTTTTGTTTTCTCTGGGAATAAGCATAGATTCTGGAAGCGTAATATCTGCGCCAAGTTATTATTCGTGAATACTGGTAACGAAATGTTCCTTAATGAATTTTAGATTTCGATTCAAACAATTCTGTCATATGCTTAATCTGATTTGTAAGTTCAATATAACAGAATATTTAGTAGATTTCAACATGTTTTTCAAGAAATTTATGATTTTCTTTGGTGGTTTGTTACTGTTCATGCAGCAGCCAGACACTTGCTGTCAGGCTGCG
>FR902881.1 GCA_000438155.1 Firmicutes bacterium CAG:95
AATTAATTCTTATTATAACGAAGGACATAACACCGGGCTTATCGAAGGCCGCAATTCCGGCCTGATCGAAGGTCGGAATCAGGTTATCCAAGCTCTCATCAGTAACTGTAAAGATCTGGGCTGCAGCTTCGAAAATACGCTTGACCGAATCAAAAACAGTCTCTCTTTATCCGATGACGAAGCTCTGGAAGATATGAAGCTATACTGGTAGCTTATCCTTTTCTTCCATATGTAATCATCATTCCTTCTACTTTAATAATCAGAGGATGGTTTCCTACCTTTATGTATTGCTCAATTTCTTTCTGCTTCCAATAATAATCCTTCGCTTCCAGTAGACTCATTCCATGCTTCATAAGGTTAGATATCATCCTCTTTTCCGATGCATTTCCTGTCCACTGTTCCAATTCTCTCAAATTGTCCAGTTCTTTAAGATATTCCGGGTTGTCGGGATCCAGATATAGTACTTTATCATTCATTCGACAATCAATATCCTTGAGTCCACACTGCTTCATATATTGGGGAAGTCTCATAGCAATCGCATAATCTCTCCCCTGCGTCTGTAACTGATGCTCCCACAAACTGCTCAACCCTGAATGCCGGCATATATTCCCATAATCCATTCCTTCCATATACAAACCAACTGTCTCAAATTCACGATTACATTCCATGCAGATCATCCAGCCTCTCGGCTTCAAAAAATCCATCATCCTTTTTAACATCTTATTTGCATGATTTACATGTCGCAATACGCACTGACAGATTACAAGATCATACCGTTGCTCCACAGGATAATCCATAATATCTGTTAAAATAAATTTTACTCTTTGCTCGTTCCCTCTATATCTCTTTTTCGCTTCCAATAACATCTCTTCCGAAAAATCAATACCCGTATAAGTGCTTTCATCCGGTAGCATGGGCAGGATTCTTTCACCCAATCCACCATATCCACATCCGCAATCCAATATTTTCACAGGTTCATGAATTTTCCATACATTCTGAACAAGAAATTGCAGATAATCCTCATTCCATCTATTCTTTTCACGCCTTTGTAAATATAAAACCTGTTCTGACCAATATTCCCGTTTATCTGTGTCAGCGGCTTCATAACTGATATCCAACGGCGCAATTCCCAATAACATATCTGTTGTCACTCCAAAATATTCCGTCAATCGAACAAGCATTTCCAGATCCGGACAGGTCATACCATTTTCCCACTTGCTAATTGTCTGTGGTGACACCAGTAAAGTTTCTGC
>FR902882.1:0-10066 GCA_000438155.1 Firmicutes bacterium CAG:95
TTAGTCTTAGTAGTCTGTCAATAACAAAAAAAGATTTTTTTACTTTCTTTTTACTAGGATCTTACATCCTCTAAATCTAGTATTGTCTCTCTAGATCTTGTATTTATCATTCTTTATCTGATTATTTTTATTTGTAGATACATTTTAAACAATTTATTCCTCAGACGAAAAAAGAAGTATCCAACCGGATACTTCCTAATCACCTTATTGGTAGCTAAACGGAGAAAGAGGGATTTGAACCCTCGCGCCGCGTGAGCGACCTACACCCTTAGCAGGGGCGCCTCTTCAGCCTCTTGAGTATTTCTCCAAATTTCAATCTGAATGACATCCGCTACCAATATTCTATTGTGCATCATCTTTGACGCGAGTTTTATTATACAAAAACCTCTTGGCTTTGTCAATGCATTTTACATTATTCTTAAATATTTATGTATTTACCATTCAATCTTCGTCTGTTTCTTCTGGGGCTTTGACAGTTGTCGACTATACAAGATCATATCAAAATTCTCCCGAGTCGCTTAAACAGTGGATTTTTGTTTCCAACTATTGTCAAATTTCTCAAAAATACTTGTTGTATGTATTGTATGCTCTTCACCAATTTCTCCCGAAGCGGGACATCGGTTATATGCCCAATTTCCTCCCGAAGTTCTTCGGATATTTCACCATGTTCCTGCAAAAAGAAATGATTATCAAACGATAAGCTTCTTCCCGTCCCCGTTCATGGCTTTCCTTCTTCTCTCAGTATAAAATTTCATCAAATCTCATATCATTTTCAAGTCAGCTATCATATATTTTCATATACATTTATCGTAGTATTTCCTATTCTGCACTGACAGAATTGCCGCTGACGGAGTTTCCGCTCACGGAATTACCGCTTACCGTGCTCTGCGTCTTAGCCGTGTTGCCCGAAATACTGTTACCGCTGACTGTGGAGCTGCTCTCCGGTTCCAGATCCGGGAAGGAATAAACCACATTTTCATTATCGTCTGCCACTTCAATGGAATAGCTCTTCGTTACATAACCGGACTTCCGGAAAGTAAGGACATGTGTTCCTGCAGTCTTCGTGTAGGTAACCGGTGCATAGCCCTTATACAGGTTGTCCTCATATACTTCAGCTCCATCCGGAGTCTGAATGGTAATTGTTGCGCTCTCCTTCTTATCCGAAGCCCAGGAAATATCATTATCCGATACCGAACTCTTGCTCTTGGGCAGATTCAGCTGCAGCTTCAATGGTTCTTCACCGGTAACATCAAAGAATTGACTGACCGTATCATAACCGGAAGCACTGACGGTAAGCTGATGCATACCTACCGGCAGCTTTAAGGTATAAAGCTGATTAATCAGATTGTTATCAACATATACCGAAGCACTTTCCGGTGTGATATCAAAGGTAACCTGTCCACTTTCCGGAACCGGCTTCTCAATATCACCAAGATCCAGTGTCGTAATTTCATCCCGACGGATCTCCACCTCCCGGCTTTCCTCCAAAAGATCTGTGGTCAGCCGTACCTGATAGCTGCCCTCCGGTACAGAAAACAGCATTTCCGGTGAAACCTGCGAAATCACTGTCTGTCCGATCTCAATCCAGCCACCAACGAAATACTCTTCATTCTTAAGCTCCAGATAGCCATGTCCCCGATCCACACGGATGCTCAGGACCTCCTGACCGATCCCCTGCATGGAAATCACATCCTGACTTATAACCTGCTCCGGCAGAATCTCCTCCTGACCGGAAAAAACAAGCAGCCGGTCACTTAAGTGGTATTCCTCCTGCCCAACCGTAATCGTCCGGTTCCCGGTATTCATGCTGAATTTCTGGATATCTCCATAATTCCATGAATCCGGACTGATCTGCAAAGATCCCATTTTTTCCATGTTGCTGTTATAGGCAAGCGTCACGATGCTCCCCGGAATAAGCTGATCCACAGTCAGCGGACCGCCATACTTATCCGTAAGCACGGTTGCCCCGTCATAGGAAAGTGTCTTTTCTTCCCGCTGATTCAGCTCACAGATCGTAATTGTCTGTGCCTCTTTATCCACACGCTTAACCACTCCGGAAGCACTGGATACATAAATATCCACCGGCTCCTCCTGCGTATTCTCAAAAGAGCTCTCAAACGTGGATTCCTGCGCAAGTCCGGTGCTGCTGCATCCCGTTGCAGTCAGACACAATAACGCACACAATACGATGATTTTATTTTGTTTCTTCCCAGATTTCTTCATAAAGTACCTCATATTTCATATCCGCATAACAATTTCCCTGTTGCTCCAGACGGCCTTTTCTATATTGATTATGTGCAGCCATTCAGCCCTGCCCATTCATAAGGTTCCGGATTGTACAGATCTCTGATTAGTTACAAGTATACTCCACGATAATGCTCGAGAAAAGTCTTTTTTTCCTCTTCCAGATCCAGAAGCCGGTAAAGTTTCTCCATATTCTTCATCGGTATCCATGCCTTACCTGAATTATAGTAAAAATTGGCTATTTTCCAGAATTTTTCCGGATAGGCGAGTCTTCCATACAGATGAATCTTCTCCGCAGCCGTAAGCGGACGAACCTTCTCATATTCCCCGATCAGCTGAAAAGCCAGCTTTTCCTGCCAGGAGGTTTTCTCCAGAATCTTGCGCAAGAAGAGCCCAAGATCCCTCGTTATATCCCCAATGGCACACTTTTCAAAATTGATCAGAAAGGTCTTTTCCTGCTCTGTCAGAATATTGTGATACTGAAAATCTCCGTGGCAGATCCCCGAAGGTACGGGCTGTGCCGCAAACCTCTGCATTTCCTCTTCAACCTGAAGTGCCTGTTCAAAAAAATAGGTATAATTCTGCATAAGAAGTATTTCAAAATCCGACTTCTGGCTTCTTGTCTTCAGAAAACGCCGGATTTTCTTCAATTCCCTGGTATGACGGTTAAACTCCAATGCAGAATTCTCCGGTATTTCCACAGGTGTATTTTCCTCCTGCCAAAGCTGCGTTCTATGGAGCTGTGCCAATGCCCGGACCGCCTGATTGCAGTTTTCGGAATCCTTCAGATCACATTCCCTTCCGGCAGAATAAGTCTTAAGGACATAGGCCGTTCCGTCAAAGTCCATGGTCAGAAGCTCTCCTTCTTTATTCTTAAGGATCTGTTCAGCCGGAAACTGTTGTCCATGAAGAAGCTCTAAAACCTCATTCTGCAAATGGATTTTGTTTCTTCTTTCGATATATTCTTTAAAAATCAGCATTCCCTGATTTGTTTCACAAAGAATAGCGCCCCGCCCCTTCGTGGTGCGAAGCACTTCTACATCATAATTGTCAAGTAGCGAAACGCATCTGTCGTTCACATTCAATCCCCCTAACCACTGTCATGGTCTATCCTATGAACGATTCCTGCAAAGTATTACTGTTTTGCTGCAGACAATAAATATTCTTTGGTATTTCTGGATGGATCTTCAATCACAAGTGAAAGAAGCTCCTTTAATTTCACACCGACCTGCGGACCCTCCGGAATACCGGCCTCCCGGATCAGATCACTTCCCGTTACTGCAAGCTGCTTCAGTGAAACGCACTCCCTGCTGGCAACGATATCCTCATATATTTCCTTTAATTTTGCCAGATTCTGTTCCTTTTCCTTACGCTTATACATACTCTGTGCCAGCGTATCCGCCTCCCGTACTTCAAACAATAACGGGAAAATATCATCACCAATCTTATTTATCGCCCGTCGCACGCTTTTCCGTGACAGCTCCATACGGACATCATGGTATCTTACCAGATTTGTTACATAATAGATGGATTTATTATCAAACTTAAGCCGCCGCATGATTTTCTGTGCATAAGCTGCTGAAATTTCCGGATGACCGTGGAAATGATTGATTCCGTGCTCATCGGTTGTAATGGCATCGGGCTTCCCTATATCATGGAACAGCATTGCAAGACGCAATACCTTGTCCGGACGGATCTCACACATGGAATGCAGAATGTGCTCTCCCACCGTATAGCAATGATGGGGATGATTCTGGTTCGTAGTCATGCAGATATCAAATTCCGGAAGAATGACCTTCGTAATCCCCGTTTCATATGCAATCCGCAGATCATCCGGATGGGGAGAGGTCACCAGCTTCACCAGTTCCGTCTGAATCCGCTCTGCACTGATATTCTTCAGATTCGGTGCAAGCACCCTGATAGCATCCGCCGTCTCGGCTTCAATTTCATATCCGAGCTGTGCAGAAAAACGTACCGCACGCATCATCCGCAGAGCATCCTCCGTAAAACGCTCTATCGGATTCCCTACGCAGCGGATCATCCGCTTCTGAAGATCCCCCGTTCCGTCAAAAGGATCCACCAGTCCCTGTTCGTCGTTGTAGGCCATGGCGTTAATGGTGAAATCCCGCCGTTTCAGATCTTCAATCAGATTTGAAGTAAAAATAACCTCTCTGGGATGACGACAGTCCTCATATTCCCCGTCAATCCGGTAGGTCGTGACTTCATAACCAATGCCATGCAGCATAATCGTTACCGTACCATGCTTAATCCCCGTATCGATCGTATGGGAAAACAGTTCCTTGATCTGCAGGGGCTTGGCCGAGGTCGTAATATCATAATCTTCAGGGATTCTTCCAAGAACCGAATCACGAATACAGCCGCCTACAGCATATGCTTCGTAGCCGGCTTCCGTAATCGTTTTTATGATCTGTTTTACATCTTCGGGTAATTCAATTTGTCTGATTGGACTCATTCTTTTTACCTGTATTTTTACCTGTATTATGAGGGGAAGAGTTAATAAGCTCTTCCCCAATATACCATTTTCTTTGCAGGTTTGCCACAGTATACACACTTATCGGACAGACATTCCTGATGAAACGGCATGCAGCGGCTGGTTACTGCCATGTTTTCCTTAATGGCCTCTTCGCAGCTTGTCTCACCACACCACATTGCCTTTACAAATCCGGTCTTCGTTGCGAAAATTTCCTCGAATTCTTCTCTGGTTGTTGCGGTATAGGTATGGGATTCTACATGCTTTCTTGCTTTCTCTAACATATCGGACTGCATCTGCTTTAACAGTGCATCTACGGTTTCTGCAAGCTGATCAAGCGCTACCTCGACCTTTTCCCTCGTATCACGGCGGCAGATCACACACTTGCCTGCTTCGATATCCTTCGGTCCGATTTCCACACGAAGCGGAATTCCACGCATTTCCTGTTCAGAGAATTTCCATCCGGGACTCTTGTCGGAATCATCAACCTTTACCCGGAAGTTACTTAATACTTCCTTTAATTCGTTTGCCTTTTCCAGAACGCCTTCCTTCTTCTGCTGGATCGGGATGATCATAACCTGTGTAGGTGCAATCTTAGGAGGAAGTACCAGTCCGGAATCATCACCATGAACCATAATGATCGCACCGATAATTCTGGTGGACACTCCCCAGGAAGTCTGATGAACATATTTTAATTTGTTATCCTTGTCTGTAAACTGGATTCCGAATGCTTTCGCAAAGCCGTCACCAAAGTTGTGGCTGGTTCCGGACTGAAGTGCCTTGCCATCATGCATCAATGCTTCAATGGTATAAGTTGCTTCTGCTCCTGCAAACTTCTCCTTCTCGGTCTTACGTCCTTTAATTACAGGGATTGCAAGTACTTCTTCACAGAAATCAGCATAAACGTTAAGCATCTGCTCGGTACGTGCCTGTGCCTCTTCTGCCGTTGCATGTGCGGTATGTCCTTCCTGCCACAGGAACTCTCTGGAACGCAGGAAAGGTCTGGTTTCCTTTTCCCAACGGACAACGCTGCACCACTGGTTATATACCTTCGGCAGGTCACGATAAGACTGGATATCATTCTTATAAAAATCACAGAACAGTGTTTCAGAGGTAGGTCTGACACACATTCTCTCCGGAAGGGGATTTAATCCGCCATATGTTACCCAGGCTACTTCCGGTGCGAATCCTTCTACATGATCCTTTTCCTTTTCAAGTAAGCTTTCGGGGATAAACATGGGCATATATACATTCTCTACTCCAACTGCCTTAAAACGGTCATCAAGCTGTCTCTGAATATTCTCCCAGATAGCATAACCTGCCGGCTTGATTACCATACATCCCTTGACATTGGAATAGTCAATTAATTCTGCCTTCTTTACCACATCAGTGTACCACTGCGCAAAGTCCTCATTCATCGAGGTAATTGCTTCTACTAACTTTTTCTCTGCCATGTTATTCTCCTCTGTCCGGCCACTCATCCCTTATAAGCCGTTTACTTTTTGTTCTGTTAGGCTCACGAATCCGTGCTTCGCACTCCTCATCCTGCTTCGCAGGATATTCGTTCGCTAATGATGCCTGAAAAACAAATGTCTGCTTCGCAGCCGCTTGTTTTTCTTTGGCATCATTATATTTTACACCATTTTACGCCCATTGCCAATAGGATAATGAGAAATGGAAGATTCAATACATTCGCAAAACTAACCATATTATGTACCAAATAACAGATTACCGCAACTGCAATGCTGATACTGTACGGATTTTTTGACTGTTTTCCGGTTTTATAGAGGTAAGTGATAAATATGCTCAGATAACTGACAGTTCCGACAATTCCATGATTCACAAGCATCGTCAGGATTTCGCTATGGGCATTGGTCAGCCGCTCATTGCCAAAATACTGCCACAATTCGTCTGCTACCTGCGGGATGGAATAGGCATAAGCTGAAAAGCAGTCCTGTCCGACACCCAAAAGTCTTTGTAAAGGTGTCATCTGTGCAAGAATCATCATGGCTGCCCGGTACGTCATTCCACGCCCATTTCCCCAGGTATCATCTCCCCACGGCAGCCGGTCATAAAGCTCCGACAGTTCCATTCCATTCGAAACACAAAAATAACTGTAAAGCATCATTGCTGCCACAAAAGCAACAAGTAATCCACCCAGGATGCCCAATCCTCTCCGTATCCACTTGCCGGTCTGCTCTTTATATTTCAGCAAAATCCAGAATCCCCCAAGGAACAACCCTCCTGTTACGAGCAAGTAAACCGACAGGTTTCCCCCGGTAAAGTACCCGCACAGATTCTCTGTATCATACTGGTATCCATCCGGAACAAGGATCCGCATAAGCCGAATGAGCTGTGCTGATCCGCACCATATTGTCCACAAAATCATAAGCCGCAACACTCTTCCTGGTCCATAAGACGCAAGCCAGAAAAGCGCCAGAAATAAACCTGCAAAAAACAGAAACACACTGCTGCTTCCCTGACTGAAGCCAGCTGCAAACCCGAGCAGCGTGATTACAGCACTGAAAACCATCATTCCCTTTTCTTCCGATAAAAGAAAAAGTGATGCACTTACTGCAGTAAAAATCACAAGATATCCGGTAAACCAGTTAATATTGCCAAGAGTTGACAGAAACCCCGGGTTACGGATTTCCAACGGGATGAGATAAATGGAAAACCGGTCCAGAATCCCCAGCAGGTAAATTCCACCGGAAGCCAACAATGCCAGGTAAATGATCCATTTGTCCGGCTTCCACAAAAGCCGGATCATCAGATACAGCAGGCACAATACACCATAGAGCGCAAAGCCCATATTCCAGCCTTCTGTCCCGAACAATGCTTCCTTACGGTCTACCGCCAGGGCAAGGGTAAGAAGCAGTGTTCCTGCAAATACAAGAATGCTGATATCCGTTGCCTGAAGCTGCAGGCTCTTTTCTTTCAGCTCCCGGATCAGCCGGATCACGAAAAACAAAAGCAAAACTGCTGCCGTGCTTAAGGAAATCCGGATCCAGAAGGAATACTTCGCTCTTCCAATCTCCACATATCCTTCCTTCATATAGAAGGGATACGCAACAAACAGCAGTAATAAATATGCAGTTACCAGTAAATTAGCTGCCTTTTTCATAATCTTCAGTATACCACAAAAATTTCAGGATTTCACAAATAATTACCAGGGAAAGAGGCCCTTTAATTACTCCTGCAACACCGAACAGATGGACTCCCGCAAACACGGAAAACAAAATTCCGATCGGCCAGATTCCAACCTTGTCCCCAATCAGCCGTGGTTCGAGCATTTCGCGGATCAGCGCGCACAATCCATACAGCACGATGCAGACAATTGCTTTCCAGTATTCTCCGGTAAAAAAGTAAATTACTCCGAGAGGAAGCAGCATAATTCCCGTTCCGATAAAGGGCAGCATATCCATAAAACCTGTCAGGAATCCATAAAAAACCGCTCCGCTCATGCCGATCAGACTTAAGGTAACTGCACATAAGACGCTGATGATAAGCAGAATGATTAATTGCGCCCTCAGAAACGTTTTCAGATAAGCCACTACCTTCCGGAATACCTCCCGAATTCCCCGGAATTCCGGTGCTTCAAGCTTTTGGGCAATTTCTCCATAATCCTTAACAAGCAGCATTACTGCTATAAAAACAACAGCAAAAAATGCAAAGCAGGATATCATTCCTTTCATATAAGTAACCGATTTTCCCATAATCACCGGCATAATATTCGTTTGGAAATTATCTGTAAAAACCGTAATCTGCTGAATCACAAAGCCCTGCAGCTTCTGCCCATTGAAGCCAAACAGCCTTTCCAGATTATCACAGCAACAGGAAAGCGCTGTTTCCCAATTGGAAAAATAATCAGGGATCCGGCTCCAAAGATCGCCACCACCGTTCATCACAATAAAACTGAAAATCCATAAAACCCAGATAAAAAGAATCACCCATATCATAAGGAGAAGCCCTGCCACAAAGGATTTTTTAAATCTGGTGTTTTGATGGACGCGCTCAATATAAGGGTTCATTGCCCAGGCGATCAAAAAAGCTGCTAAAAACGGCGTGATGAATGGACTAAGGTATTTCATAAAAAGGTATGTGGCCAAAACCGTAAGGAAGAATTGTGTCGTTTTCTGATGAAAGAACTGCTGCATAAAAATACCCATACTTTCCGAAATGATGCAATCCAGGACTTACAAGTGAGTCCTGCACACCGGATTCAACTCTGCTGTAGCAGACATATACCGGTTCAAATATAGGAATAGTATGGGTGAATGCTTTATATTCTATGCAATTTGCATTACTGAATCATATTCTTACAGTCTCAGCAGCAAATACTTCGACCTGTACTGAATAGTTACAGAATTCCTTCGTTTAAAAAAGGATCAAACAGTTCATCATCCGGTTCCCTCTCAAAAACCATTTCCTTGTGAGTAGCCGGATGTTTAAAGCTAAGCTTATAAGCACATAATGCAACATTTTTACATCCAATATCACGGCTCAATTCTTTCGAACGCTCAGAACCATATTTGCTGTCCCCAAGCAGAGGCATTCCTGCATTTGACATCTGGGCACGGATCTGATGATGGCGTCCTGTCAGAAGCTCAATCTCCATAAGAGAGACTTCTTCTCCTTCCTCCAATACCATCAGGGTAGAACAGTGACGGTAATTCAGAATGGCCTTCTTGGCATCCGGAAAGGTTGCATTCACAACAATGGAGAGATTTTCACGCCCATCTTTATATAAATAATCTTCGAGAGTGTCCCGCTCACGGATCGGAGTCCCATAGATTAAGGCATAATAAAATTTCTTCATAGTTCCATTCGAAATTTGGTTACTTAAGTCGGCTGCCGCCTTTTTATTCTTGGCAAATACCAGAACTCCGGAAACCGGCTGATCCAGACGGTGAACCAGTCCAAGATACGGCTCCTGAAAAGTCTGCTTCTTCACGGCATCCTTCCCGTTCTTTCCTGCCATTTCCTCTTTCTGTGCTTTCACCAGATAATTCTTCAGTTCACTGACCATGTCCTGCTGCCCGATCCGGGAAGTCTGTGTTGCAATTCCCGCCGGTTTATAGGCAACCAGAATGTCGTTATCTTCATATAAAATGTTCTTCATATTAATCTGTTAACCTGCTCCTAATTTATATCGTCGGTCTTTATTTTTGCCAATCACCAAAAGCTTTCCATCTAGTATCAATGGTTTTAAAATTTCTTTCGTCCTGGTCTCTTTAAGTCCCAACAATTCGCAAAAATCCTGCAAACGATATTCTTTATCCGTTTTCATATACTTTAAAATGACTTTCTGCTGCTTATCTGATTTCGTAA
>FR902882.1:10142-18975 GCA_000438155.1 Firmicutes bacterium CAG:95
TTTATCGTCGGTTTTTTTAATGTCTTTTTCTTTATTTCTCCATACCCCATCTGCACCAACTTGTCCATACTGACCATATCTCAACATCGACATGTATTGTTCACATCCAGATGCACTAACGGAAACTCCTCCATTCTCTGCATCTATCGTCGGCAATGGAGCATTTATCGTCTTACATTCTGCTTTAATCTTTAGGAATCCCCTGCCCCATGACTCCACATCACCAGAACGAAATGAAACATCTGCAATCTTGGGATTATTGGGTACCGACTCATGTTTTTCATATACCCTTTCATCCGTCGGCACACGCTTAGACCATGAGCCCATATTAAATATAACTATTTTGTCTTCATATACAGATACCTGGATTGGAACACCAGTTGCATAATCTTTATGATTAATGGCATTAAGCAGTAGTTCCCGGACAATACCTCTGGTCAACATATTGGTTTCTGTACGTTGAACCCCTTCATAATCCACAAATGCCTTAAAATATTTGGTAAATATTAAATCTATTGCCTTGTCCACCTGTAAAATCAATGGGCCATCTACTATATCCTGGTATTGCAAATCCTCTATGGTTTCTCCATCCTCACCAAATACTCCTACAAGAGAAAAGTATCCTATCTTAATATAAGCCCCCGTTACATATTGCTCCGGCGTTGGATGAAATAATAAGATAGCAGCTCTGGTTAAGTACTCACTATCATACAGTTTCAAATTTCTTAATAGCAATTCATCAGAAACATTTACTTCACTTTCTGTCATCCTGTTACTTTTAACTGTTTTTTCTCTAAAAGCTTCTAAAGCCTCCTTGCTCAGATCTGACACTTTTACTTCCGGAATTGGAACAGCATCCCATGTTTTTCCTGCCCGCTCCAATAAAAAGTTCTGCAATTCAAATCCATTTAGTTCCTGCAAAGTTGACCCGGAACGTTTATAGTACTTTCCGTCACAGGAAACAGCAAATGGGTACTTTATAACTCCAATGGAAATATACTCCCTAACCCCTTCTGTTTCCCAAATCTTATTATCTCTTTCTATTACTGCAAGTGATTTATATCTCCTATCGGAATTATCCAGCATTCCAGTATTGATCAGACCACATGCATATTGGTTGACAATCTTGCTCGAAACATCTTCAGGTACTGAATATCCATAACGTACATTTTCAGCCCCGTATGCCTTATGGATATTTATACTGGCTACAATCCCCAACTTATCATTAATCTTATTGGGTAATCCTTCCAGCATTCTTTTAGAGTCTTCCACTCCTACTACATAACCATCATCATTTACTCCAATATATAATGTGCCGCCATCTGCGTTGGCATAACCACATAACCATTTAAGAAATTCATCCTGCCAGGACCATTTCCACTCAATCTGTTGTGATTCCTGTTCATTTTCCTGGCACATATTATTACTATTCATATTTGATATCCTTTACAAATTAATCTAATACCAAAACTACAATTAAGCATTGTATTTCATTCTTATAAAAATCTATTGTTTTGCTAATTTGCACATCTTATCAATATATCCCTTAAACGCAGCCGGATCATTTAACAAACCAGTTTTCAGTTTATTACTTGTATTTATTGCAAGATCAAACTGTTGTTGCGAAATATCTCCACTCTGTAAAGCACTTTCAAGTTCGTCCATATCATCTTCTATGGTTGTTCCATCAGGATGTACAACAAGATCAAGATACAGGTCATAAAAATAAGGGACTCCATCTGCATCATAGCCCTGTTCAGCAATCATATCAATGTAACATACCTGAATTTCCTGCTTTTCATTCATCATAACCGTCATACAATAATATTCATTCTCAGGCATAATGCTTAACCACTGATAATTATTATTGCATACCGTCACTTCTTTGCCATTATATTTCCAAATCTGCGGTTCAGATACTTCCAAAATATCCAATATACCTATATATCCCGTAAAATCAGCCTGTCTGATTACTTTCCCAACACGCCTCTTTTTCTTCATACACTTCCATTCATCATAGGTTATTCTGCATCTGTACATAATTACACCTTATTCCCCAATATAAATCTGCTATTTCTTTGCTGATAATGGATTACGCCATCCTAGCTTCCCCTCCTGCATTATATTACGATAATATGGAAGTGTATCCTGATGCTTTTTAAATTCATCATAAGGAATTACAGTAGGAGAAACAACTATATCATTTTCCAACCCAACCTCTGCTGATCTGTCCCAGACTTCTTTTAACTTTTGCTGTAATTCCATTCTCGAACCATGTACTACCGCAACAATATCAATATCTGAATTCTCTGTATAATCGCCTCTTGCATAAGAGCCATACAGAACAATATCTACAATCTGATTCCCGTACACACTTCTATAACACTCTACCATTGCCTTCATAATCTCGTTCAACTGAAATTGTGTACACATCCATATCACCTCCCCCTTTAAGTTTATAGTTTTACTTTCACACTTTGGATCTATATCCTACGCCCCAAATGACATATCGCATTGGCGATATGGGCGCGCGTAGCTGCGCATCTACAAACGATTTGGGGAGCTGTTTCCTATACCTTAAATCTATATCCTACGCCCCAAATCGTTTCTATATACTGGGGTTTCGCGGAATCAAACTCAATCTTCTCACGGATCTTCTTAATATGAACCGTTACGGTTGCAATATCACCAATGGAATCCATATCCCAGATTTCACGGAACAGCTCTTCCTTGGTATATACATGATTCGGATGCTCGGCAAGAAAGGTCAGCAGATCAAATTCCTTACCGGTAAATGCCTTCTCCTCTCCATCAACTATGACACGTCTTGCGGTCTTGTCGATACGGATACCACGGATTTCAATCACATCATTATTCTTATTGGAAGAGCCAACAAGACGGTCGTAACGTGCCAGATGAGCCTTCACTCTGGCAACAAGCTCACTCGGGCTAAACGGCTTCGTCATGTAGTCATCGGCTCCCATGCCAAGCCCACGGATCTTGTCAATGTCCTCCTTCTTCGCAGAAACCATAATAATCGGAATGTTCTTCTCTTCACGAATCTTCTTACATACTTCAAATCCGTCCAATCCCGGAAGCATGAGATCCAACACAATCAGATCAAACTCCTCACGAAGTGCGGTCTGTAATCCCTCATCTCCCGTATTACAGATCTTCACCTCGAAGCCGCTAAGCTCCAGATAATCCTTCTCAAGATCTGCAATTGCTTCTTCATCCTCAATAATTAATATCCTACTCATTGCCTCTAAATCTGTACCGTCCGGTACATTCTCCTTTCAAATTTCTATCAGCCTGATTCTTATATCTCAACCTGCGATAATACAGCTATGCATATATAAAAGCCTGTTCAAGGTCTGTCCATACGGCAGCCGTCCCACCAGGCACAAATCGTAACTATTCAAAAACCCATTCGTAAAACCGCTGTTAACGCAGCTCAGGTTTTACTCATGTCCCTGATACTTACGGATCACGAAATGCATGCAGGTTCCTTCGCCCTCTTTGCTGGTTGCCCAGATATATCCCCCATGATCTTCAATGATTTTCTTCACAATGCTGAGCCCGATTCCGCTGCCGCCCTGTGATGAATTCCGTGAAGCATCCGTCCGGTAAAACCGTTCAAAGATCAGAGGAAGATCCTTCGCTGCAATTCCTTTGCCATTATCTTCAATCTCAATCCGTACAGAATCCACCTCGTCCAAAAGCCTGATGTCAATTTTGCCCTTTGGCTTGTCCATATATTTAACGCTGTTGCTGATAATATTATTAATCACACGCTTCATCTGCTCCGGGTCTGCAATAATCATGGTATCCTGCGTTACCAGATTGGAATAATCCAGCTCCACATTCTTGGACTCCAGATCCAGTCCGACCTCCTCCACGCAGTCCCCGAAATACTCCGCCACATTAATCCGATGGAAATGATAAGGAATCCGGTTGTTGTCAATTCCCGAATATACCGTGAGCTCATTGATGAGACGATCCATATCGTTTGCTTTATTATAAATGGTACGGATATACTTATCGACCTTCTCCGGGGTATCCGCAACACCATCCATGATTCCTTCTACATATCCCTTGATTGCGGTAATCGGAGTTTTAAGGTCATGGGAAATATTACTGACAAGCTCCCGGTTCTGCTTCTCCGCAAGAATCTTCTCATCTGTGGACTCCTTCAGTCGAAGCCGCATGTCCTCATAATTTCGATACAACTCTCCGATTTCACCCTCCATATTCTCCGGAAGATGATATTCCAGATTGCCCTCCGCAATATTCTGCATGGCAATATTTAACTGATTAACAGGCGTAAATACGCCCTTCCCAATCCATTTGGTCAAAAACCAGCTCGTAATAATCAGGATAATCATAATAGCTACTGCCATATCAATCAGCAGGATTTTCGAAAAACTGGTATTACTTCTCGTAATGACAAAAAGGCTTCCTTCGCCTCCGTCCGGAAAGTAAAAATCCATCTGCCGCACCAGTTTATTCATATTGTCATAGTAAACACTATGACTCATATCCCGTGTGATATTCTCTGCACTAAAATCCGGGAGGCTGTCAAAAATAATACTTGCTGCCTGCTCATTTCCCGCATACAAAATCTGGTCATTCTTACGGATCAAAATATAAGAGGATCGGTTCATTACTTCCGCATTGAGGGCTGCCAGTATCTCCGGATTCTCCAGTGCGTCCGGATCCTCACTCAACAGCTCCTGCGCTTCTAAGAAAACTTCATCCGAAATATGCCTGGAAGCCTGGGCCGGGTCGATCATAACACTATAATCACTGTTACGGAATCCCAGCTCCTGCTGGCTTCTGGTTAAATATCCTCCAATAAAAATGAATGCTGTAATTGTCAGAAAAGTGGGCAATAATACAATTGTTAAAAATGTAATAATCAAACGTGTCTTCAGTTTCATAGGTTTAGTATACCATAGGAAAAGAAGGACAGTTACTAAAGATTTCATCAAAACCATAAAAACTTTATAAACTCTGTTGACAAATTTCAATTTTTGTTTATAATGGAAACAGTAATCATTACTGTTTTAGAAACGAGGTAACGGATGCAATTAAAACACAGCAAGCAGCGGGATTCCATTTTAGAATTCCTTGCTGCCAGAAAAGACCATCCAACTGCAGATGTTGTTTATATGAATGTTCGTGAACAGCTTCCCAATATCAGTCTTGGTACGGTGTATCGTAATCTTACCTTATTATCGGACCTTGGAGAGATTCTCCGGCTACGGGTTGGTGACGGAACGGATCATTTTGATGCTGATACTTCCCCACATAATCATTTTGTGTGTAAGGAATGTGGAAGTGTCATCGATCTCCAGATGGAGAACATTGATTATATCAACGAAGCAGCTGCTAAGAATTTTGATGGCATTGTTCAGGGACACACCACTTATTTTTATGGAATATGTGGGAATTGTACCCGGAACCAAGAGGTTAAACATTGATTTTATGTAACAGATTGTTACAGGAGTAAACATTAAGAAAGAAAAGGAGATTAAGAGTATGAAGTATGTATGTCAGGTTTGTGGTTATGTTCATGAAGGAAACGAAGCACCGGAGAAGTGCCCTGTCTGTGGAGCTCCCGCAGATAAGTTTACTGCACAGTCCGAAGAAAAGGCATGGGCTGCAGAGCATGTTGTAGGCGTTGCACAGGGTGTCAGCGAAGATATCTTAAAAGACCTCAGAGCAAACTTTAACGGAGAATGTACCGAAGTTGGTATGTACCTTGCCATGGCAAGAGTTGCTCACAGAGAAGGTTATCCGGAAATCGGACTTTACTGGGAAAAGGCTGCATGGGAAGAAGCAGAGCATGCTGCAAAATTCGCTGAGCTTTTAGGTGAAGTTGTTACCGATTCTACCAAGAAGAACCTTGAGATGAGAGTTGATGCTGAAAATGGCGCTACCGCCGGTAAGTTTGATCTTGCAAAACGTGCAAAGGCAGCTAACCTTGATGCAATCCATGATACCGTTCATGAGATGGCCCGCGATGAGGCAAGACACGGAAAGGCTTTTGAAGGTCTGCTTAAGAGATACTTTGGTTAAGCTACAAGCCGAGCAAGCTAAAAATAAAAACAGTTGAAAGGCACTTGTGCATTTTCAACTGTTTTTTATTTTTAGCTTATTGGGCGACAGCCCATCATGAAATAGCCCGCAGGGCTATGAATGGCTCGGCTGCTTACTCACCAATTGACTGTGCATCTTTTTATGTTACGACGACAGCCGTCCGTGAAATAGCCCGCAGGGCTATGAATGGCTCGGCTGCTTATGTTTCATCTACCACAAATACATTTACGTTCTCTTCCATCTTATTCGCAATATCGCTTAAGTGCTTTGCTTCATCCGCCATTTGTGTCATGGTATTACCAACTTCTGCCGCAGATGCAGAGGTTTCTTCGGTACCTGCTGCATTCTCTTCTGCAATTGCCGTCAGATTCTGTACCACATCGACAACCTTCACCCTGGCCTGATCAAGCTGCTCGGTCTTCTCCGCGATAGTACGGATTCCATCAATGGATTTCTGAATGCCATCATTTACTTCATGGAAGGATTCCTCTGTATTGGCTACATATTCATCCTGCCTGCCAATCACCTGCTGAACATCCTTCATGGTATCTACGGACTTCTCGGAATCTGCCATCAGCTGGTTAATAATGTCGCCGATCTGTCTTGCAGATTCATTCGACTGCTCTGCGAGCTTCTGAATCTGGGATGCTACAACTGCAAAGCCTCTTCCCTGCTCTCCGGCACGTGCAGCCTCAATGGAGGCATTCAAAGACAGAAGATTCGTTTCCTCTGCAATATCAGTGATGATATCGGTTGCTTCCTTAATTTTCAATGCGGAAGCATTCGTGGTATTCGTCTGTTCATAAATGGTGCCAATTGCTGCTTTGGTCTGGTTATTTACTTCATTAAGCTGTTTTAGAATATCCAGTGCCTTCTCTGCGGAAGACCTCATTCCTCTTGCACTATTGCGCAGCTCTTCAATCTCTTTATTTGTATCTTCGATCATATTCCCCATCAGTATGACATTCTCGGTTGCTGTCTGGGTTTCCTGTGCCTGAGAGGTTGCTCCCTGGGCAATTTCAGAAATTGCCTTCTCCACATCATTTACGGATGCCGTGGTATGGGCTGCGGTTTCACTCATATTAGCAGAAGCATCAAATAATTCCTTACTATGACTCGTGATACCATTCACAACCTTTACCATTTCCTGTCTCATATGTGTTAAAGCCCGAGCCATGGAGCCTGTCTCATCACGGCGCCTGCCAAGCAATGCAAGCTTCTGGTCTGCGCGGAAATCCATATCTGCAAGACTATGTACACGATTCGATAACCGGACAATCGGATTAATAAACCATGTAACTATCACAAATACAAGGATACTGAATATCAGTAATGCAATAATACTATAAATAATGTCCCGGACTGCAAAGGAGTTCACATCTTCGAGCACCTCAGTTTCATCAGCCGATACGATTACGATAAAATCCGAATTTTCTCCAATATAGTATGCTGCATACTTCATGGTGCCACGGAAATCATATTTCAAAACGGCAGGATCCGGATGCTGTCCCTTCTCTAATCCGGCAAGTAATGATTTCACTGCTTCATTTTCTGCCGGTTGTCCAATCTTATCTGCAGTCGGATGATAGAGCATTGTTCCATCTGCGGATACGACATAGCAATAACTGGAATCAAGTCCCTTCACACTGACATTTCCCGCTACCTTTGCCAGCGCATCCGTGTCCATAACCTCATCCCATGTACTCAGCTCCATTTCGCGGTCAAGTCCATTTCCGGTCAGAGCTGCGCTGTCTGTTAAATAATTCTCTATATTTGAAAGTAAAATCTTCCGGAACTCGGGTACAAGTGACATAAAGCTGACTACCGTCATTGCTGCCAGTGCGATAACAACAAACAGAAGCAGCTTGAATCTCATGGAATGAAAAAACCCTATCTTTTCATTCGCAGTACCGCCTTTCTCTTTTGTGACTGCTTTCATTTCATTTTGTACGTTATTCATATTCCTCACACTACCTTTCATAAGTATCTCTGTTTGGAATATTTTATCATAAAATGAGATTTTTTAAAATTATTTTTGTGTAAATTCCACTATACATTCATAGGAATTTAGTCCTAACAAAACACTACCACATACCATTTTATATTTTCTTATCTTGACAGAACCATCTTCTATCTATAAACTTATGCTTTGTATAACAAATAAACCCTGAAAGCAGGAGACTGCTTTCCCTTATGAGGAGGAAACCATGAAGAAAACCACTTTAAAAACAATCGCAATTGCTCTTGTCATGACTCTGATGCTGGCTATGACTGCCTGCGGCGGAAACAAGGACGCTGCCCTGGAAAAATATTTCCAGACCGATGAGATGCAGGAAATGGTTCAGGAAGCCAAGGACAGTGTAGAAGGCTCCGGAATGTCCATCGAAATTCTTGCAGAAGGCAACACCTTAATTTATGAATACACCTTCGAAGAAGACTCTTTTGATGATTCCATGCTTGATGCCGTAAAGGAACAGCTTGTTTCCGGACTTGAATCCACAGCTTCTACCTTTGAAGGAATCGCTTCTGACTTAAACGATGAGCTCAAGGTTGAGAACAGCACGGTTGTTGTCCGTTATCTCTATAACGGTGAAACTCTTGCAGAGAGCGAATATACTGCAGACTAAGTCAGCCTTATATGATAAAGTATAAGGATTTCAGTCATTGTCAAAAAGCAGATTCATGATAAAATTAAATTATATCCGTAACTGTTCAGTACCTTCACAGTTAC
>FR902883.1 GCA_000438155.1 Firmicutes bacterium CAG:95
CAGCATAGCTGGGGGATTAGACTTTTCATTCAAATGAATACAACAAAGTATATCTTTGTCGTTGATGATACGTATTACGGCATAATCAGAATCCATCCTATATTGAATATTTTCTATTCTTCCAAACATTTTTATTCGTTCAGAACAACTTCCATACGAAAATATATCTACATTTTTATCAGCTAATTTATTTATAAGGTCATTTGCATCGGCTGTATATTCCGCTAATAAAACCATGGAAATGTTATTTTCTATAATAAGTTCGCTAAGCACATCATTTATATCATCATTTTGATGAGTATTCCAAAATAAATAATTCACTTTACACATTCCACCTCCATTCAACGGATATTTTTCGCCTTACAAATATAATTCTATTTCAACTGCTCCTACAGTTTCTGAAAACACTCCAACGCATTCTACAAATTTTCTGTATAAGTGCTTCATTCACTTTAGCAACTATTTATTATTCTCTATAAATCATTGCTTTTAGTATAGTCCAAAAGGCAAACACTTTCAACTACAGCGCACCTAAACTAAAAGCCCTTTCCCACTGTACCATCGCACATAAATACACTTACAATACCAGGTTTACTAACCGCAAGAAACATTGACATGAAACGTAAAATGAAATTCAAACCACGGAAAGTACACAACACACACATCTCTGACCGTCGTGTTTTTCAGGGCAGAACTTCTTACGATGTGGCACTGGAAACTCTGGGAGAAGAAACCCTAAAACTATTTCAGAGCTTGATCGTTTTTTTAGTACTCTTCTTTTGTGCACAATTACCATAAATGAATATCTGTCTAAATGTTACTTGCAATTCTCAAATACAATCCGCATAAATTCTTTGATTATTGCCACTGGCTAAATTATTAAAGACGCCTAACGGAACTATTTTTAAAACACGATACATTTACTTTTCGCCTCTATTTTCTCAAAACATATTTTCTTAAATCATGAGTGATATTATTGAATGGCAACCCACATTCCGTCACGCTTAGATCCTACACGGCCTATTTTTCCTTTTTGAAAACCGACTAAAGTACGCTCAATAGTACGTTTTGTAATTCTTTATTCAAAACGACATTTTTGTGAAATTAAAAAAAGTCCCAAGTGGAACTTCTTTCATCAAAAGTTATGTTCATTTTTATCGAGAGCGATCCGATAAATAAACTTTTTAAAATAGGGGTATAAAAATCACTTTCAAAGTCACGCAAATCCTTGATTTTAAGGCATTCAGACAATGATACGGAATCTACCATAGCTCACGAATAGTACCTTTATCATGGTTTTATTTCTTGTTTTGCCCAAGAATGCCCTGTGTTGCAAGGCTTTCTTGGTATATTCACCAGAGCGTACATTCTTACTTTTTTAATTGAATCAAATTCTGCCAGTCCTTATGGTATCCCATTTCCTTCATAACATCTTCCACTGTTATTGTTATAAGTTGTTTATCTAACTTAGCAAAAGCCTTTTTCATTAAAGAAATAAATTCCTTTAAATCAGTCTTACTTAACAGCACAGCAAATATAATAGCTATTGCATATGTATCATTTGTTCCTGACACGTACGAACCATCTGGCTTTGGAGTAATTCCAAGTAATTTAAAATTCTTAATTCCTTTTGTATGAAGACTCTGCCTAAATCTCATATCAAAAAGTCTCTCATCATGTGCACACTTGTTTCTAGCCATACTGAGCATATTCATATATTTATGTAGTTCTTTTACATTAACTCCAAAAAACTTAGCTACCCTTTGCTTATCGGTTAATTTCATATGCAAATAAAAATTTGTAATTTTCCCAAAAGTAAGTACATTAACCAAAACCCATAACGGAATATATCCATGCTGTGTCATATAATGAGTAACTACATTATGATGCTTCCCCATCTGTCTAGCCAGTTCCTGATGAATATCTCCAATCAATTTAATAACCGCTTCAGCATTTTCTTCTGCACTTATCCGCCTTATTTCATCAATATCTTTCAACATATCCAATCTATGCGTTTTAGCAATATACTTTAAATCAGAGGTATCTGTCGAAACAGTAGATTGAAAATTAGACAATTTCAAATAATTATCATGACCATATACAGATGAAAATTCATGTGCTATAACTGTTTTTAATGAATTTTCTAATTTAAGCAAAAACTTTAAATAAATAGTTCTTACTTCTCTATCGAAACAGTACAAAGCGTATACCTCATCAAAAGTTGTTCCTTCTTTATATTTTTCATCTAATACATCTGTAGCTTCTCTTTCTAAAAACAACGACTTATAACCATTTATAACATTATAATAATTTTCCTGCTCGAGAATTCTCATTGCACGAGCTCCTTGAGCCCCCTCTTTAATTCCCATTCCTCTCGAGCGTAACTTTGCTAACTGTTGTCTATATGTCTTATAAGTCTTTTCTTCCATTTTTCCTCCTCATATAAATAAAAAAGCCCCCGGGCCCGAAGGACACCGGAGGACAAACTGGCAATCTTTACGTACATTCTATTATATCACCGGTAACATTTTTGTCAACAGTTAGATGCACCAAGGTTCCCTTTTTATTATATGCAAAACCCTTCTTTTTATGTTTAAATTATATCAAAATACCATGCATTTTTCAAGTAAAATCATTCTGAAATTTTTAAAAAATATCTTATACTGAAAGTTTTTCGATCATTTCCACAAACAATTCCGGCTTCTGTAATACCAGTCCGCCATGTCCCAGGTCCGGTAATACTTCAAACTGTGTCTGCGGGAATTTTGTTTTCATGTAACGAAGATCCTTTTTTCTCTCCTTTTCCTCGTCCTTCGCATACCAGTAATGAATCTGCGTATCAATTGCCGGAAGCAGGTCAGGAACTTTATAATTATTACATGAGTCAAAGGTTCTCCATAACGTTTTCCGGCTGCAATGCCGCAGGACATCTGCTACATATTGCAGATCCTCCCTGGAATAGTCATCGGTCGCGAATGCTTTTTCCAAAAGTCCTACACCGCCTGCCCTTCCGATCATCATCATAAGATAATCCTTCAGGGCAATGAAGCGCGTGACAATCCATGGCAGTTGATAGGGTGTGATTCCGCCATCCATAACGCAATGCCGGATTCTGATCTTTTGTCCAAGCGCAGTCATCAATGCAATGGAGCCTCCCATGGAGCAGCCGTATACCGCATACAATTCCAGATAGCCCTCTGCCTTAAGCCAGTCATTCAGTTCTGACGCAATCCTTTCCACGCTGGTATAATCACTGTCATTTTCAAAATCATAACCGGGAAGTGCCGGAACCAGAAGATGATACTTCTTCTGCAGTAAAGGGATGATATTTTCAAAATAATCCCATTTCACAACCGAAGGATGAATCATCAGAATGGTTTCTTTATTTTCTTTTCCGAATTCATGAATATTCACTGGTACTCACCTTTTCTTATTGTTTTCTTTCATTCTATTTCTCATATTCAGAAAAGTCAAACCCAAATCCTCTACAATACTTCTGTCCTATTCCACTTGTAACAATATTTCTGATTCAATTATTTTCCTCGGCAACATATCCTACAAATTTCTTATTTTCAAAGAAATCATTCAGATATTCTATAGCTGTTTCTTTATCCCATCTGCACATCCATAATTCATTATTATATATAGCACATAAAATTTCGGCACAACCAGCTATGTCTTTGTTTTCCATTTTTCTGATAAACATATAAATACCTCTTTTCGTCTCAACCCATTACTTTACATATCGTTGACATGGTATTCACTTTACTGCCGTTTGATTTTATTGTCTATACACAGACAGGTAAGATGCCAAAAAGAGGAATTAAGATACACTTTTTCGAATCCTCTTATTTCTGTCATAATTCCTTTAATTCTTTACCAATCTTTTGCAATTCCAAACCAGATAACTGTTCTAATATAAATTGCAAATATTCTTTACTTGAAGCCATTCGTCATTGCTCCAGCTTCCTGCTGCCCGCATGCGCACAATGAACATGCCATAATTACAGAAATCATCAAAAATAATTTATTCTTCAAATCTTTTTCTCCTCGTCATTCTACATTATTATTGGTTCCATGATGATATATTAGTTTAATTAATGCTTTTGTACCACTCAGTAACTGCCTTCAAATTCTGTAAAGATACTCGTTTCCCACCATTTACCATCATATCTAACATATCATCCTCTTCGGGCGTACGGTCGGTTTTATTTGCCAGTCCCTTTCCGGCGGTTTTAACCATGACATTCATCATGAAACGATATGCTCCATGAAGCTTCTTCACATCAAAGTTCCCCTGTAACGTAAACAAAGGAATCCTCTGCGGAATAGCATTTTTATCCCTGACCTCTTTTAGCTGTGTGCCTGTCTGTCCCATGCCGACACCACAGACTGCACGCAATTTATACAATTTTGCTGCCTCTTTATATCCTTTGATTCCTCCTGCCATAATCCAGCCAAGATAAATGATTTCACTGCCGGCAGGCACCTTGTTTTTTGCCTGCTGTAAACTATGTACAGGAAGATTCAATTCCTTTCCCAGTAATTGTGCATACTCCGCTGTGCTTCCGGTATTTGATGTATATATGATTGCTTTCATTCTTATTTAACCTCCCATAATATAAATGACGCAGTGCAAAACTGTAATATTACAATCTGCTCTGCGTCTTAGCGTCTGGCAATAGATTGATAATCCACTATATGATCCTTTACATTGATAATAAAGTTTTCTTTACATTTTGGACAAAACAGCGGAAAATGTTTTAATTCCGTATCATCCAATATCTGTGTCCGTGTCTTTGCTTTGCACACCGGACATAGTATCCATTTATCCGTTACTACTGCTTTCATCTGACCTGTCACCTCCTGATAAATCCCCTAAAATGCTATCCTTCACACCTAAGCCTTTTAAATATGTCATACCGGTATTATGAAGCATACGATACATATTTTCTTTTGTATCCTTGACGATTCCTGATGCAATCAGAGTTCCTATCCCCTGTGTATACACCATCATTGTCATCGTAAAATCCATTACCTGTCTTGGTGTAATCCCAAGCAGTTCTGCCATCTCCTGATACACATTAGCAGCATCCTGATTATTCGTCTGTAACTCGAAGCCTGTACTTAGCAGCTGGCTTCGCTCTCCAGTGTAAAGAAAACGAAACAAATTAGGATTTTCTAATGCTAAGTCAATGGTTCCTTTTCCTCTTTGTTCGAATGTTGCAAGTTCGTTTTCATTCCGACTGTAATACTTATCCGCTACATACTGCTCCGCAAAAGGAATCAATTCCTCACGCAATCCATCCATTCCACCAAACTGCCATGAAATCGGTGCTGTAGAACAACCCAGTTCCCCGGCTACAGCTTTTATGTTAAGAGCGGCATATCCATTTTTTGAAACAAGCTCCAGTGCAGCCTGCAGCATATCTTCTTTTTTTATTCTTGGACTACTTGGCATATAATATCTCCAATGCTATAAATTAGTTTACTATAAACTTGTTTATAGTATATCACTTTATACATACATGTCAATGACAAGTATCTATTTTTCACTTTCTAAACCTTCATCCGATCCACAATAATTCAAT
>FR902884.1:0-8199 GCA_000438155.1 Firmicutes bacterium CAG:95
CTGTTCATTACTTCCATGATAATAATATCATAACTTCCTTTTCAAAAAAAGTCTCAATACCGTAGTCATTCCGTATATATTTGTAACTTTTTGTAAGTTGTTTTTCTGTCCACCATAATAATATCAACTCTTATTTGAAAAAGAAAAGGATAGAACATACCGTTTTCCCCATAAGCTTACCACTCGTCACATTTCAGGTGCTTACCACTCAGACTTACCACTTTTCTTACCACTTTGAATCACGGTTTTGTGATATTTTGCGATACTTTACGAGGTTTTCTCTGTAAACATCAAATGCCTTTAATCCCTTATAAATCAAGCATTTCCGCCACTTCCCGTCTCTTACTTCTCATCAACAACCTGAAAAATGTAGAATTTCAAATAGTACGATTCATCCGCCGCCCATAAAATCGGATGATCCGGAGCCTGGGTACGGAATTCCACCTGACGCAGACGCTTATGCACATTACGGGCCGCCTGTCCGATCGTTTCAGTAAACAGCTCGTAGGTCATGAAGTGGGAGCAGGAACAGGTTGCAAGGAAACCACCATCTTTCACAAGCTTCATGCCGCGCAGATTAATTTCACGATATCCTTTGATGGCATTTTTCACAGAGTTTCTTGACTTCGTAAATGCCGGTGGATCCAGAATCACTACATCGTATTTCTCTCCCTGCTTTTCCAACTCGGGCAGAAGCTCGAATACATCACGGCAGATAAATTTCGCCCTATCCTGCACACCGTTCAGCTCTGCGTTTTTCGCAGCCTGTGCGACCGCAAGCTCCGATGCATCCACACCGGTAACTTCTCTTGCCCCGGCAACCGCCGCATTCAATGCAAAAGATCCGGTATGGGTAAAGCAGTCGAGGACTCTGGCATCCCTGCACAGCTTCTGAATTGCCAGACGATTGTATTTCTGATCAAGGAAAAATCCGGTCTTCTGTCCGTCTTTTACATCGACAAGATACTTCACACCATTTTCCTCGATCTGTACGTTGGTGTCGAACTCCTCGGAGAGAAAGCCCTTGATCCGTTCCATACCTTCATTTAGCCGTACCTTCGCATCACTCCGCTCATAGACCCCGCGGATCTCAATGCCATCCTTGCGAAGCTCCTCCTTCAGCAGATCGACAATTTCCAGCTTAAACCGGTCAATTCCAAGTGCCAGCGACTCTACCACCAGCACATCCGAAAACTTGTCAATCACAAGTCCCGGTAAAAAATCTGCCTCACCGAAAATCACACGGCAGCTTCCGGTATCGACAGTTTTCTTCCGATATTCCCATGCGGTCTTCACGCGTTCTCTTAAAAATTCGTGGTCGATTTCCTGATGGACATTTCTCGTCATCAGACGGATACGGATCCTGGAATTCTGATTAATGAAGCCTCTTCCCATCGGATAGCCGTCAAAATCATGTACGGTCACGATGCTTCCATTCTCAAATCTTCCGGTGATGCTCTCAATTTCGTTATCAAAAACCCACATACCGCTGGCTTTCAGTGCCCGGCCTTCGCCCTTTTTCAAAGTTACTATGGTTTCACTCATCACTTTAACTCCCTTCCGCTGACAAAACCTGCTGCCAGCCTTCCGGAATTTCAGCAGCTTAACATACGGATATGGGATTCGATCATAAAATCTTTCGTTTCGCCATCATCTAGATAGTACTCGTACGGTTTTATCTCTTCTCCAAAAGAATACAGCGTCAGGTCTTCAAAATCAACATCTTCGACACACTTTCCGCCTTTTGCCACCGGGAACAGATATCCTTCCCTTAGGAAAACATGCACGGTTCCCATTGGCATTTCCACATACGAAAAGCCTTTTTCGTATACCTCTCCTTCTTCCACAATACCGTTTTTAAAAATGAGCTGCTTCATTCTTTCCGGGAAATATACAACTCTTCCTGTTACATTCTGCTCGCAGACCGGTGCCACCATGACATTTTCTCCGATGAAAAGCTGATCCTCCACCTGCCCGGCCATTGCATCCTCACCATAAAGGAATGAAAGAGGATTAAACATCATCGTATTCCGCAGCGCCGCTTTCATATATTCACTGTAAATATAAGGAAGAATCTGATACCGCACACCAATTACGTCCGCAAATTTTTCCACATGGGAGAAACGATATACCTCCTGTCTCCTGGTTCCTCTTGCCGAATGATTCCGTAAAAGTGGTGTAAACACTGCAAATTCCAGCCAACGTAACACCAGATCTTCGGTTGCATCTGCGCCAAAACCACCGACATCCGCTCCGGTATATAAAAAGCCACACATATTTAAAGAGGGCATCATCTTCACATTCATTTTCAGATGGGACCACCACGAAGCATTGTCTCCCTGCCAGATTCCTCCAAACCGGTGCATTCCGATATAGGATGCTCTGGAGAATAACAGAATTCTCTTTTCCGGCACATAACGCTCAAATGCCTCGGAAGCAGATCTCGTCATATAATAGCCAAACAGGTTATGTACCTGATCGTGGCGGTAACGCCTGCCTTTATAATTATGGTAAAACGAAGCATAATCCTCCGGATTATTGCAGATGCCTCCAATCATTCCTGTCATTTCGAAAAAGGTATTCACGTCAAGGTTCATCTTCTTATAGTTTTCCATTTTCTCAAAGACCTCTTTCAGATGCTTTTCGGAATAAAAAATTGCAGGCTCATTCATATCATTCCAGAAGCCGTCAATTCCCTTGTCGATCAGAATCCGGTACTTATCGCCAAACCACTGTCTTGCCTTATCATCAAGCATATCCGGAAAGCAGCACTTACCGGGCCATACTCCAATAACAAAGTCTTCCCCGTTTTCATCCTTGCAAAAGTAGCCGTTCGCCTTACCTTCTTCGTAGACGTCATAGCCATCTTCCTTTTTTACACCACCATCAATAATGGGAACGAGATGAATGTTTTCCTTCCTCATCTCTTCGACAAGCTCTTCAAAATCAGCGAAGCTGTCCCGGTTAATCGTAAAGTCCTTATACCGCTCCATATAATCAATGTCCAGATAGATACTGTCGATAGGGATGTTATGTTTTTTATATTCGGCTGCTACCTCACGCACTTCCTCTGCCGTGTCATAGCTCCAACGACTCTGCCCATAACCAAATGCCCAGCGGGGAGCAATATAGCTTCTTCCGATCAGTTCACGGAACTCGTGCACCACATCCTGGTAGGACGGTGCCTCAATCAGATAAATTTTATAGTTCTCCTCTTCCATGGAAATACAGAGATCATCGATGTCGGTGTAACCAATATCGAAGGTCACCCTGCCCGGTGTGTCCACAAACAGGCCATAGGTTTCATGCACTCCGTCACCCACCATAATGAAGTTGTGTGCTCCATACAATGAATTGGTATTCTCACAGTGATTCGGATTATCGCTGCAGTTGCTGATGTAACGCCATCCTCTCTTGTTGATGCCACGCACATTTTCTCCAAGTCCGTACACGATTTCATCCTCTTTCAAGGAATAATGAAAACCGTCTTCTTTTTTCTGAAAAACACCATCGCTCCATGCAGAGGATGCGATCTCCTTTACCACAGCATCTGTTTCAATCGGTTCTCCAAAGATATATTTCCTTACCATCGTTCCATCTCCTGACTAGCCCTTCACTCCACCAGCCATTAATCCTTCCTTAAAGTATTTTTGCGCAAGAGTGTAAATTATAATAATCGGTATCATAGAAAGCAGGCTGCCTGCCATTAAAATATTATACTCTGTTCCATACTGCCCGTTCAAGCTGTTTAATGCTAGAGTCATGGTTATAAAAAAGAATCAGATTAATTAAAAAAGCTTGATCATATGGAAAAGAAGATCTATCATAAATATTTTTTAAACACCATTTTATTTATTACCCATTTATATGATACGACAAAGCTTTTCCATTACTTGAAAATAATTTCATTTTTTTGACTGTCTCCTGTTTCACAGCCTCGACTGCTGCCGGAATCAAGTCAATAATCCCTTTTTTCACACTGCTAAATTTTTTTAATTCTGCTTCTACCGCCGCAACATTTATATCAGTGAAAATATTAACCTTACTGATGCCCTCCTGTATTGCCCTCTTAAAATCTGCATCTGTCAGGCCAGAACCTCCGTGCAGCACTAATGGAATATCAACTATATTTGCGATTGTTCTGATTCTTTCAAAATCCAATTTGGGAGGAAGGGTATAGGCACCATGTGCTGTACCCACTGCGATTGCAAGCGCATCTACACCTGTTTTCTCCACAAAATCCTTTGCCATTTTAGGATCTGTATAATATTTTTCAGGATTCTCATCTCCCGGCTCTCCTTCAGCAGATCCTTCATTATCACCTACATGCCCCAATTCCGCCTCAATGGTTGCACCATATGAATGTGCTATATCTGCCATTTCTTTTACCTTTTTTACATTATCTTCATAGGAATCTGTTGAGCAGTCATACATAATGGAAGAAAATCCTAATTCCAGTGCCTTTAAACAAGTTTCCTTCTTTAAACCATGATCCAAGTGTACTACAACTGGAACATCTGCCTTTTTTGCCATGGGAATTAAATAATATGAGACCTCTTCTAACGGTCCATACGGAAATAACACTTCCGCAGTACCAATAATCACCGGGGCTCTCATACTCTCTGCTGCTCCAATGATACCTCTGGCCAATTCCAAATTAACTGCATTGAACAATCCTACCGCATATTTATTTTTTTTTGCCGGGAACAGAACATCATTCATATTTACTAACATCTATTACTCTCCTCATATAATTTTCAGACATTTCCGGGTACTTTAACCCATCCTTCTTTTATTTTTTTCTGCAATTCACTAAAAGACTTTAAACCGCTCAGTGCATCATACTCTGTTACACAAGATGCACCGGTTGCTGTGGAAAGCTGCATACATTCTTCGATCGTATAACCTCCAAGCATAGCTGTCAAAAATGCTGCTATACTTGTATCCCCGGCTCCGGTTCCTGACAATACTCGTTCTGGTATATAGCTTTTTTCAAACCCCTCTTTATCTGCCCAGCTATTTATATTAAGCTCTGCTTTTTTTCCTACTTTCATAAGTGTATTCCTGCCTGCAGTTCGATAATATATACCTGGAGTTCCGCACTTGATCAATAATACCTTTGCACCAAAGTCCATACACTGTTCGGCAAGTGGCTTAATATCCTTTTCAATATCCAATATTTCTGTAATATCCTGGCTTCCAGCACGTTTCTGCCAGTCGGCAAATCGTTCCTTATCCAACATATAACAAAGTTCCTCTGCGCTTGGCATAAAAAAATCAACATAAGGAATGACTTTCTTCAAAATTTCTTTCCAATCTATATGTCCGACATCTGCAGCAGAATCCACAGCAGCCATATCCAAAGAGGTAGCTGCACCAGTGTCCTTGACTTTTATCATAAGCTTTTGCAGTTCTTCCCCATGATGTTCATACATCTTCTTCATCAATGGCGGATAGCCAAAGTGGAACAAAGAAGCGTTTTCCAGTTCTTTCTGTGGAACATCATCTGCCTGAAAGGTATCATTTGCACCTGGATTATGTAAAAAAACACGGTCAATTCCCGGAACAGCAAGAATAACGGAATAAGAAGTAGATTCTCCCTCCATAACCAGCATCCCCTCTTCCGCTTTATATTCTTTCAGAATATTATGGATCATATCACCAAAGGCATCCTTGCCTATTTTTCCCATAAGAGTGACATCCGCACCTAATATTTTCATAGCAAGACCCGTATTAGCTACAGAACCGCCTGTATGTACATCAACTCCCTTCATTTGTATCAATTTTCCCGGTTGCAAGATGCTGCTCATTGTTTTTTTACCAGCCTTCGAAAAAACAGGTGTAATATCCAAGCATATATGCCCAGCTGCAATCACTTTTTTTCCCATATCATCCACCTTGCCTTATGCATTATTTTCTCTTATATACAGAGAATATACCCTTAACAATAATTGATTACCTGAAATCCCTGTGCTTCTAACTTTTTCTGTAAAACTTGTGATATCTGTTTATCCATTGGCATAAAGTTCTGAACACTTTTGCCCAGCATTTTATATTTATGTTCCCCATAAGAATGATAAGGAATCAACTCTATCCTCTGGATGTTGTCCGCATGTTGTAAATACCTGCAGTAAGCTTCTATTTCCTTGTCAGAGTCATTAACATTTTTAATGCATGGAATACGAACCCATATAGGAGAATTTTTCTTTAATTTGTTTAAATTTGTAAGTATTCGTCCATTATCCACACCTGTAAACTTTTGGTGCTGATTACAATCCATGATCTTTAGATCATATAAAAATAAATCTGTGTATGGTAAAATCCTTTGAAAATATTCCCATGGTATATTACCTGCTGTATCCACAGCAGTACTGACTTCCATTGCTTTACATTTCTTTAATAACTCTTCTAAAAAATCAATTTGTAGCATAGCTTCACCGCCTGAAAATGTGACGCCGCCTCCAGAGTTATTGTACAGATGAGCATCCTTCATAACTTCTTCCATAACATCCTCATCTGTATATCTTTGTCCTATAATCTCTAATGCCTTTGAATAACATACTTCTGCACATTTTCCACAATTTGTACAAATATCAGATAAATGTATCAACTGGCCATTTGCAATCCGGCGTGCCTTTCTTTCACAGATATCTACACATGCACCACATCCAATACACTTTTTTTCATGAAACATTAATTCAGGAATGGCACTCTGCGATTCTGGATTATGACACCATGCACATTTTAAATTACATCCCTTGAAAAATACCGTTGTACGTATGCCAGGACCATCATGAATAGAAAAATGCTGTATGTTAAATATTGTTCCCTGCATCCACTATATCCCATACTTTCCTAGTTTATATAAAACCGATTTTCATCATTAATGTGCACGGTTTCTGTTAATCATTTCATTTTGAAGTTCCTCATCTAATGCCGTAAAGTATGCACTGAATCCCCAAACCCTTACAATCAGATTTTTATATTTTTCCGGATTTTTCTTCGCTTCTTCAAGAACTCCGGAATCTGTAATATTGAAATCAACCACATTACCTCCCATATCCAAAAAGCTGCGAACAACTGCTGAAAAAATAGTGCTGTCCATATTATTGGGAGAAAATGGAAAATCCAAATATAATACTGCTGATGCAGGATAGTTTTCCATACGCAGCTTATCCAGTCCTTCCATGATCCGGCTGATATTTGTCGGACCAACTGCTTCGCTCGGTCCCATTCCTCTGGATAATATATCACCTTGCTTTCTTCCATCCGGTGTAGCCTCTGTGTTACGCAAAGAAACATACCCGGTATTTGAAAACAGAGAACTTTCAAACCACCCGCCACGCGAATTGGGAATACCTGAAAATATCTGTGATAAATCCTCAGATACTTCTGAAGCCAGCTGGTTGATTTCTCCGCTGTCTCTCCCCCACTTGTCTACTTTGTATGTCAAAAAAGCCCTTGTTCTTTCACAGTCAGAAAAATTACTATTCAGACATTTTATCAGTTCATCCAGCGTCATATCCTTATCTTCAAAAACTACTTTTTTGATTGCAAACAAAGAATCGACCAAAGTACCAAATCCCACAGGAGAAAAACTGGATGTATTGTATTTTGCCCCTCCCTGCGTCATATCCTTTGCCTTTTCAATGCATCCGGTTATCGTAGCCGAATATAATGGACAGGGATTATACTCATACCACATTTTTTCATATTGGTTAAAGTACTTTGCCACCTGATAAATAATCTGCCTGATTTTTCCAACAAAGCAGGAATAGAACTCAGCATAATTCAAACAAGTATGCACATTGGGTTGTTCAATACCTTCGTGTATCCAGAAATCTTGGGTTCCGACACCTAAAATGAGTAATAAAAGTTTCGGCAAACTTACATAGATATACGCACGGCAGTTTATCTCTGTTTCACTTAAAAGTGGTTCCTGACACCCTCCAGCAACATATAATCTGGCATCTACCAATTCCTTTCCCTGTCGTACATTTGCCGGAATTAGTATTTCGTCATTAAAAATGGAGAGAACATTCTTACCCTTTGCAATAATTTTTCCTAATTTTTCGAAATACTCCATTGAATGATTATGACTAATTCTTGCCTGAAGCTTCGGGTTTACCAGCTCCTGTTCTTCAAATATTTCCAATATCATTTGAGTCACTTCATTATAAACAGGCGCTCCATTCCTGC
>FR902884.1:8217-12824 GCA_000438155.1 Firmicutes bacterium CAG:95
CAATCCCTCCTACATCCTCCGATGGTCATGGCCGTATTGGCACCACCATCCGGCGGATGATTTCTCAGATCCCATTTTGCATCTGTCAAATGAAGTGCAAAAGCCAAAAGATCCTTTGCTTCATTTCTTGTTAACCTGCCCTCCTCTATATCCTTTTTGTAGTACGGATATAATAGCCTGTCAAAATGGCCTATAATTGCAATCCCAATGCCTTCCATTCCCATGACAATTTCGCGCATAAACCATATGGTATTCAACGCTTCATAAAATGTTTGTGAAGGCTTTGCCGGAATTTGTGCTGCTGTTTCAGCAATGGTCATCAAATTTTTTCTAATCTCCTCATTACTTTCACCATCTGCCAGACTGAGGGCTTCTGTAGAAAAGTTCTGTGCAATTTCTTTTAACACCTCACATCCATAAATCGCGCTTTCTAAAAATGCCTTTTCCGATTCACCCTCAATCTGCTCTTTTTTTAACTCCGCCTGTGCAATGATGCCGTCTAAACCATAATTAAGAACTTTTTCATATCCGATACAATGATGAGCAAAATCCGTAAAGAAGAACGAGATAAATACATTGAGCTCCTTATAATAATCTCGAAATGAAAAAAAATCGTGCTCTATTTCTCTGTTTTCCCGCATCATTTCGCCACCAATGCCAGGTTCCGGTGGAAACGAAGCTGTCAGCCCATTTCTTGCCCTTCCTGTGCACAATTCAAAGTAAAAAGGAAAATTTCTGAAAACATGTACCTTACACTTTCTTGCCAATTCATAAACCTTTCTTTTTTCCGTGCATGGATTTTCATCTCTTTTTTCCTTATCCAGTTTTCCTATTTCCTTTTCAACATCAATCGGATATGTCGAATAGTATTCATCAAATTCTGCATAAAATTGTTCTTTATACTTTTCAAACGATAATACATTTCCCATCAGCCAATTTCTCCCTAAAATGTTAAAACTATTTTTAAGCCCTGACGTTTTCTTATTAATTCAAAGCCGTCTTCATAATGCTCTATCGGAATTTTATGTGTCACATAATCAGACAAATTAACCATTCCTTCTTTTACATAATTTAAGACATCCTTTTGAATTGTAATCAAATGGCTGTAATCAGGCCATTGAACTGAATGGATTTTCCAGCTATAATCCGAATGCTCCCAATCAATCATCTGATCATTCTTTAATCCTATTCCATAAATTCCAATCGTACCGCCTGGCTTAATACATCTGAGCCCCTGGCTGAGTGTATTTCCATTTCCAACTGCATCTATATACAAATCAGCTGCACCCATGTACTTATGAACCTTTTCTACAATATCTTCCGTATGTGTATTAACTACCACATCAGCTCCTACCTCCAAAGCTTTAGTCATCCTGGCTTCATGATGTCCCCCAAGCAAAATGAATTTTGCACCTAATATTTTACAAAAATTAGCCATTGCTATGCCCACCGGTCCACAACCCATAATCACTATACGCATATCTTCACATACACCAAGACGTTTTGCAGCACTATAGATTTCCTCTAAAGTAATAAGCATGGGAGCCTCAATTTCATTCACAAAGGGAGGTACAACAATTCTGGATTTTAAACTGACATCCTCTACGGCTATACCATCTTCTTCCATAGACATACAATCAGCCACCGTTGTAAATTCTGCGAATCCCCCCCACAGGGAATAATATTTATCATTATTACAAAGTCCTGGGCGTAAAACCAGGTCTCCTACTTTATAGTTCTTTACCCGTTTTCCGGTTTCAATAACTCTTCCGACCGCCTCATGTCCTAATACTGCCGGATAAGTAGAAAATCCTTTCAAGTGACCATCAATGATTTTTAACTCTGTCCCATTACATATTCCACATCCAACCGTCTGCACCAATGCATCATAATCTCCTATGTCCGGCTTTGGAATATCATCTTTTAATAAAACATTTCCTTTTCCATCAGTTATTAAACCTTTCATTAATTTATTAATCCTTTCTGAAACATTACTCTTTATTTTGCTTATGCCCTATCCTTTCACAGCACCCGCTGTCAATCCTTTTTCCATCTTTTCCTGAAGCAGTATGTACATGATAATTGGTGGAATGATACTAACTCCAATTGCTGCCATTACTGCACCATAATCTGACGTATATGCCCCAAAGAAAGACAATAAACCAATAGAAATGGTTTTCATACTATCTTTACTGATAAACACTAACGGAAATAAAAGATTATTCCAGGCAGAAACAAAATTAAAAATAGATGCACTAGCAATGGCAGGCATGGACAATGGCAGTATAATTCTAAAGAAAACAATTCCATGCCCTGCTCCATCCATAACAGCCGCTTCTTCCAATTCGTCTGGTAATCCTTTCATATATCCAGTAACAATGAAAACTGTCATAGAAAGACAAAAGGCTGAATATAACAATACCAATACTGGAAAATTATCGACGATTCCCAATTTTCCAAATGTAAAAGCAAGTGGTATGATAACTGTTTGTATGGGGATCATCATACCTGCCAGAAATAAAATATACACAAAGCTTTTTCCTTTAAATGTATATTTCGCCAAAATATAGCTTGCCATAGATCCAATAATAGCACTGACAAATAGCGTCGCCGCTGTCAAAATAATACTGTTTTTAAAATAAACCCCCATCTTTCCAATTGTCCACGCCCTGACATAATTTTCCCATTGTGGAGTACGCGGCAATGAAAAAGGTTCTGTAAAAATTTCAGTATTATTTTTTAAGGAAGAAGTCAATGTAAAAAAAACCGGATACAGACAAATAACAGCAAAAATGCTTAAAACTATATACAACATTATTCCTCGCACCCTTTTTTTTCTTATAGCATGACTATTTGAACTTATCTCCAAACCTTACTCCCTCCTTTCCTTTTCCCTTTTTTCTCGTCATCCCTATTCATAATTTTTAAAGAAATGATAGTAAGTGCAAGACTCATCAGAAACATAACTGTTGATATTGCACTACCAATTCCATAATGGTTATACTTGAATGCCTGACTATATAACAATGTTGCTGGTACATGGGTTAATCCATTCGGTCCACCTTCTGTCATAACAAAAACCATATCAAACACCTTCAATACGCCTGTTATGATCATTACTACTGATATTTTTATAGATTCCCAAATCATAGGAATCATAATATATATTACCTTTTTCCATGTATTTGCACCATCGATTGTAGCTGATTCCAAAATATCCTCCGGTATGGAATTCAAGGCTGCCAATCCTATCACAATGTAATATGCAACACTGGCCCATGTAGTAACCAAAATGATACAAATCATTGCAGTTTTAGAATCCACCAACCACCCAGTACAAAGATTTTCCATTCCAAGCTTCATTAAAAGATTATTAAGGACACCCGTTTCGTTTGGTTTTAAAATAAACTGCCATAACAATCCTGTAGCTGTAACCGGCAAAATCATCGGTATAAAATAAACTGCTTTAAAGAATTTCTGACCATGTTTTGTATAATACAAAAGAATAGCAAAGAAAAAGCCAATTGGAAGCTGCGTTAACAATCCAACAAAAACAAAAAGAAGAATATTCCTCATTGCCTGATGAAACTGTGTATTCTTAATAAGAGCGACAAAATTATCTATTCCCACATATTTAAGTGGAACTCCCTGTATTCCCGGCCATTCAAAAAAGGAAAAATAAAATGATTGCAATACAGGAATACACTCAAAAATGATATAAACCAAAAGTGCCGGAAGCAAAAATACAAATATGATTTTTTTATTGCGACGGTATTGTTCCATCCTTATCATCTCCGTTCTTGATATGGATAACCGCCCAGTGAAACCGTGCAGGCAGCAATTCATCGGGCGGCAACATCCTCTTGTTTATTACTGATTATTATCTATTTCAGCCTGAATCGTCTTAGCAGTATCCTCCGGTGTTGTTCCAAGCATCATTCCTACTAATGAATTTCTTATAACGTCCTGCATGGATGTTATTTCATCATATTCAAAAACATCTCCTCCATATGCTGTCAGCTCATTATTAAGTGCAAGTGCCTTTTTCATGAGTGGACTCATTTCGTAACCATCGATATTGACATCAGATCTGCCCGGTAATTGATTGCAAACTTTCAAACGTACTTCTTCTGAATATGCACTATGTGTAAATTTGGCCCACTCTAGCGTAATCTCTTTTTCATATCCCTCCAATTTTCCGTTATACACATGTGCATCTGTATAAACAGCAGCATTATCCTTATAATCTTCAGCATCTTCAAAGTACGGAATCGGGAAAAAATCTAACGAATCTGCAATTTCCGAAGCCTCTGCATTTGGGATGAACCAGAGCGGAACACAAATCATGGCATATTTTCCACTCAGAAAATTTGCATTCTCTGTACTCCAGTCAATTCCTTCGAAATTTTCTTCAAAGGCCCCCCGGTCTTTAAAGCTTTTCAAAATTTCAAATGTTTCAACCATATTTTCATCTGTCCATTTTGCTTCTCTTGCACCTATTTTCTTAATATTGTCAACACCTACTTTTTTGTATGCAATACAATTATAAAAATGCCCAAGTCTCCAGGTATCCTTTGCACCCATTCCCATAGGTGTAATTCCTGCTG
>FR902884.1:12844-22143 GCA_000438155.1 Firmicutes bacterium CAG:95
CCTGCTGCATTTAATTTATCAAATGCAGCAAAAAGATCCTCCATCGTTTCCGGTACTTCGTTTATCCCTGCCTGGGCAAACAAATCCTTGTTATAAAAAATCACTTCCGGCTGCATAGCAAATGGCAATGCGTAAATTCCATCAACTCCATAACCTGACAGGTCATAAGAGGATAATGTTGGATCTGCCAATCCGGAAGTAAATTCCGTATCTTCCAGTAAAGAAGATAAATCCATTGCCAAGCCGTTTTTAGCATATTCTACCAATGATGCAGCTCCATATTGCATCCACATATTGGGTAAATTTCCAGTTGCAATCGCGGTCTTTAATTTGTTATTGTATGCAGCTTCATCAGCTACTGAATCATCCTGGAAGGTTACATTAGGATGCAGCTCAGAAAACTTCTCCATCATCGTCTGAAGCCACTGTGCCTGTACATCACTTCCGGCATACCTCGTTAATACAGTAATAGTTACCTCAGGATCTTCATTCTGAGCAGTATCAGTTGTTTGCGTCGCAGTATCGGAGCTTTCCTCCTTTACTTGTGAATCATCAGTTTTAGAAGCATTTCCCCCGCAGCCAGCCAATAAGCTAATTGACAAACATGCTGTAAGTAATACAGAAATAATTTTTCTTTTCATAATTTCCCTCTCTTCCATTTCTTTAAATCAGGTATTTGTGAAAGTCACTAGTCATTGTAAATAATTCGAATTATCTGTTAACACCATTACAGCACATCCTATCCTTTCCCTCAATGAAACTATTTTAGCAGAATTCTTTTTTTTTTTGTTAATTCTATATTTTCCTACATGCTCTTTCAAAATATTTTTAGATTTGTAATTTTTTTGCTTGTACTTGTCTATGAAAAAAGAGACCAACATCCGTCAGTCTCTTTTTATCACTTAACAATTTGTCTGATTGTTGTCTGTGAAATATTGCCGTTGGCAATCTTTGGGCGTCATCCCATAGATTTTCTTAAATACTTTTAGGAAATAAAAGTAATCTTCAAATCCACATGCGCTTGCAACGTTCGCAATATTTTCTCCCATAATCAATAAATGCAATGCATGCTGCATCTTCTTTTCCAATACACATTGATGAATCGTAATGCCATATCTGTCTTTAAAAATAGAATTTAATCTCCGATAACTCATACCAAAACTGGTTTCAAATTCCAATGCACTATGTTTTTTTTCTATATGATCCACAACACATTGTAAAATCTGTTCTGCAACCATGCTATTCTGATTTTTGCTGTATTGCTTCTTCATTGAAGCTACACTCAAACTATAGAGAATAGATGCTAAATATGCTTTTAATGTATCACTGCTTAAATACTGCAATTTAAAATCTCTGTGCCAGGTCACAACTAAAGATATGATATCTATATCCACAGGAAGTTTGCCGCTTAAGGAGATCCACATTTTTCCTCTCTGACATTTTTCTATTTTATCGACCCTCTTACAGTCCATATTAAAATGAAAATAGTACACATCATGCCATTCTTCTTCAACACCCCGCTGCAAAACTCCAGGCGGAAGCAAAAAATATTCCCCTCTCTTTACAGAAATCTGTATACCCTGTACTTCTATGCTCCGGCTTCCTTGCACCACAATCCCTAAAGTCCACAAGCTCATTATTCGATCAGGATGACGGTTCCGGGTAACGATTCTATCAAATTCATCTATTGATATCAGTGACTTTATTTCATACCAGATCATCTTGTAAATCCATCACCATCCCTTCAAATGATTCGTTCCATTTTCAAAAAGAGGAACGAAAAATCTTTATTTAAATTTCCTTTTTTTCCATATTTTCCCTTTCTTCCATTGCTTCAGACAAACTCTACTGCTAAAGTCTGTACATATAAAACACTATACTCTAACGAAAGGAATTTTGTCTATGAAAAAATTGAATGTTGCAATTGTAGGATTAAGTTTTGGTCTTGAATTTGTTCCCATCTATCTGGAACATCCTGATGTGGAATCCCTTACTCTTGTGGAAACGAATGTAAATTTGTTAAGGACTGTTCAAGAACGCTATGGCATTCCCGATGAGAACTGTTTCACCGACCTTCAGCAAGTATTGGATAATCCCAATATTGACGCTGTACATTTAGTTACACCACCATCCACCCATGCTCCTTTATCCATAAAGGTTCTGGAATCAGGTAAACATTGCGGCTGTACTATTCCAATGGGAATGAGCATTGATGAACTCCATCAGGTCATCGCCGCCCGAAAAAAATCCGGCAAAAATTACATGTTTTTAGAAACTACCGTATTTCAAAGAGAGTACTTCTATGTTAAAGAACTTATGGATAAAGGTGATTTTGGAAAAATTCAGTATATGTCCTGCGCTCATTATCAAGATATGGAAGGGTGGCCGTCCTATTGGAATGGCTTTCCTCCACTTATGCATCCGACTCATGCCATCGGTCCATGCCTCATGCTCTTAGGTGCGTATCCAGAAAAGGTTTATGCTAAGGGTTCCGGTAAAATCCGTCCAGAATTAGAATCAAACTATCAAAGTCCTTTTGCATTCGAATCTGCATTGGTATCGCTTAAAGATTGTGATGTTACTATCGAATTAGAACGCTTCCTCTACGGTGTTGCCAGGAGTTACGCCGAATGTTTTAGGGTTTATGGTGAAAAACGTAGTTTTGAATGGCAACAGCTTGACGATGAAGATCCGGTTATTTTTACACGCACAGGTCAGCTTGAATACAATGAAATGTATGATATAGACGGAAACGCCGAACAGTATAGCCGTGGAAGTGAAATCACGAAAGCCCGCGTCAGTATTCCTGATTACGCGCACTTGCTTCCACCCGAAATATCAAAATTCACCAAAGAAACCGTATACAACGTAAAAAACACCCACCTGTCCTTTACACAAGGAGGCGGACATGGCGGATCACACCCTCACATGGTTCATGAGTTCATTAGATCAATCATCGAGAATCGCAAACCTGTTCCTGACGATATACTTGGTGCATACTGGACCGGTGTTGGTATTTGTGCTCATCGCTCCGCAATGGAAAACGGAAAAGAAATCCAGGTACCACAGTTCCATCTGGACTAATTTTCTGGCAAATCCGCAAATACAAGGGTAGTAAAAAATATCTATGTGCCCTCCCCCATTCATAAGGGGGGAGGGACTTTTCTTCTTCAGAATAGTCTTATGAACAGGAATATCCCTACTTATGCTCAACATATTTTTTGGGAGATATTCCGTATAACTTCTTAAAACATTTATTAAAGTAATATTCATCTTTATATCCAACCATGCCAGCTATTGATGATAACGAGTATTGCGCTTGATTATCATCCAACAACCGTTTTGCTTTCTCTAATCTTACCCGTGTTAAATAATCGCTGAGATTACTTCCGCTTTCCTGTTTAAACAAATGACTCAGATAAGATGAATTTACAAATAATGCATTGGCTATTTTAGACAGAGAGAGTGTATTATCCATATAATTTTGCTCTATATATCGTTTTGCATCATTTACAATAAGACCCTGCTTCGTTTCAGAGAAATTAGAAAGCAATTCTTCAGCTTCCAAAAAACAATTTAATACATAATGCTTCAGGTCAACACCAAGTTCAAAAGCCAGTAACTCATTTAGCATTTTATCCAACTTAAAACCAGATTCCTGTATTTGCTTTTCTTTCAAACATTGCCCAAGATCAGATAAAATCCGTATTGCCTGAAAAACCATCTCCTCCCGTGTCCGTGGATAAGAAAGCAAAATCTCTACCTGATTATAAGCATTTTCATAATTACCAGAACGTAATTCATGCAGAAGATTTCCAGAAACTGTATGGTGTAGAGGAAGATCATCCAATAACGTTGGTACCTCATCCTGATAGATGCAGCGTGCATTTCCTAATAAGAACCTCCACTTCAATGCCTGTATTGATTCATGATAGGCATCTGACATCATGGATAATCCCTGAAAGGGATCGGATATTCCTAAAGTTACAGTAAAGTTTAAAGTTTTCTGAACAGCATGACAAATATGGTGACAGGACGTTGCAAACACTTTAACCGAATCAGCGTTATCCAAGGCAGTCAGCACAACAATATGATTATCAAAGTCCTGAAATAGAATGCTTGTAAAAGATGTTTCCAAAATTTCCTGCGCGATATTGGAAATTGCAAATTTCCAAAGCTCCTTTTCTAATTGGGGAGCGAAAAGTTCTTCCAGACGATCAATAAGAATGGTCGCTATTTGAAACGTACCGGCGTCAGGATGAATCCCAGTCTGCGTTAGTGGGTATAAATCTAAGGAATTATAGTTTTCAGAACTTTCTATCAGCTTTAAAAGTAATTCTTTTTTATCCAGACGTAATTTCTGATTCTGATAATCAGATATCGTTTTTTTTATCTGGTTCTGGTTAGATAAAACATCCTTTGCTTTGCTAAGTGCCTTGATAAATTCACTGTTATTTAAAGGCTTAAGCAGGTAATCAAGCACTCCCGCTTCAATTGCTCCTTTGGCATAATCAAATTGGGAATATCCGGTTAAGATAATGATCTGTATTTCAGGATATTCCTTATTTACACTTTGAGCTAATGTAATCCCATTGATAATAGGAATATTAATATCCAATAAGAGTAAATTTGGATGTAATGCTTCTATCATTTCCATAGCCTGTCGGCCATCTTTGGCTTCTCCCACAATTTCAAATCCCAAAGCATTAAAATCAATACTCTTTTTAATCAATTCTCTTATTAATATTTCATCATCGATAATTAGTATTTTATACATTCATTCCCTCACATTCTTATGCATGGTTTGATGGTAGAATAATTCTAATCTCCGTGCCGCATCCATATGTACTATAAATATTGAGCCCATATTCAGCTCCGAAATGCAGCTTAATTCTGTCATTTACACTGCTTATACCAAACCCAGCCCGTAAATGATGCTTATCTATTGAGTCCTTTATCTCCATCAGCTGATCTTTACATATACCTACCCCATTATCTTTCACAGAAACAAAAATATTATCGCCAACATACCCTCCTTCAATGGAAATAATCCCAGGTTTTCCATTTGGTTTTATTCCATGATAGATCGCATTTTCCACAAGTGGCTGTAAAGAAAGTTTAATAATGGGACAATCAAGAATTCGATCATCTATTTCATAAGTAAAAGTCAGATTATCTGAATAATTTACATTACTGGAAGCAATGGCATAGCCGTCATTGCAATATATAACGATTGAACTAATGTAAGATTTAGATATCGTCATCGGGTCGAGGATACTCCGAATAAGTGGTTCATATTGATAGCGTGTGTAATAATTTGAAGTGTTTAAAGCCTTTTGAATATAATAATTTGATACCACAATACCAGAATTCATTTCTGTATTAACAAAAAGATCATTCATTCTAAGCCTGACTAACTCCAAATTCCGATTTGATGCTTCAGAATTATTAGATATAAGCATTTTAGAAAATATGACCGTGATCAATCCTGTGACAGCACACAAAAAAAACGCAAGAATAAATATTATAGTAGTAGCCATCTTTTTTGCAATAGGCAAATTTTTATAAAATTGACTGAATTTTTGTAAAACTTTTTTCATTCATAAGGCTCCCTAAATTATTCTCATTTTATAACTAATCATTTCTAATTGAAATAAATCCCAATTATAGCAATCATATAAATTGGATATCTGAAATCCACCCTTGCTTCTAACCATTGATAGTATATTGTTGTTCAAAAAATTCTCCCGTGATTTTCCTTTTACTGTTAACCGTACAACGGTCCGTAAGCCTTGCATGCAGCCATGTCCGCAGCTTCGGTATCCCTGGTTCCAAAACTTCCCCATGCATGCGGGCGGAAGATCCTCTCTTCTTCCACGTTGTGCATAACAACCGGAATTCGAAGCATGGAAGCCAGTGTAATAAGGTCTGCGCCCATGCATCCTTCAGGGCTTCCACATACTCCTTCACATTGATCCTTGAAAGAAACTCCGGATTCCAGTCATCAATATGCATGTCCATTAAATTTCGTCTGTAGTTTCCTTTAATCCACATATTCTTCCCTCCCAATGAGTGGTTTTATTTAATTATATTCTATCCCCGTAATGTATTGAAAACAAGGAAAAAATAAGGACAAACCATATCGGATTTTTGTTATTTTCCGATTGGTTTATCCCTATTCTTATTTATTATAATAATATGGGAATCTGACACATCCCATATTATCTTTTATCGTTTTTATGCAGTAATATCCAGTGCATGCCAGTACTCGTCATTTCCGGATCCGCAGGTTACGGTAAGCTTCTTTCCAACAACAAAAACCTTGCAGTTGTTGACACTTCTTAATGCATCCAGCTTTAATTCCATCGTTCCGCCATTGGTGTCAAGGAACAAAACCTTTTCTGTAGACTTACCGGAAACTGTTCCGGTTACGGTAATCGTTGCAGAGGTGTTCACAGATGCAGAACTGCTGCCACGTTCCCCGGTCAGGGTAGAAGCATGCCAGTAACCGTCATTTCCGTTATATCCTCCAACAGTCATCCTGTTTCCTGCAACCGTTACCAATCCGTTGATCGTGTTGGCATTGCTGTCAATCTTAAATTCCATGGTGCCGTCCTTCGTGTCAAGGAACAGGACACTTTCTGTTGTCTTACCGGAAACCGTACCCGTAAAGGTATTGGTCACTGTACCCGTGGTATTGCTGTTATTTCCACCTGTCGTTGTACCTTCTGCAACACGGTTTGCATGAAGGTACGCATCACCTCCACGATAAAACCATACCGTCAGCTTCGTTCCTGTTGTCTTCCATTTGCCATTGGTGGTATCGGCATTTCCATCCACTTTAAATTCCATCGTTCCGTCCTTGGTATCAAGAAACAGGACATCACTTGTGGTCTTGCCGGAAACCGTACCATTTACATAGGTTCCACCCATGCTGCTACTACTGTTATTCTGGGTATTGGACACATCTGCAATCGAAATCGCATGCATATAGGCATCGGAACCACGTGCACAGGTAATGTTATACTTTCTGTTGGCTACCAGTACGGAACATCCGTTGATGTTGGTCGTCTGGTCATACTTAATCTGCATCTCGCCCTGTGCGGTATCCACATAAAGGACATCGCCATTTGTCTTATCACTGATCGTTCCTGTTATGGCAGAGGTCTTGGAAGTATCAATGGTAATTCCAACAGCTGCTCCGTTATAAGTAATCTTGGTTGCATGCCAGTAACCGTCCGAGCCATGGGAAATTGCTACGGAAAGCTTTGTTTCCGGCAGAAGAATCCTTGCCTCACTGACATCGGTACTGCTGTCAATCTTAATCTCCATCTTGCCATCCTTTGTGGATAACATTAAAAGCTCTGCAGTCGTTCCCGATGCAACCGTTCCCTGCACATTGGCTGTTTCTGCTGCATATACCTCTGTCTGCAAAAGCGGTGCCAACAGCATTGCCGATGCCAGACATACCGCCAGACAGCTTCGCCATCCTGTCCATTTCTTCATCGTAAATACCCCTCCTATAATCTGTCGATCATCAACTTTGTTGTAGTGGTTTTCATAATATTTTCCTTATGTAAACCATCGTACAACATAACCTCCAAAAAAGCAACTTTTTTCCACACATTACTGTAGCTCTTTATAAAACTGCTGCAGTAGAAAATCTATTACACACCGGTCGTATCAAAATCCGGAATGAAACTCTCCTTCGCCACATCTCCCTCCTGGATAAAAGCATTGGTAATGCCAAGCTGCAATGCATAATCCACCACCTGCTCATACTCCCGTGTGGTTACCTTACGCATGAGCTGCGGCTCCTGCTGTGCGGCCTCCTCCAGTTCCTTCTGATTTCCGCTGTGCGAAGTAAGCTGTAGCATCGGCGTATACTGGTTCATCAGACTAATGTAAACCCTGTCCCCATAGGTTTCCCACAAATACCGCAAAACAGCTTTCGCATTTTTCTTATGTCCCGGCAGCAGTAAATGCCGGACAATCACCCCTCTTTGCATCATTCCCTCTTTATTAAAAAGAGGTTCTCCTGTTATTTTCACCATCTGTTCTAACGCGTGCTTCGCCACCTCCGGATAATCCCCTGCATGGGAAAGCCTCCCTGCCAGTTCTCCATCCATATATTTGAAGTCCGTAAGAAAAATGTCCACCAGACCTTCTAATGCTGCAATTACATCGGCCTTTTCATATCCGCTTCCATTGTACACAACCGGAATACAAAGTCCCTGCTCCTTTGCCTTGAGAAGCGCCCATACAATATCCGGCAGATCATGATCCGGCGTCACCAGATTGATATTGGCTGCTCCCTGTGCCTGCAGCTCCAGAAAGATTTCTGACAGCCTCTCCCTGCTGATTTCCTTTCCTCTTGTACCGGCTGCAATATCAAAGTTCTGACAATAGACACACCTTAAGTTACATCCCGAAAAAAATACGGCGCCCGAACCCCTTTTTCCGGAAATACATGGTTCCTCCCACATATGTAAGGCCGCTCTTGCCACCCGCAGTGTCCCATCCATCTGACAAAACCCGGTCTGTCCTTCCTTCCGGTTCACCCTGCACTCTCTCGGACAAAGCCTGCATTCTTCATAAGCTTTTTCAAACATACCCTATTCCTTATTTTCATCATTCACATCTGACTATATGCTGTATTTACCATATTCCTTTATATACTGTGCAAAAAAAGGTAATGCGAATGAAATATATCCTTGTCTTGAATTCAATATACCTCTTTTAACCAGGCGATCCCTATACATAGAATAACTTCCTGCTTTATCTCCCATAAGCTTTAGAACCTCTTCTCGTTTATACTCTTCTTTTTCAACCAGAAGTTCTGCTAGAAAACGATCCATTGCCGTCATTTCTTCCCATATTTTTTCATAAGAATAAGCATAAAGTTCTGTCTTAAGTCTGAGTATTATATCATCCAATGTTTCATCATCACATTTCTTAAAATATAACACTCCCAATTCCTGAAAAGCATATGCATAACCCCGGGTAATAATTGCCATTTCACGGGCCTCATCAATGGCTATATTAAGCTTATTTCTATATACTTCTGTCATTCTTATCATATTTAAAGGCTCTGTTTTTATTGTTGTCGCTCTTCTAAAAAATGTCAGATTTTTCACATTGCAAAGTTCCTGTATGTTCTCATATAACCCCGTACATACAAAATACACTGGATATCCCGCTCTGAGCCATTTTCCATATTCAGATGCAAATTTAATCATTTCTTCTGATTTAGATACTTCATCAATCCCAATCAAAATCTTCTTTCCCTTTTTCTGAAC